>NZ_JAPEHT010000141.1 GCF_028823615.1 Planococcus sp. A6
CGCAAGTCAACTTCCCTGTGCGGCAAAAGGCGCCGCTTCGGGAATCTGCCTTGCGCCTGTCGAGCCAGAACGGCCGCTCTCGCTTTTCTTGTAACAAATTTGTCAATCATATGTCGGTGGGTTTTTGCTTGTGAAGTTTTTCACTACATGTAATTGACATGATTTTACCCCTATTGTATGCTTACAAAGGGTCTGCATGAGAGGGTTTTCATACATAATGGATGTGCTATTGAAAGCCAGATGCGACTGCTCTTTTTATGGGCGTGAATGTCAAATCATTATGAATTTCGAGGGGTTTATCATGCACCCGAAAAAAAGTCCCTTACAAGCAATGGCGATTTATTCCGTCATTCTCTCACAACTTGTCGGGTCCGTACTAATCGGAGTCTTTACAGGGATGTGGCTTGATGAGCAATTCGGAACCGCCCCGCTCTTTTTGATCATCTGCTTGCTCGTCGGCCTGAGTGCCGGGGTTTGGGCGATGCTTCAGACCGTCCGAAAATTCGAATCAGGAGACATGTAAAAAATGGATGGACTTCAAGAGATCTATAAAAGATTGAAGAGGCTGATGTATTTCATCCTCGCCGTGTTCGTTTTAGGGTGGGGAGTCACTCCTTATCCGGAAGTGTTCGCAGGCTTAATCGTCGGATCTCTGTTCGGCATTTATAATATGTGGATCCTGGTCCGGAGAATGGAAAAATTCGACCGGGCGGTGGAAGAAGGCTCGAAAGTCCGTTCTCTCGGAACGGCATTACGGTTCGCATCAGGTGTAGCCGTTGTGGCGATCGCTATTTTGTTCGCTGAGCACATACACTTGGTCAGTGCGGTAATCGGGTTGATGATCCCTTATGGTCTCCTTTTAGTGGAGCGGATCGTTTATCACATGAAACACCATTAAAGAAAGTGGAAAGAGAGGTGAATTTAACGTGGATCATGGCGCTCCAATGTATCAAGATCCGATATTCGGCATCTGGTTCAACCTATCGAACGTTATGATGCTGCTTGTAGCCGCTCTTATTGTTTTCCTTATCGCATTCTTCGCTACCCGCAACTTGAAGCTGAAGCCAACAGGCATGCAGAACTTCATGGAATGGGTAATGGACTTTGTCAAAGGAATCATTAAAAGCAATATGGACTGGCGGGATGGCGGACGATTCCATATTCTTGGAATTACGCTGATCATGTTCATCTTCGTTTCGAACATGCTCGGGCTCCCATTTGCTGTTGTCGTCAACGGAGACCTTTGGTGGAAATCACCAACAGCGGATCCAGTCGTGACAATGACATTGGCTGCAACAATCATCATCTTGAGCCATTATTATGGTATTAAGCTGAAAGGCTTGAAAGGCTACAGTTCAGATTTCCTGAAACCGATGCCGTTCTTGTTCCCGCTTAAAATCATTGAGGAATTCGCAAATACGCTGACACTCGGTCTGCGTCTTTACGGTAACATCTACGCTGGTGAGATCTTGCTTACGTTGTTGGCAGGGCTTGCTTCAGCAAGTATCTTCGGATTCGTCGGTGCAATCTTGCCGATGATGGCATGGCAAGGATTCTCGATCTTTATCGGGGCTATCCAAGCGTTCATTTTCGTTATGTTAACAATGGTTTATTTATCGCATAAAGTCAGCGAAGACCATTGAGTATAAACTGCCTTCGGGCAAAACAAAAAAAACAATTATCCTGAGGAGGACATTTTAAAATGGGTTTATTAGCAGCAGCAATTGCAGTAGGATTAGCAGCACTAGGTGCAGGTATCGGTAACGGACTTATCGTTTCAAAAACAGTTGAAGGTATCGCTCGCCAGCCAGAAGCACGCGGCGTTCTTCAAACAACAATGTTCATCGGTGTAGCTTTGGTCGAGGCATTGCCGATCATCGCCGTAGTTATCGCGTTCATCGTAATGAACCGTTAATAAAGAAAAGCGGAAACGGCCGTTCAGCTCCGACCGGCATAAGACAGACCAGCGCAGTGGCGAGAGCCGCGTAGCTGGGCTGTCTTATGACCCGAGGAGTTGGCCGTTGAAGTCTAGACATCGTGTGAAGCGGAGCTAGACAAAGCAATTTATTATTGAAAAGCTAAATGGCGAGAATGCTCCGGCATGTTTTTCGCCATTTATGCTTGTATGATGCATTTTGGATTTCGACAGCACATCTAACGATTTTAAGTAGTATATATAAATAGAAGAAAAAGTATTTTAGGCTCTTGAAGGGAGTGAAACAATCGTGTTTTTTGATCACCTCGTACTCGGTGCAACCGGGGAGTTTTTGAATATTGGAGACATCATCGCAACATTGGTCATCTTTTTGCTCCTAATGGCCCTGTTGAAGAAATTTGCGTGGGGTCCATTGATGGGCGTTATGCAGCAGCGTGAAGATCTGATCGCAAGTGAGATCGAAACTGCTGAAAAAAGCCGTCAGGAATCACAGCAAATGCTTGATGAGCAGCGCAACCTTTTGAAGGATGCCCGCAACCAAGCGCAGGAAATCGTTGAAAATGCCAAGAAACAAGGCGAAGTTTCTCGTGAGGAAATCATTACGACAGCGCGTGCTGAATCTGCCCGCATGAAAGAATCCGCAGTGGCAGAAATTGCTAACGAGCGCGAAAAAGCGATCGCAGCAGTACGTGAAGAAGTTGTGGCTCTGTCCTTGTTGGCAGCTACGAGAGTATTGGACAAGGAAATCTCTGAGGAAGACAACCGTCAGTTGATTAACGAAACGATTGCGAAGGCAGGCGAAGTGCAATGAGCCAAGTCGCTGAGCGCTACGCATCGGCATTATTCCAGGTAGCCAAAGAACACAATGTGACTTTGGAAATCGAACAGGATCTCCGTGAAGTACGTAAAGTTTTCAAGTTGACTCCTGAACTTTACCAATTGATCGTGTCACCGAAACTTTCATCTGAAAAGCGCACAAACCTCATCAACGAAGTATTTCAGGGCGTTAACACATACGTCTTGAATACACTTCAGATGTTGGGTGATCGCAGACGCATGAACGAAATCAGTGATATGACACAAGCATATATCAAGCTTTCGAACGAAGAGCAGGGAATCGAGGATGCAACAGTTTATTCAACCCGTCCATTGACGGAAGAAGAAACTGCATCTCTTTCCACGGCTTTCGCGAAAAGCATCGGCAAGAATTCTTTACGGATTGAAAACGTAATCGACCCATCGTTGATCGGTGGATTGCGCCTTCAAATCGGAAACCGCATCTTTGATAGCAGCGTCAGCACCAAACTTGCCCGCCTGCAACGTCAATTGATCGGTTAACTAATGAAATTATGAGAGGGTGACATACATGAGCATCAAAGCTGAAGAAATCAGCAATCTGATTAAGCAACAGATTGAAAACTATCAATCAGAGATGAAAGTTGACGAAGTCGGTACAGTCATCACAATTGGTGACGGTATCGCTCGCGCTCATGGCCTCGACAACATCATGGCTGGAGAACTTGTAGAATTCTCTAATGGTGTAATGGGTATGGCACAAAACTTGGAAGCCAACAACGTTGGTATCATCATCCTTGGGCCATTCTCAGACATCAAAGAAGGCGATGAAGTACGTCGAACTGGCCGTATTATGGAAGTACCGGTAGGACAAGAACTTATCGGACGCGTAGTAAATCCACTAGGACAGCCAGTTGATGGCCTTGGACCGATCAACACGACTAAATCCCGTCCTATCGAAAGCCCAGCACAAGGCGTTATGGCACGTAAATCCGTGCACGAACCGCTTCAAACGGGTATTAAAGCAATCGATGCTCTTGTGCCAATCGGCCGTGGGCAGCGCGAATTGATCATCGGTGACCGCCAGACTGGTAAAACGTCTGTCGCAATCGACACGATCTTGAACCAAGGCGACCAAGATATGATCTGTATTTACGTAGCAATCGGCCAAAAAGAGTCGACTGTCCGTAACGTTGTTGAGACGTTCCGCAAAAACGGTGCGCTTGACTACACGATCGTTGTTACAGCGTCTGCTTCTCAACCAGCGCCACTTCTATACCTAGCTCCTTACGCTGGTATTACAATGGCTGAAGACTTCATGTTCGATGGCAAGCACGTTTTGATCGTCTATGATGATTTGACAAAACAAGCTTCCGCTTACCGTGAGCTTTCACTCTTGCTTCGTCGTCCTCCAGGCCGTGAAGCTTACCCAGGTGACGTTTTCTATCTTCACTCACGCCTTCTTGAGCGCGCAGCGAAGTTGAACGAATCACTCGGATCAGGATCGATCACTGCATTGCCGTTCGTTGAAACGCAAGCAGGCGATATTTCCTCCTATATCCCAACAAACGTAATCTCGATTACGGATGGCCAGATCTTCCTTCAATCGGATCTATTCTTCGCCGGTGTTCGCCCAGCGATCAACGCAGGTCTTTCTGTATCCCGTGTAGGTGGTTCAGCTCAGATCAAAGCGATGAAGAAAGTTGCCGGTACTTTGCGTCTTGACTTGGCAGCTTACCGTGAATTGGAGTCATTCTCCCAATTCGGTTCAGATCTTGACCCAGCGACAGCTGCAAAACTTGAGCGCGGTAAACGTACAGTTGAAGTTCTTAAGCAGGACTTGAACAGCCCAATCAAAGTTGAAAAACAAGTTGTTATCTTCTACGCATTGACTCGTGGATTCCTCGACGATATTCCAGTACAAGATATCACTCGTTTCGAAGCTGAATTGACTAGCTGGTTGGATATTAACCACACAAATGTTTTGGATACCATCCGCTCAACTAAAGGGTTGCCATCTGACGAAGAATTCGGTGCAGCAATCAACGAATTCAAGCACACATTCGCAAAATCAGAATAAGCTCCCTGGCAGGATCGGAAGAAAAAATAACAAGGTGGTGAAATACCAGTGGCATCTTTACGCGATATAAAAACACGAATTACGTCAACCAAGAAAACAAGCCAAATTACGAAAGCGATGCAGATGGTTTCTGCTTCTAAGTTAAATAAAGCGGAAACGAGCGCGAAAGCTTTCGTTCCTTATATGGAAAAGATCCAGGATGTGGTCGCTTCGATCGCAGCCGGTTCTAGCGACGTGTCCAATCCTATGATGATGGCGCGCCCTGTAAAGAAAACGGCATATTTGGTCATTACTTCTGACCGTGGCCTTGTTGGCGGCTATAACAGTAACATCTTGCGTACTGTCATGGCGAAAATCAACGAGCGTCATACGTCAAGCGACGAATTTGTTATCCTCAGCGTCGGGCGGAAAGGCCGTGACTTCTTTGCGAAGAAAGGCTATAACATCATCGAAAGTTCAGTCGGGCTTCCAGACCACCCAGCGTTTGCGGATATCAAGGAAATAACGCGCAAAGCTGTTGGTATGTTCGCAGAAGGTACGTATGACGAAGTGTATATGTACTATAACCATTATGTTTCTGCCATCTCCCAGGAGGTTACCGAAAAGAAAGTGCTGCCGTTGACTGACATTCAGCCAACAGGATCGACTGCTTCTTACGAGTTCGACCCATCAGCAGAAGCGATTCTGGAAGTTCTTCTTCCACAATATGCGGAAAGCTTGATCTTTGGGGCCTTGCTGGACGGCAAAGCAAGTGAGCATGCTGCTTCCATGACAGCAATGAAGAGCGCAACAGACAACGCATCAGAATTGATCGGCGATCTGACGCTTGTTTACAACCGTGCACGCCAAGCTGCGATCACTCAGGAAATCACAGAGATCGTCGGCGGAGCTGCAGCACTAGAGTAAGAAAAGCGGAAGCGCCTGTTCAGCTCCGACAGGCATAAGACGAATTTCCGAAGCGGCGCTTTCTGCCGCACAGGGAAGTTGGCTTATGACCCGAGGAGCTAGGCGCTGCAGCTAGACACAGAGAAAAGCGAAGACGGCCGTTTAGGCCCGATGAGCTTTAAATAGGTTCAATAAAAGTAAGACAGGAGGGAACAGCATGAACACAGGACACGTTCTTCAGGTTATGGGTCCGGTTGTAGACGTTAAGTTTTCTAACGGACAGCTTCCAGCGATCTACAACGCCCTAACCGTTACTATCGATCGTCCCAATCAAGCTCAAACTACTTTGACTCTTGAAGTAGCTTTGCACCTTGGCGACGACACAGTTCGTACCATCGCAATGGAATCCACTGACGGATTGCAGCGCGGTTCAGCAGTAACCGACTTGGGCAGAGCAATTTCTGTTCCTGTCGGAGATGTTACACTTGGCCGAGTATTTAACGTACTTGGTGAAGTAATCGACTTGGGTGAGGAAATCCCGGCAACAGAACGCCGTGACCCGATTCACCGTTCTGCTCCTACGTTTGAGCACCTTTCCACTGAAGTTGAAATTCTTGAAACTGGTATCAAAGTTGTTGACTTGCTTGCCCCTTACATCAAAGGCGGTAAAATCGGCCTCTTCGGTGGTGCCGGTGTAGGTAAAACTGTTTTGATCCAGGAATTGATCAACAACATCGCACAAGAGCACGGCGGTCTTTCTGTATTCGCTGGTGTTGGCGAGCGTACGCGCGAAGGAAACGACTTGTTCCACGAGATGAGCGAATCCGGCGTTATCAAGAAAACTTCAATGGTCTTCGGCCAGATGAACGAGCCGCCTGGCGCACGTATGCGTGTTGCTTTGACAGGTTTGACAATGGCTGAATACTTCCGTGATGAGCAAGGCGCAGACGTTCTTTTGTTCATCGATAACATTTTCCGCTTCACGCAAGCAGGTTCTGAAGTATCCGCCCTTCTTGGACGTATGCCTTCAGCGGTTGGTTACCAGCCGACACTTGCGACTGAAATGGGTCAATTGCAAGAGCGTATCACGACAACAAGCGCTGGTTCTGTAACATCGATCCAGGCAATCTATGTTCCAGCCGATGACTATACGGATCCGGCTCCGGCAACAACGTTTGCCCACCTTGATGCAACAACTAACCTTGAGCGTAAACTTTCTGAGATGGGTATCTACCCAGCGGTGGATCCACTTGCTTCTACTTCCCGCGCATTGTCTCCTGAAATCGTCGGCACAGAACACTACGGTGTTTCCCGCCAGGTTCAAGAAACTTTGCAGCGTTATAGAGAGCTTCAGGATATCATTGCGATCCTTGGTATGGATGAATTGAGCGATGAGGACAAGCTGACGGTTAACCGTGCACGCCGCGTCCAAAACTTCTTGTCTCAAAACTTCCACGTTGCTGAACAGTTCACTGGCCAAAAAGGCTCGTATGTTCCAGTTCAGGAAACGATCAAAGGCTTCCAGGAAATCCTTGCAGGCAAATACGATCACCTTCCGGAAGATGCTTTCCGCCTAGTCGGCCGCATCGAAGAAGTTATCGAAAAAGCCAAAGGCATGGGCGTAGAAGTCTAAAATCAGGGACCAGGAGGGAAAAAAATGAAGACCATTACAGTCAATATTGTCACTCCCGACGGCCCAGTATACGATTCAGAAGTTTCTATGGTGATTGCAGTTACAGCAACCGGTGAAATGGGCGTTTTGCCTGGTCACATTCCGACAGTAGCTCCTCTTGGAATCGGCGCAGTCCGGTTAAAGAAAGAAAACTCGACGGAATTGGTCGCTGTAAGCGGTGGGTTCCTTGAAATCCGCCCTGAAAAAGTGACGATTCTTGCTCAATCAGCAGAAACTGCGACTGAGATCGACTTGGCGCGTGCGCAGGAATCTGCAAAACGTGCTGAAGCACTTCTTCAGGCAAGAAAAGATGAGATCGACTACAAACGCGCGGAATTGGCGTTAAAACGTGCGATGAATCGTATCAACGTTTATGAGGGTAACATTTAATAAAATGAGACGG
>NZ_JAPEHT010000142.1 GCF_028823615.1 Planococcus sp. A6
GCAGCCCACTTTCGTGACTGTGCTGCAGCCGGGGAATCGGTGATCTACCCAGTAATGGGTAAGAAAAGAGATCTGGCCGTCTTGCACATCCTGTTTCCAGCGCTCCAATTCAGGTCGTCGGATTCCGAATGCCATCTTCTGCCCCCTTCACCACTTCCTTGTATTTGGCATCCCATTCAGGGGCCACTTTCGCCAGTGGAACGGGACGGAAGCTGTCTTTTTTCACCACAACATGCTCAGAGGTCGCTTTTGCAGCGAGTGTGCCATCCTCGTGGAGCACTTCGTAGCCATATGTCGTCCGCAAGCGGCCATGAGACTCCACCCAGGTCTTGACGCGTGCTTTCTGCCCGTAGCGCAGCGCTGCTTTGTATTGGATGGAGATATCCGTCACCGGGGACAAGAATCCTTGCGATTCCATGCCGGCATACGTAAACCCGAGATCCTCGATCAATTGGGTGCGCCCGAGCTCGAGCCAGATCAAGTAATTGGCGTGATAGACGACGCCCATCTGGTCCGTTTCCGCGTAGCGGATCTCAATTTCTTTATCACTTATGTACATTTTCCTTCACCTCTCCTCTAGTATACAGGACATGCCTTGCGATCAAAAAGCACAAGGCCCTGAAGCTGTGTTTCTCGCAGCTTGCGAGATCCTTTTCGGATGATTCTTCCCAAAATAAAAAGGCCGCCCGAAGGCAGCCTTTTTATTTTTTATGCTTCTAGCAATTTGTTGCGGAGCACCATTTGCAGGATGCCGCCGTGACGGAAGTAGTCGACTTCCACTTCAGAATCGAAGCGTGCGAGGACTTTGAATTCCGTTACTTTGCCATCTTCAGCAGTAGCTGTGACCGTCAGTACGTCGCGCGGTTTCACATCGTCGGACAAGTTGACGCTAATCGTTTCGTGGCCTGTCAGACCAAGGGAATCAGCGCTTTCGCCGTTGACGAATTGAAGCGGCAAGACGCCCATCATCACAAGGTTCGAACGGTGGATACGCTCATAGCTTTCCGCGATGACTGTTTTGACGCCTAGAAGGAATGTTCCTTTAGCAGCCCAGTCACGGGAAGAGCCCATGCCGTAATCTTTACCGGCTAGAACCACAAGGCCAGTGCCTTGCTGTTGATACTTCATGCATGCATCATAGATCGGCATAACTTCGCCAGTCGGCCAGAATGTCGTGAAGCCGCCAGTAGTGCCTGGTGCGACTTGGTTACGGATGCGGATGTTGGCGAACGTACCACGCATCATGACTTCGTGGTTACCGCGACGGGAGCCGTAAGAGTTGAAATTACGCGGCTCAACGCCGTTTTCACGCAAGTACAATCCAGCTGGTGTATCTTTGCCGATTGCGCCTGCCGGTGAAATGTGGTCCGTCGTGATTGAATCAGCGAATTTCGCCATGACACGAAGGCCAGATAGCGGCTGGATCGGTGCCGGTTCTTTCGACATGCCTGTGAAGAATGGCGGGTTTTGGATATACGTAGAGTTGTCATCGAATGCATACAAGGAATCGTCGTTTGTTTCGATGGCATTCCACTCTGCGTTTTCAGTGAAGACATGCTCGTACTCTTTACGGAACAATTCAGGCGTTACCGTGTTGTGCACGACGTCTTTCACTTCTTCAGTTGAAGGCCAGATGTCTTTGAAGAATACATCGTTGCCGTCTTGGTCTTGACCGATTGGGTCCACTTCAAAGTCGATATCCACTGTACCGGCAAGTGCATAAGCTACAACAAGCATCGGGGATGCCAAGTAGTTTGCTTTCACAAGCGGATGGATGCGTCCTTCAAAGTTACGGTTACCGGACAATACGGATGAAACGAGCAAGTCGTTTTCAACGATCGCTTCTTCGATTTCAGGAAGGAGCGGGCCGGAGTTACCGATACATGTTGTACAGCCGTAACCGACCAAGTTGAATCCGATTTGGTTCATGTAGTCAAGAAGGCCAGAATCGCTCAAGTAGCCTGTAACGACTTTCGAACCTGGTGCCAGTGACGTTTTCACGTATGGCGGCGGCGTCAAGCCTTTTTCAACTGCTTTTTTCGCAACCAATCCAGCACCGAGCATAACGTACGGGTTGGATGTGTTTGTACAAGACGTAATCGCAGCGATCGCCAAAGCGCCAGTGTTCATTTCAGCTGTTTTGCCGTCGTTGAATTTAACGGTCGCTGTTTTGTTGATTTCGTTTTGATCCAACGCGAAGCCGTGCGGGCCTTCCGGAGCGGTAATTGCCGTGTTGAATTCTTTTTTCATTTGCGACAATGGAATCAAATCTTGTGGGCGTTTCGGGCCGGACAAGTTCGGTTCAATTGTCGTCAAGTCGATTTCGACGAGGTCCGTGTAGATCGGATCTTCGTTGTCGACAGTAAAGAACATATCGTTCGCTTTTAAGTATTCTTTTGTGACAGCGATTTGCTCTTCTGTACGGGCAGTCAAACGCATGTAAGTCAATGCTTCTTCATCCACTGGGAAGAATCCGCAAGTTGCTCCGTATTCCGGTGCCATGTTGGCGATCGTTGCACGGTCTGCAAGCGGCAATGTCGTAACGCCAGGGCCGAAGAACTCGACAAATTTGCCGACTACGCCTTTTTTACGCAAAGTTTCAGTGACTTTGAGTGCCAAATCCGTCGCAGTTGCGCCGTTTGGCAGTTCGCCAGTCATTTTCACGCCGATAACTTCAGGAATCGGGAAGTATGAAGGCTGTCCGAGCATGCCTGCTTCCGCTTCGATTCCGCCGACGCCCCATCCAAGAACGCCGATCCCGTTGATCATTGTCGTGTGGGAATCCGTACCGACAAGTGTATCCGGGAAGGCTTCGAATGTGCCATCTTCGTTTGGAAGAGCGTGGACAACATTCGCCAAGTACTCAAGGTTTACTTGGTGGACAATACCTGTTGCTGGTGGAACTGCACGGTAGTTGTCGTATGCTTTTTGTGCCCAGTTTAGGAACTGGTAACGCTCTGCATTGCGTTCGAACTCAAATTCCATGTTCGCGCGCAGTGCATCTTCAGTGCCGTAACGGTCAACTTGTACCGAGTGGTCAATGACCAAATCAACCGGAATTTCCGGGTTAATTTTGTCCGGGTCGCCGCCCATTTCAGCCATTGCTGAACGAAGCGCCGCCAAGTCGACAACTACCGGTACGCCGGTGAAGTCTTGAAGGATGACACGGGAAGGTTTGAATGGAACTTCAGCTTCTTTGTTCGCGTCTTTGCCCCATTTTGCTAGTTCTTCTACATGTTCGTCTTTGATGACATATCCGTCGTGCTGACGCAATACGGATTCCAATAGTACTTTTACAGAGTACGGAAGGCGAGATACTTTCGCGATCCCCGCTTCTTCGAGTGCTGCGAGACGATAATAATTATACGTCTTGCCGTTAAGCTCGAACGACGTGCGGCTGTTGTGCAAACTGCTCTTTGCCATAATCGTGTTCCTCCTTTAAATCTTCTGAAAAGGCGTGTTACCGCGTCTTTTCTCCTCTTCCATCATACCGAAACAATGTGCATAAGTAAATTACATTAAAATTATACATTTCGATAAGTTTTCCTAATGACTATTTCTTTTTCTCATCGATTTTACTTAAGGTCTCTTCCAGTTGAGCCAAGTGGCGTTTCTCATGATAGCCGATAAATGGGAACCATTGGACGAGCGGCACATCGCCGAAAACAGGATGCGGCATGGAATTGTTCTCTAGCGTCTCTTCATCGGTATGCGTGTAGACTTCATACAGGCGGTTTCTAGAGGTGTTCAACTTCTCTTTCATTTCTTCTAACGTGAAAAACCTGTCCTCTGGCACCGTATGATTGGGCGCATCGACTTTCAATTTGCGGCTGACTGAGACTTGAATTGGTTTCTTCATCGCTTTTTTTCGTTGATTCTTCTCCGCTGTCTTAGCAACGCCCGCTGTAATCGCCTCCTCCATCTTATGTAGATGATCCAAAATCTGCATGGCAGACCATTCGTTCTCTGACGGTTTTTCATTCAGCGCCTGGTCATCGTATGGTTCGACTTTCTTCAAGATCGTATGGCGGATTCTTGCATTTTCTTCGTTTTGCAATTGCTGCACCTCATTTCTATTTCCCATTATCTTTCTTTATACCCTCTTTGTCGATTATCATTCGTTTTTTCATCTCCATTTTGAGCTTCTTGTTGGCTTGTTTTGATTTTTTCATAATACCCTTAAGTAGTTTGTTACTTATGAATGAATAAAGGACTTTTTCAGTCATTTCCTTGTGCCACAAGGGAAAGTGCGTTCTATTCTGCCTAAAAACTGGTACAATGAATAAAACCTAGTTAGAGAGGTGAATGTCCATGCCATACGGTTATGAAAAATACAGATTGGATAACGGCATCAGCCCCAACACGGTTGTCCACGAAGTCCAATTGATCCGCGCGCTTTTTGCCTTTTTGCGAAAGACCTATAAAAAATCGGTGGAACCTCATGAAATCCGCCCCTCCGACATCCAACAATTCCTATTGGAACAAAAAGAAGCTGGCATCAAAGACAGCACCTTGAACCGCAAATTGATCTACATCCGCCGCTGGTTCGATTATATGTGGCAGATCGGCAAGATCCCGAATGACTTCATGCCGAAGTTCAAATTAAACCACAAGCTTGATTTAAAACCCCACGACATCGAAGTCGACTACGGCCATCTTTTGGAAAAGAAACCGGACGTGTTGAAGTCCGCGAAACTGCCGCTCAATGCCAAACTGCTCTATGTCTTCTATTTAAGAGGGTTGCGCCTTCGCGATATGGTGACGATCGACATCGATAATTTCTTGAATGACGCAGCTGGCCTCCATCTGGACGTCGAAAAGAAAGACGGCTACCATTGCACGCTGCATTTTGATGAACACGAAGAAGCAGTGATGGAACAAGGGATCGAACGGGCGAAAACGCGCGGCACTTCCTTTTTGCTATCGTCGAAAGTAAAAGACCAATTCACCAATTTTCAGATGGGCTCGCTATCCGACTACACGGAAGCACTTGCCGAATTTGTCGGCGCCCCGATGCGTTCGGGTGACATCCGCTTTGCCTACGTCCACCATTTGTATGCGGTCGAACACAAGAATCTGGAGGAGATTCAGGAAATCCTCGGCGTCTCCCTCGAATCCGCTTCCCGCATGCTGAAGGATTCGCTCGTGCGTATGAAACGCCAAGCCCATCCGCCCGCATAAAAATCCACCCGCTCCAGTTGGAACGGGTGGATTTTTATCGATTCGTTTTAATTTTCGTATGCTGCCTTTCCGTTTATGCGCCTGTTAGGCCAAAAAACCAAAATCGAGCGCAAAGCTGAAAATGATGAGTGTGTGGATGACCGTGAACCACAGCCCTTGTTTGTTGAGTTTTTCCAAGTTTTCATATTGCATGGAACACACCCCTTTTCTGTTTTGTTTATTATAATTAGTTTTCAGAATATTGGCAAGATATTTAACTGCAACATTCTCGCTCATTTTCACATTCGTTAACAGTGCGTATGGAAACAGGTATACTAGAAAAAACAGGAGGCGATTGAAATGAAAAAAGCATTGCTGGTAGTGGATTATACAGTGGATTTTGTCGCGGAAGACGGCGCGTTGACATGCGGTGCCCCGGGGCAGGAAATCGAGGAAGCGGTGTGCTTCATTACGGAACAGTTCATTGAAAACGGCGATTTTGTGGTCATGCCTGTGGACTTACACGAAGAAAATGACCCCTATCATCCTGAAACCAAGCTGTTTCCGCCCCATAACATCAAAGGGACGGATGGCCGCAAGTTATACGGTCGTCTCCAGGATGTATACGACCGCCATCACGAGAATATCGTCTGGATGGATAAAACCCGCTATAGTGCGTTTGCCGGGACACGCCTTGAACTGATGTTGCGGGAACGCAGTATCGAAGAAGTGCATATCATCGGTGTCTGCACAGACATCTGCGTATTGCATACGGCGATTGATGCCTATAATGAAGGATTCCAAATTGTCATCCACGAACAGGCCGTCGCAAGTTTCGATGATGCTGGCCACCGCTATGCCATGCGGCACTTTGAAACTATTTTAGGCGCCCAAATACGATAATTTTTACTGTTCCATGTTTTAAAAGTCCTGAATGTGGTTATACCTAGAGTGTAGCACTCATAACAATAAAACATTTTGAAGGAGCTGGAAAAATCATGGGAATCATTTTATATCTAATTATGGGCGGTATCATCGGTTGGCTAGCCGGCCTAATCCTCGGGAAAGACATTCCTGGCGGCATCATCGGTAACATCATTGCAGGTATCATCGGTGCATGGCTAGGCGGCTTGCTCCTAGGAGACATGGGGCCAGTAATCTGGGACGTAGCAATCATCCCAGCATTGATCGGCGCATTGATCTTCGTCTTCGTACTCAGCTTGATCCTTGGATCAATGAACAAAGGACGCAAACGCGCATAAAACACACACAGAAAAAAGAGTGGACTTCGGTCCACTCTTTTTTTATGAATTATTATACTGTTCTTCAAAGCGCCCGTAATAATGAAGGATGTCTTCTACGTATTCATCGCTATGGTTGTAACGGTAAATCGCCCGCTCCAAGTCCCCTTCTGCCGCACCATTTTGCGCCAGGTAATTGGCGGCGCTGTGGAGTGCGTCTTCCAAGTTGTACGGGTCAGCTAAACCATCACCATTGGCATCCACGCCGTAGCCCCCGTATTTCGCGATCACTTCCGGGTTGGTCTTGTCCGCTTGCGGAATTTCTCCTTGCCCTTGGCCGGAACAAGTCGGGTGGCTCCAGCCAACGAATGTGCAAGGCATGAATTGCATATGCCCTTCTGCCCCTACAGGTGACAGCAATGGATCCATCGTCGAAAATTTCGTTTCGATGCGGTGATGGGCAGCCAATAGCGTCCACGGAATCTCATAGCGATCGGCTGCTTCCTGGTAAAGCGCAATGTTTTCTTCCGGAAACGGCACTTCAAACACGCGGTCCTGTCCTTTTTGCACCGTTTCTTTGACGGTGTCGCCGTAATACGAATACGCCACTACAGCGAGGAGCGTAAACGCCACGATCGCTGCCGGAACAAAGGCCAATAACAAGAGGAACCGGAAAACAAGCGAAGATTTTTTTCGTTTTTTCTGTTTCATATGTTCACACCTATAGTTTCATTTGCCTCAGTTTACCACAGCCGCCCCGCCTTTGCCTGTTTGTCGCGAGCAATCGGCACAGCCTGAGGAAGGAGAATAATTATTCGAGGAGAATATGTATAATGAGAATTGGAAGGAGGGATAGCTTATGTGGGAAGATTTTAAGAAATTCGCTTTAAAAGGGAATGTGCTGGATTTGGCAGTGGCGGTGGTCATCGGAGCCGCATTCGGAAAGATTGTCACCTCGCTTGTCGAAGATATCATCATGCCTGGGGTAGGAATTTTACTCGGTGGATTCAGTGTCGAAGATTTGACTTATACATTTAATGGGGCCGAACTCCGCTATGGCGCATTCACGCAATCCGTCATCGACTTTTTCATCATTGCGTTCTCTATATTCACGGTGATTCGTTTATTTACACGCATGAAACGCCAAAAAGATGTGCCGGCGGAAGAAGAACCGGAAGTGCTCGATAAGAAAGAAGAGCTATTGATCGAAATTCGCGATCTTTTGTCAAAAGAAAAAACCGGCCAATGACCGGTTTCCCTTCAGCTGCCGAGTCTATCGGCAG
>NZ_JAPEHT010000143.1 GCF_028823615.1 Planococcus sp. A6
ACGCCGGTAAAAATATCGTGTGCTTTGCGGCGCTCATCGCCATTATTTGTTTTCAAATCCAGGAAGCCATTCATGATGTCTTTATGGAACACATCCAAATAGACCGCCACTGCGCCTTGGCGCTGGCCAAGCTGGTCGACGCTGACGGCTGTGTCGTTGAGCAGGCGAATCCATGGGATAACGCCGGATGAATTGCCTTTGAATTTGCGGATATCCGAGCCGAGTGCCCGCACTTTTCCGTAATAAACTCCGAGGCCGCCTCCGTCTTTGCTCAGACGCGCGACATCCCAGTTGTTCTGGTAGATGCCGTCCAGCGAATCCGCCACCGTGTCGATAAAGCACGAAGACATTTGGCCGAAGCTCTTCCCAGCATTCGATAAAGTCGGCGTCGCCACTGTCATATACAAATTGCTCATCGCCCAATATGCTTCCTTGACGAGTTCGAGGCGACGCACTTTCGGTTCTTTTTGCATCAAAGTCATCGCGATGATGAGAAAACGCTCCTGCGGCAATTCCCACACACGTCCGTCATAGTCTTTTGCCAAGTAACGGTCCGCCAGCAAGAATAATCCTATGTAATTGAACAATTCATCACGCTCTGGCGCAATTTCTTTTCCCAGTAAGCGAATTTCGTTCTCAGAATAAGTTTCGAGTAAGTCTTTTGAGTAAATACCAAGGCGGCTCAGCCCGTAAATCAATCCGTAGAAATCATCGTATTTTTTCGCTGCGCTGTAACCGCGCGTTTGTGCCGCTTGCTCGTATAATTTCTCCAAATATAATCCTGCCGCCTCAAATGTCCAATGCGGTTCGTCCATCGATACCCGGTCTAGTGCATCTTGAATTTTTCTATCGCGTTCTACTGCTCCTAAAGTCATCTCAACACAGCTCCTTTGCGTATTCGTTTGCTATCATTCGGCGTTCTTTTCGTTCCTGTGCGTTCTCAAATAATCGTTTTTCATTTTCCGTTTCCGGCACTACGCTCGCGACCGGCGTCGGACGGCCTTCTGCGTCCACTGCGACCATCGTCAAGATCGAAGTGGTTGTTAAGCTGCGCGTGCCGCTTTCGATGTGCTGGCATTCCGCTTTGACGTATACTTCCATCGAAGTACGTCCTGTCGAAATGACGACGCCTTCCAAGATCAAGATATCGCCGACTTTTGCCGAGGACAGGAAATTGACGTTGTCGATCGATGCGGTTACGACTGCGCGCCGGCTATGTTTCATTGCCGAGATGGCGGCGATTTCATCAATATACGCGAGGACGGTGCCCCCGAAAATCGTGCCCATATGGTTCGTATCCGGCGGCAAGACGAGCCGGGACTGGATGGTCCTGGATACGCCAGCCGGAAGTTGTTCTCTGTGCATAACGAATTCCTCCTTATAAAAACAAAAAAGCCCCCACTCTCCGGAGAGAATGGGGGCATAAACGCAAGTTAATTAGGTGGGCGCACTTGTGCCGCACAAACCAAACCTTTGTCATCCTTCCCAATTCCCGGAGAAGTGCAAAACGACAACAAAGGCAGGTCTCCTGGCTCGCGCGTCACTCTCCCCATGCCCTTCCCGTCCATTGGACAGTGGGATTTCATGGTTCGTCTGCGCTTACAGTTGCGGGAACAGCTCCGGGATTTCACCGGATTCCCTATTCAGCCCGTAGTGGGCACCTTTGTTGCGGTATCACTATATATGGTGTTGAATTTTTACATCATCACCAAATCTTGTAGTTTCACTATAGACCAGTTCGAATTTCGCCGCAAGGATTTTCTCGTACTTCCTGTAGAAAGTGAAAAAGGGTCTAGTCGCTGTTATATTTTTCGTACAAACCTTTCAATTTTTAGTTATTTTTTGATACGAGGTTTTCAAATTTTCTGTTTCGGTGAAGACAGCGATAACTTGCTTGTGGAATCGTTCCGGTGTTCTAGTTATGCATCATCTTTGTAGTCGCCAGCCTGCTTTGGGTTGGCCTTTAGCAATAAGCCAAGAAGGGCGCTTGTCTTATTGCGTCGGCTCACCCTTGTCGCTGGCTGGCTAAAACATTTCATAGATTCGTGTATGTTTAATTAAATCTGCTTCTTTAGATAGTTGCCGGCTAGTGGGGGAATCGCTTCCCGGGACAGGGTTCAGTGAAGACAGCGTGAGCTTTCTTGTAGAACGGTTTCGGTGATTGGCTTGTTCATCTTGTTGGTAGCCGTGGCCGGGCTTTGGGTTGGCGGCTTGGAGATTTCATTGTTCTGTGTGTGTTTAATCAGTTCTGCTTCTTTAGTTAGTTGCCGGCTAGTGGGGAAATCGCTTCCTAAGGCGTGCATCGGTAAAATAGATAGTGTTGCCCGTTTGTGCTTCACGTTGGTTTTCAATACCTCGCTTTAGCACAGCCCATAGCAAGATCCCCGCCGCTTTCCACCACCATTTCTATTTCCCGGGAAATAAAAAGGCCGCGCAATTGCCTGCGCGGCTCTGATTATCCATCGACCCATTCAGATTCAGCTTCTGGCTGTTTCCCTTTTTGGTTCGTGGCTTCTTTATTGTCTTTGCTTGTGTACGGCTTAAAACTTTTAGCTTTGTTCTTGCCTTTTTCCCAACGGTTCCAGCCTTTTTTGCCGGTTCCTTGGCCTACGCCGCTTTTTGATTTTGCTTTCGCTTTGCCCATTTCTTTCACTCCCGTTCACTCATCGTGACGTTCAGCTTACCACATCCCGCCGCTTTCGTGAACAGTTCGTGTTTAGGCCTCGAGCACTTTCTGGATATCTTTGTGCATCGAATCAGGCGTATCTTTCGGCGCGAACCTCGCCACGACTTTGCCGTTCGAGTCGACAAGGAATTTCGTAAAATTCCATTTGATGCCGCTCGACAGGAAGCCTTTGGTGTTCGACGTCAAATGATCGAATAAAGGATGCGCATCTTTTCCGTTCACTTTGATGATGTCGTGCATCGGGAACGTGACGCCGTAAGTCATGCGGCACGACGATTCGGCATCGGCCGCTTTCCCAACTTCCTGGCCGAACTGATCGGACGGAAAGCCAAGTACGACTAGGCCTTCATCTTTGTAGCGCTGGTAAATCTTTTCGAGGCCGTCAAACTGGCCGCGCAGGCCGCATTTGGTCGCCGTGTTGACGATGACCATCGGTTGGCCTTTGTAGCGTTCGAGCTTGTACTCTTCCCCGCTGGCATCGGTGACCTTAATATCGTAGATTCCCATCATTCATCACTCCTGTTTCCATGAATTTTCACAGATCCATCTCGCCGAAAAATGCATTTAAGGCTTTCAGGTTGTTCATCAGTTCGATGGCATTGACATCGAGATAATTGCAGCTGGTGATCTTGTCGTGAATGGCCTGCTCAATCGGCTTTTCATCCGCACGCGATTGCTCCGTCAAAGAAATCCGGAAAGCTCGGCGGTCTTCAGCCGATTGTTCTTTCACGATGCGGCCATTTTGAATCATCCGGTTGATGATCGGGTTGAGCGTGCCGGTGCCGAGGCCGAGTTGCCCCCCGATTTCTTTCATTGTCAAGCCGTCTTCTTCCCACAACACGAGCAAGACCAAATACTGCGTAAAGGTCAGGCCGAACGGTTCTAAGGTCTTCGCATAAAGTTTCGAGAAATTGCTCGACGCTTTATACACTTCAAAGCATAGTTGCTGTTCCAGTTTGGTTGGTTTGTCCATGTCATCACCTGTTTTTCTGCTTATCGAACGACAATCTCCACGTCCACTGAATCTTTGATCGCTTTGGAATATGGGCAATACGCGTGGGCTTTGTCGACATATTCCTGTTTCTTGCCATCTTCCAGTCCGTCGATATCCACTTCAAGGCGCACTGCAAGTTTCACGCCGCCGTCCGTTTTATCGCCCAGCAAGGAAACTGTCGCTGTGACTTCGCTGTTCGTTACTTTCACTTTATCACGTTCCAACACGAAGTCCAATGCACTGTTGAAGCAAGAGCTATAGCCTGCCGCAAACAATTGCTCAGGGTTCGTCGCTGTATTCGGCTGGCCGCCAAGCGCGACTGGTTTTGCCACATCGAGATTGAAAATATTATCCGGTGAATAAACCGTGCCTTCGCGTCCACCGCTGTTGATCATTGTCGTTTCAAAAATTGGTTTCATTTTTATATCCCTCCAAAAATTATATCTTACACGATCTATATTAATTTAAATCGTACACGATGTAAAATGAAACACTTTGGTTTTTTCCACAAGAAAAATCCCAGATGCAAGATCCGGGATTTCCATTTTTTTATTCACGATAGCCTGAAGCTTAATAAATATAAGGAATCAAGCGGGCGCGGTGCTTCATCCATTCCTTATACTCGGGGCCGAACTTTTCGATGAGCAAGGCTTCTTCGTGCTGCATGCGTTTATTGAGTGAAAACGCGAGCAACAAGCCGCCGGCAATCGCCGCGATTAGGCTCGTAAAGAATAGTGCCATGCCAATGCCAATCAAGAACAAGCCGGTATAAAGCGGGTGGCGCAGCTTGCGGTAGGGGCCGCTGCTGACGATCTTATCGCCTTCCCTAACCGTCACGTGGCGTGTAAATTGTGATTTTAAATGAATAATTAACGCCGACAATAAGAAGCACGAGCCCAATCGGCCTGAGCACCGATGCCAGTTCAGTTTCTGCCAGCTCTTGGAGCCAAAAACCAACCACGATGGTGGCAATCAGCGACAATAGGATTCCGAAGAATGTCCTTTTTTCGACCGGATCGCCTTGCCCGGTCTCGCGATTTTTAAAAACGATGAATTCGACCAGCCAAATAACGCTCACAGCGGTGAAAACCCAGTCCATCCACCCCATCACATCCACCTCTTTCTTCTCCTTAAAATACTATAGAAGATGCCGCTCAAATACAATTTCCAACTGGTTGCGAATAGAAAAAGCTGTCCCGGCACCTTACCGGAACAGCTCTTCATTAGTCTTCGTCCGTCACCGACAACTCAACGAGCATCGCGGTGAAAACGATAAAAATGGCCATTAATGCGATTACCATCGTGAACATTGTCCTCAACTCCTACCATGTAATAAATCCTTTCGAGCCAGGTGGTGCATGTTGGATCATGTGGGTCAGTGGAATCGCGTATGCAATGATGATCAACGCGGCGGCAATGCCAATCCAAATCCACCAGTTCTCCAGCCATTTCGGCGTATTCGACATATCGCTTTCCGCCAGCGGGAATTCCACCATCTGTTCAGGCGTTTCCGCTTTTGGCGAAACGAACATCGTCATGATGACGATATACATCAAGATCATGGCAGACAGAAACAAAATCGTACCGCCGATCGCCATCGTCACATGGTTTGAGATGATGCCGTCAAACCATTCCATCGCCGACGGATGGTCGTTATAGCCGCTGTAAGCCGTGCGGCGCGGAGCCCCCATCAAGCCTAATACATGCTGTGCAGTCGACATGAGCAGCATGCCGATCGACCAAGTGATGATCTGGACAAAGCCGAGGCGCTGCATGCGCTTCGTGAAACGGCGACCCGTTAAGTACGGGATGAGCCAGAAGGTCAAGCCCATAAACGTCATCGCGACAGGCGTTCCGACGGTAATATGGAAATGCCCGACAATCCATAACGTATTGTGGACGACTTCATTCAATTGGAAGCTGGCATTGATGATTCCGCCAGCGCCACCAGGAATGAAGAACGCCATGGCGATGAAAATCGAAGTGAAACGGACATCTCGCCACGGCAGTTTCTTGAACCAGCCAAAGAGGCCGGTGCCGCCTTTTTTGCGCCCTGAAATTTCAAAGGTCGCAAACATCGAGAAGGCTGTCATGAGCGATGGCACGATGACCATGAACGTCAAGACGACCTGCAGGAACTTCCAGAAGTTCGAGATGCCCGGCTCGGTCAATTGATGATGGAACCCGACCGGAATCGAGAACAAGATGAACAAGACGAACGCGAGGCGCGCCAAGGAATCACTGAATACTTTCACGCCGAGCAGTTTCGGCACGATCGTGTACCAAGCGATGTACGCCGGGAGCAGCCAGAAATACACAAGCGGATGGCCGAAATACCAGAATAGTGAACGGCTTAATTCCACATTGATCGTATCCGTCCAACCGAACGCCCACGGAATGTATTGGAACAACACAGTCGCAACAACGCCGAGACAGGCGATGATCCATAACACGATGGTCGTGATCGTCATGAAGGCAAACAAAGGACTCAATTGCCCTTTATTGTTGCGGCGCCAGACCATGTAATGGCCGACCAACGCAAAACTCGAGATCCATGTGCCGACAATGACCAAAGCCAGGCCGACATAGTAAAAGCCGTTCGCTTTCAGCGGAGCATAGAATGTATAAAGCACTGAAGCTTCACCGGCCACAATCATGACTGTAGCCATGACCGTTCCGAGCAGTGTCACCCACAGGCCGATCCACGAAAACAAGCGGACTTTCGGGCCGAAGCTGCCAAGGCTTTTGCTCATGCCGGTGATAAAGAAGGCGAAAATGAAAAAGGTCGTATAAATAAGTGCAAGCAAGACGCCGTGCGCAGTAAGGATTTGGTAATAATCAAGCCAAGCCGGGAGCTGAAGTGCGTCGTTTCGGATAAATACCTGCAACACCCCCATGAGCGTGCCGATCAAAAATGCGGTATAAGCGACACCTAAGTGCCATAAAGCGATTTTACGTTCTGGTTGGGCAATCATGTCAGTACACCTCAATTTCCGTAGACATCATATGGTGCCCGGTTCCACAGTATTCGTTGCATAGAATCAAATACTTGCCCGGTTCTTCAAATGTGTAGGATTTGGTCGTAATCCGTCCGGGAACGACCATCATGTTGACTTTCGTATCATCGATCGTAAAGCTATGTACCACGTCTGTGCTGGTGACTTTGAAAATGATTTCTTTGCCGACCGGCACCCGCAAGTCAGGTGCGTTGTAGCCAAAAGCCAGTGCGACAATCGCCACTTGGTAAGTATCCTCGTCCAATTGCGTGACCCCTGGGTTATCGAATGGCGCTGTTTCGTTCACTTTCTCCGGGTCGATGGTGTCCATCCCTCCAGATGGTGTATGGTTTTGTGAAAACGCACTGACCCCGACGACGCTCAAAAAGACAATGAGCGAGACGATGCCGAAACTGAGCCAAATCTTCTCATATTTATGGAAATGCATGATAAATCTCTCCTTTTTTATCTCGCTACATACATCAAATACACGGCAACCCACATGGCAACGATGACGATGCCGACGAAGAACACACTGACTAGTGTTCCCCTCAAATTCATATCATGGTCCGATTGCTTCTTATCCATTACTTCCACCTCATCACTTGTTTGCTGTTTCCTTTAGCATAGGACCTAAGTTTCGGTTTAGCTGTGACATAAATCACACCTAGCCGTTTTTATTTTTAGCTGTCCATATTTTCGCCAAAAAAAAAAGCCTGCAGATGGGCAGGCTTTTGGGTAGTTGCTATTTGTTGGAATGAAAGATGGAGATAGCGTGTGGCGTTGTTCCGCTGTTCTATTGGAGTTTCATGTTGGTATTCGCCGCCGTGCTTTGGGTTGGCCTTTGGCAATAAGCCAGGA
>NZ_JAPEHT010000144.1 GCF_028823615.1 Planococcus sp. A6
GGTTTCGCATATTATTTCTTCGTATTATCCACAAATGCCCCGTACTGTCTGCGCTGATGTTGCACGGACAGCCATTTTAAGGTGGTGAATTCCTCAAGCACCCATTCGCCGTTAAAGCGGCCGAGGCCGGAGTCTTTCTCGCCGCCGAATGGCATATGCGCTTCGTCGTTAACCGATTGGTCGTTGACGTGAATCATGCCTGTCTCGATTTGGTGGGCGATGTTCGTGCCGTGTTCGATGTTCGCGGAATGCACAGCACCACTCAAACCGAACGGGTATTTATTGGCCTGTTCGATGACTTCCTCGTCGCTATCGAACGGAATGAGGATCGCGACAGGGCCGAAGATTTCGTTTTCTGCAAGCGGCATGTCGTTCGTGACGCCGGTTAAGACTGTCGGCTGGAGGACATTGCCGTCTGCTTTGCCGCCAAGGCGGATCTTCGCGCCTTGTTCGACAGTGGCGTCAATGTCTTTTAGGATACGGTCGACTTGGTCGCGGTTGATAAGCGGCCCGACTTGCGTATCTGCTTCTGCAGGGTTGCCGTATTTCAAGTTGCCGGCACGTTCAATGAACTGCTCGGCAAATTTGTCGTAGATGTCCTTGTGGACGAAAATACGGTTAATCGACATGCAAATCTGTCCTTGGTGATAGAACTTGCCGAATAGGGCAGACTCGACTGCCTGGTCGACATCAGCGTCTTCAAGGACGATGAAATTATTATTGCCCCCAAGTTCCAAAGCGGTTTTCTTCAATGCGCCACCAGCGAGTTCGCCGATGTGTTTGCCGACAGGCGTCGAGCCTGTGAACGAAATCAAACGCGGTGTTGGATGAGTGACGATGTCATCACCAATTTCAGAACCGCGGCCGACGACAACATTGAGCAATCCTTTAGGCAGCCCAGCTGCTTCGAATAGGCTCGCGAACAATAACCCGCCAGTGACAGGCGTATCGGTCGCCGGTTTGATGACGACGGCATTGCCAGTGGCAAGTGCCGGCGCGATAGAGCGGATCGCCAAGTGGAACGGGAAGTTCCATGGGCTGATGATGCCGATGACGCCAAGCGGGTTGCGGTAGACGCGGTTTTCTTTGCCCGGCTGTTGGGAAGGCATGATTTTTCCTTCCATGCGGAACGGGAAAGTCGCCGCTTCTTTCAAGATGTTCATCGAGGCGCCGAATTCGACCGTCGCTTTGATCTTCGTGCTGCCGGCTTCTTTGATGAGCCATTCGATGATCAATTCTTTGTTTTCTTTCATGACTTCGATGGCTTTTTCCATGACGGCTTGTTTCGCTTGCGGCAATTCCTTCGCCCACTCAAGTTGGGCGGTTTCTGCTGCTTTGTAAGCGGCGTCCAAATCGTTCTTGTCGGCTGCTTGTGTCGTGACCAGTTCTTCGCCGGTGAACGGATTGGTGTTTTTCATTTGGCTATCGCTGGATCCAGAAGTCCATTCGCCGTTTATAAAAATCTTGGAAAAATCGGTTTTCATTTAGATCGTCTCCATTCTTTTTCTTAAGGCTGTTGTCTCGGGCGGATCAAGATTTCGTTAACGTCGACGTGTGATGGCTGTTCCACCGCATAGCCGATAGCATGCGCGATATCTTCCGCCTGCAGCGGTTCCATCGATTCGGACATGCTCTTGAAGCTGTCGAGTACATCATCATCCGTGATGGTATCTGTCAATTCGGTTGCGACCGCACCCGGCGATACGATGGTTACGCGGATTTCATGCGATGGGTCGATCTCTTGGCGCAGCCCGTCTGAAATGGCGCGCACGGCGTATTTTGTGCCGCTGTATACGGCGCTGCCTTTCATAACTTGATGGCCTGCCACAGAGGAAACGTTCAAGATGTGGCCGGATTTCTGCTCTTCCATGATCGGAAGAACAGCCGCGATGCCGTAAAGGACGCCTTTAATGTTAACGTCGACCATCTGATCCCATTCATCGAGTTTCAACTTATTCATATAGGACAATGGCATAAGTCCGGCGTTATTGACGAGAATGTCAATTTTTCCGGTTTTCTCTAGTGCCGCTTGCGCTAGTGATTTCATTTCGTCGGCTGAGGTGACGTCGGTTACTTTATAATCAGCGCTTCCGCCTTCAGCTTCGATTTCTTTTTTCAAGTCCACTAAGCGCTCTTCGCGCCGTGCAGCGAGCATGACGTGGTAGCCTCTTGCTGCCAGTTCCTTTGCAGTAGCTTGACCGATACCACTGCTTGCCCCTGTAATGATTGCGGTATTTTTCTGTGTCATATCTATTCAGCTCCAGTTCTGTTTTATTTTAAATGATGTCGAAAATGTCCTGAAATAAAGACATCTTATTTCCTTACCCGCAACTGTGGCTTTTCTAAACAAATGCTGATTATGCACTGTTGAATGCTCTGATTGCGGGCGTTTTGGCAAGATGCTCGGATTCGAATGACTTGAAAAAGAGAGATGGAAGTTTAAGAATTGGAGCACGAAGTCATTCAAGCGGATTCCAACTATTACCATAGGCAATTGGGCTTAATTTCCATTGTTTCATTCCGCAGGTTGATGGGTATTTGATATTGAACCTAAGTGCTTTAGTTGATACATAATTCAGACAGTTGACAAGCGCGCCAATGTTCCGTAGCGTAATATCTTGTGAAGAAATTTAAAGGAGGAGACTATATGAAGAAAGTAACAAACGTGTTTTGGATCTCGATCGTTCTAATTGCTTTGGCAGTTGGCTACGGTGCGCTTGCTCCAGAACATTTTGCGGAAGTTACCGGCAATATGGAATCATTCCTGACTACTTCGTTCGGTTGGTATTATTTATTGATCGTTTCAGTAATGGTTATCTTTTGCTTGTACTTCCTTGTTAGTCCAATGGGACAGATTAAATTAGGGAAAGACACAGACAAGCCGGAATATTCATTTGCAACATGGATTGCAATGCTGTTCTCAGCGGGCATGGGTATCGGGCTCGTATTCTGGGGTGCGGCAGAGCCGCTATCGCATTTCGCGATCGACCCGGCGACAGCTGAGCCGGGATCTCAGGAAGCGTTCCGGGAATCCATGCGTTTTACATTTTTCCACTGGGGCATCCATGCATGGGCGATTTACGCAGTAGTTGCATTATCGCTGGCATACTTCCAATTCCGTAAAGGTGAGCCAGGGCTTATTTCCTCGACGCTTCGCCCATTGTTCGGCGATCGCATGAAAGGCCCTTGGGGTGTTCTTGTTGACGTTATTGCTGTATTCGCTACAGCGGTCGGCGTCGCAACAACGCTTGGCTTCGGCGCCATCCAAATCAATGGAGGGCTCGCTTATTTGTTTGACGGCATTCCAGGAGATAGCCTGTTCACGCAAATCATCATCATCGCAGTCGTCACTGTGCTGTTCATGATTTCGTCTTGGTCAGGTATCAGCAAAGGGATCAAGTACTTGTCGAATACCAATATGGTGCTCGCTGTCACTTTGCTCATTTTAGTAATCGTTCTTGGGCCAACCTTATTGATTTTCAATATGTTCACCGATTCACTCGGAAGCTATTTCCAAAACTTGATCAATATGAGTTTCCGTTCTGCTCCGATTAATGGCGAAAACCGCTCATGGATTGACGGTTGGACGATCTTCTATTGGGCATGGTGGATCTCTTGGTCGCCATTTGTCGGGATTTTCATCGCCCGAGTTTCCAAAGGCCGGACCATCCGGGAATTCCTGTTTGGCGTCTTGCTAATTCCGACGTTCATCAGCTTCGTCTGGTTTGCGGCATTTGGTACAACAGCAATCGATGTACAAAGCAGCGGCGTCGATTTGACTGGATTGTTGACAGAAGAAACGCTATTTGCGGTGTTCAATGAATTGCCGCTTGGCATGTTGTTGTCTGTTGTCGCAGTGTTGCTCATTTCGACTTTCTTCATCACTTCTGCCGACTCAGCTACATTTGTACTCGGCATGCAGACTTCTAACGGCTCGCTGGACCCAGCGAACGCTGTCAAGCTGACATGGGGGATTGCGCAATCGACCATCGCGGTCATCCTGCTCTTTGCAGGAGGGCTCGGGTCCTTGCAGACGGCATTGATCATCGCCGCCTTCCCGTTCTCGTTCATCATGCTATTGATGATGGCTTCGTTCTATAAAGCCTTGAACCTTGAATACAAAGCAATCAAGCGCAAACGATAAGCTATCAAAAAAGGGTGCCGGAAGTCCGGCACCCTTTTTCTATGGAAAGTCGCGTATAATGGATAATGGAAATCGTGTTGAATGGAGGAATATTATTTGGAAAAACCACATATTATGCTAGTCGACGGAATGGCAGTCTTGTTCCGTTCGTATTTTGCAACAGCAGGCGTCGGGCAGTTTTTCCGCACCGAGAGTGGGCTTGCGACAAACGGTGTGCAAGGATTCGCTCGCCACGTGCTCACCGCAAAATCATTGATGAAGCCGACCCATATCGCTGTATGCTGGGATATGGGCGCGCATACGTTCCGCACAGACTTGTTCGACGGCTATAAGGCAAACCGGCCGGCGCCGCCTGAAGATATGGTGCATCAATTCGACCAAGCACGTGAAGTTTCTGAGCTTCTGGGATGGAAAAATTACGGCGAAAAGGGCATCGAAGCGGATGATTTTATCGGCTCGTTTACGAAAAAATGGCCTGACGAGGCAGACTATACGATTATTACCGGCGATAAAGACATGCTTCAGCTATTGAACCCATCGGTCAAGATCGCTTTCATGAAAAAAGGCTTCCATATCTATGACCTATATACCGAAGCGCGATTCGGTGAAGAATATGGCATCTTGCCGGAGCAGTTCGCTGATGTGAAAGCGTTTATGGGCGACCCGAGCGACGGCTATCCAGGTGTCAAAGGCATCGGCCCGAAGACGGCGCTTCAGTTGATCCAGCGCTACGGTTCGGTAGAAGGCGTCCTGGAACATATTGAGGACTTGAAGCCGGCTCAGAAAAAGAAAATCGAAGAGCATCAAGACATGCTCGCGCTATCGAAAAAGCTGGCGGTCATCAAAGATGACCTCCAGCTCGATGTGGCACTCGAGGAAATCGCAGTGCCGGATTATTCTTCTGATTTGGTGAGGATATGCGACGAACGGGAATTCCGCCTGCTCGCAAGACTTTTGGAAAAATCATTTATCTGACTTCGACACCGGTGAAATCTGGACGAAACTCAATACGCCCCGGTTTTCCCGGAACGACACCGTTTTTTTGTCCGTTGTCGTGAATATACAGAAGTAAATCGTTCGGAGTTTCCTCATATCCGATGAGCGGAACCCAGTGATAGGCGAAAGTGGTTTTTTGGCGCCAACGCATTGAAAAATAACGGTCGAATTTCACAGCGAGCGGATAGCCGGCATCGAGTTGCAGTTTGATCTGTTCAGTCGTGCGAACCCGCTTGATGTCATACCGCGGCCCGGCCATTTTTCTCAATCGCCGGATCAGGCAAAAAGCGCTCAATCCGATCGGCGTCGTCCCGAGGTATTTATAAAGCGGCCCGATCCCCGGTGCCACACCTTCATGGTAGAGGAGAATCGACGCAGCAGTGACGGGCCCGCATGCAGAAGCACGGTAAGCAGCCGGTACATGTTCAGCGTATTGGTTCATTGCTTGAAAAGGCAGCAGCACTTTCATGATGCATCCTCCTTTTAAACGGTTCAGCGCAGCTTAGCTTCTCGTTCATCGAGCAAAGTCTGCAAGGCGCTGCGGAAGGTCGTATAGACTTCCAGCTCGACTTGAATGCCCGCATGGACAATTTCCCTGACAAAACGCGGATTGAAGCCGACATAAATGCCACGCAAGCCCATCAATTTCAAGGCGCTGTTCAATTGGGTCAGTTCGAGTGCGAGCTCATTGAAATCAAACGATTGGATGTCTTGCATAGTCACTCCGGTGAAGTCGAAGATCGCTTGTTCCGTATCGCGGTGGTTATCGGCATAATCGAGTACTTTTGTCCGGATCGTCTCGAAGCGGTCGCGGAAGATATACCCGGCAATCGGCACGAGAATGGTATTCGGGACAATCGATGGGATGATCGGTGCCGACATATTGTAAATGACGTCTTGGTAATACGCCACGAGGTCTTGCAATTCCTTAATTTCTTGTTGCGGATCCATTTCGGCACCTCTGCTTTATAGTATTCGTAAATATTTCGGGCTTTCGCCTTTAAGCTTTCTGATCTTCTAGGAAGTGGATGACAGAAGCGGGGGTCTTGGCATTGGCACTATGCAGATGTGCTTGTTTTATGCCGTCCTTGAAGATCAGCAGGCTCGGGATGCCCATCACTTCGTACTGCTCTGCGATTTCTGGCAGTTCGTCACGGTTGACGTCAAACCATTGGTAGTTGTCGTATTGCTCGATGATCGGATCGATGAACATATCCATGCGCGTGCAGTCAGGGCACCAGCCAGCCTGGAATTTCACGATGACCGGTTCGCCGTTTTGGATTGTATCGTTGAACTGTTCAGTTGTTTTTAGGGATTTCATTAAAATGCCTCCTTTAATAGTCCTTTTAATCTTACCCTTTTTTTGCTTTCTCTCCAAGCGCTTGGATAAAAGCGGCAGAAAAATCTTCCGATTAAATATTGCGAAAATATGAAAAATAATTTACACTAAGAATGAGAAGGAAAGTATTTCTTTTTTTTACCCAGAAAATGAATGAGTGTTCATTCAAAAATAGGAGGGTTTGCTCGTGTCATACAAAATCAAAAAAGCAGCCGTGCTCGGATCTGGCGTCATGGGATCTGGAATCGCAGCTCATCTAGCCAATATTGGAATTCCGGTCATGCTGCTCGACATTGTGCCGAAAGAAGCGACAAAAGAAGAACAAGAGAAAGGGCTAACGCTTGAAGATAAAGCAGTCCGCAACCGGATCGCAGCGACTGCCACTCAAAAACTATTGAAACAAAAGCCTGCTCCGCTGACACAAAAGAAAAATTTGCAGTTGATCACGCCAGGCAATTTAGAAGACGATCTCGAGAAATTATCCGATGTGGATTGGATCATCGAAGTCATCGTAGAAAACTTGGATATCAAGAAATCACTCTATGAAAAGGTGGATGCGGTCAGAAAGCCCGGCACCATCATTTCCTCCAATACATCAGGCATCAGCATCAATGCGATGTCAGAAGGGCGCTCGGAAGATTTCCAGAAGCATTTCCTCGGCACCCATTTCTTCAACCCGCCGCGTTACTTGAAATTGCTTGAAGTCATTCCGGCAGAAGCGACAGCTCCCGAAGTCGTTGAATTCATGCAGCAATTCGGCGAAGACCGCTTAGGTAAAGGCGTCGTCTTGGCAAAAGATACGCCGAACTTCATCGCTAACCGCATCGGCACATATGGCTTGCTCGTCACGGTCCGCGAAATGCAAAACCGCGGCTATTCGATCGGTGAAGTGGATTCCGTTACCGGCCCATTGATCGGCCGTCCGAAATCGGCGACATTCCGTACACTCGATGTCGTAGGCTTGGATACGTTTATGCATGTTTCAAAAAACGTTTACGATCAAACCGAAGGCGAAGAACAGCAAGTGTTCAA
>NZ_JAPEHT010000145.1 GCF_028823615.1 Planococcus sp. A6
GCCGAGAAGAACGTTCGTCTCATTGCTCCGGCTCGCCCGTTTACGCGGTTCGGCTTTTAGATTTCATTGGATGTTGCATGCGAGGACGCGTCTTTTTTTATTGTATTAGTCCGCTGGTGAAGACGCCTAGTTAGAGTTGATAGCGGAAAAGATGGTTCACTAGCTATTCTTTATGTAATTACAAAGCTGTCCAAACTGTTCATGCTAATTTCAATGACAGATGAATTTCATTTCCACTCTATACTTAGAGGTGGAGCGGAAATGGCTGACTCCTGGGGGACTGAGCGGGCTGGCGAGACAAATGTGCCGCGCATTTTGGCACATTGGCTCAACACCCGCCCCCCGGAAAGCAGCCATTGGAGCGAAACGTCTCCCACATACATTTACTCTATAAACTTAGTTGTATTGACAACTCAAATCTCATCCGGCACTTCGGTCGATTTGGCGGTGCAAGTCCGTTATAATGGAAGAAGTTGAAACTCTAGAGAAAAGAGATGGATGACAACATGCCCAAAGCTGCCCATTACGCGATCATCATTGTAGCGGTCGTGCTGCTTATTGTACTGTACAATAGAGCGCTCGGCTCGATACCGTTTTTAATCCTGTCCGCCTACTTTTTCTATTTCGGGTGGGACCAGCTTATGCGCAGAAAAAAGAAATCCCGGTAGCGGACAGCAAGGACTTTGTATATAATGGATAGAGTTACGATACAAGAAGGGACGTGCACGAATGAACATCCGTGAATTAACGAAAGAAGAATTGCTAGAAGAGTCGTTCGTCGACTTAACATATGCCATTTTGGAAGAAACCAAAGAAACGAAAACTTTTTCAGAGCTAGTCGCTGAATTGCAGCAATTGATCGGCCTCTCCGAAGAAGAAATGAAAGCGCATCTTGCACAGTATTACACTGACATGAACATTGATGGCCGCTTCCTGATCCTTGGCGAAAACCGCTGGGGCCTTCGCGAATGGTATCCGGTCGAGCAGATCGAAGAAGAATCTGCACCGACAGTCAAAGCACGCAAGAAGAAGAAATCGAAATCGACGGACGATGACTTCGATGATATGGATCTCGAATTGGAAGACGAGCTGGACTTCGAAGACTTCGGCGAAGACGATGGCGATGTTTCTTCAGATGACGACGACGATGACGATGATGATGACGAAGTGGCTGTCAAAGCACCGGTCGCTGATCTCGATTTCGATTCGACAGATGATGACGACGATGTCGACGAAGTGGAAGATGTCGGCGTGCTCGTAGAAGACCTTGATGGCAACATCATCGACGAAGAAGATGACGAAGAGGAAGAAGAAGAGGATGGGCTGAAGTAGTCTGAACTTTTTTTCACCTTGACGGAAACGGCTGTACAGGATAAGATTTTACTGGGCTCCTTAAAATAGGAGAGATGATTCGTATAGCTAACGCGCTCCCCCTGCACGCTTTGCAGGAGGAGCGCTTTTTATTTTTTAGTGCTGCCAACCGGCGGCAAAGACCCGTGCCATCCGCTCTTTTGGATGGCCGAAGCTTTTTCTGGCTGAACACGATTCGGGACTGCAAGTTGTAGAACGATCACATTTTATTTCATTACTCGAGGAGGAAACAGAGCATGACAAAGTATATATTCGTAACAGGTGGAGTGGTTTCATCATTAGGGAAAGGAATCACGGCAGCTTCTCTTGGGCGCCTTCTGAAAAATCGGGGCCTCAGCGTCACGATCCAGAAATTCGACCCGTACATCAATATTGACCCGGGTACGATGAGCCCTTATCAGCACGGCGAAGTGTTCGTTACTGATGACGGCGCGGAAACGGATTTGGACTTGGGCCACTATGAGCGTTTCATCGACATCAACTTGAACAAGTATTCGAACGTGACAACAGGAAAAGTCTACTCAACGGTCATCCAGAAAGAACGCCGCGGCGATTATTTGGGCGGAACGGTCCAAGTCATTCCACATATTACGAATGAAATCAAAGACCGTCTATTGCGCGCAGCGAAAACAGCTCAAGCCGATGTGGTCATCACGGAAATCGGCGGAACGGTCGGCGATATCGAATCGTTGCCATTCCTTGAAGCAATTCGCCAAATGCGTTCGGATCTTGGCCGCGAAGAAGTCATGTACATTCACTGTACATTGATTCCTTACCTCGGTGCTGCAAAAGAAATGAAAACGAAACCGACACAACACAGCGTAAAAGAATTGCGCAGCCTCGGAATCCAGCCAAACTTGATCGTCGTGCGTACGGAATATCCAGTACCTCAGGACATGAAAGATAAAATCGCATTGTTCTGCGACATCAAATCCGAAGAAGTCATCGAATCCCGCGATGTTGACGTCATCTATGAAATGCCGCTTCGTTTGCAGGAGCAGCACATGGACCAAATCGTCCTGGATCATTTCGGCATCGAAGCGCCGGAAGCGGATATGACGGAATGGAACGGACTCGTTGAGAAAGTGAAATCCTTGAAGAAATCCGTGAAAATCGGCCTCGTCGGCAAATACGTGGAACTTCAAGATGCTTATATTTCCGTTGTGGAATCGTTGAAGCACGCCGGTTTCGCATTCGATTCAGACATTGAAGTCGATTGGATCAACGCAGAGCACGTCAATGCAGAAAATGTAGCGGAAACGCTCAAGGGTTGCGACGGCATCCTTGTGCCGGGCGGATTCGGTGACCGCGGCGTGGAAGGGAAAGTCCTTGCAACACAATACGCACGCGAAAACAAAGTACCGTTCTTCGGCATCTGCCTCGGCATGCAGCTTGCTTCTGTCGAGTATGCACGCAATGTCATGAACTTGGACGGTGCACATTCGTCTGAATTGGATCCGAAAACTTTGTATCCGGTCATCGATTTGCTGCCGGAACAAAAAGACATCGAAGATTTGGGCGGCACATTGCGCCTTGGCTTATACCCAGCGAAGCTCGATAAGACTTCGAAAGCGTATGAAGCATACGGGGAAGAACTCGTATACGAAAGACACCGCCATCGTTATGAGTTCAACAATGAATTCCGTGAGCAGTTCGAAAAAGCAGGCTTCAAATTCACAGGTACGAGCCCTGATGGCCGCCTTGTTGAAATCATCGAAGTCGCTGACCACCCTTGGTTCGTCGCTTGCCAGTTCCACCCGGAATTCATCTCACGCCCGAACCGCCCGCAGCCATTGTTCCGCGAGTTTGTTCGCGCATCTTTGGACAACCAGTAATCAATTTGTGATAAGCCGCTTCATTTCCTGGAAGGCAGGCATCGATCAGATGAAAAAGCCTTCCCATTCCAGGGAAGGCTTTTTTGCGGGTCGTCAATCTGCGAGCATTTCATCGATTGTTAACTTGACTGCATGGTAGACATACAAAGCGCCGAGCCCGTGGGGAATCATGATGCGCCCGCCGACTTCGCCCGGCAGCAAGCCTTTGTCGATGTTCATGGAGAGAAAGATGTCCGCTGTTTCATTGCCGTGGCTTTCAGCTGTCAGCATCGCAAACGGAATAGCGCGCCCTGCCAATTCATAGGCCAAGGAGTCGCCTTCGTCTTTCCGGGCTAGGATCCACACCCGGTCGGCCGTCGACAATTCAACGGATGGGTCGTAGCGAACAGTTGATTCGAGCGTTTCCGGACCGTTCAAAGCACTGGCTGCGACAGCTTCGAGTTCGCCGAAAGCAGCCAGGTGGATGCGGCCTTCGCCAATGACTGCTTGGGCGAGAAGCCGGGCTGTATCTTCGATGGCTTCTTCTTCCTTGGCAAGGCGTTGGAACAGGCCGGTCAATTGTGTCGTCAATATTTTCAAATGGGTTCACCTCAAAACGAGTATAGCAGAATGAGCTGCTCTTCGAAAAAAGGTGGAAAGGAGTGGCTGATGTGAGAAAGATTCTAATAGTAGATGATCAACAAGGCATCCGCCTGTTATTGAAAGAAGTATTCGAGCGGGAAGGATACGAGACCTTGATTGCCGGGAGCGGAAAAGAAGCATTGGAACTGACGCAAGAAACGTGTCCTGATATGGTGCTGATGGATATGAAGATGCCGGGCATGGATGGCATCGAATTGCTGAAGAGGTTCAAGAAGCGGCGGCATGATTGCAAAGTGATCATGATGACGGCTTACGGCGAAATGGGCGTGATCGAAGAGTCGATGAATTGGGGAGTGGTGCGTTATTTCACCAAACCCTTCGATGTTTTCGAATTGCGCGATGCCGTCCGCGAGCTGATTGGCGATTAAACAGGCACCGAGTGGCGAAACAGCGCCATTTTTGATATAGTGAAAAAGATATTGGGCTTGTGCCTATTCTGAGGAGGAAAAATAATAATGCCATTGGTTTCGATGAAAGAAATGATGATAAAAGGTAAGAAGGACGGTTATGCCATCGGGCAATTTAACCTGAATAACTTGGAATTTACACAAGCGATCCTGCAGGCGGCGGAGGAAGAAAAATCCCCGGTCATCTGCGGTGTCTCAGAAGGTGCAGCACGCTATATGGGTGGATTCACGACTGTCGTACATATGGTGAAGGGCCTGATGCATGATTACAATATCACAGTTCCGGTCGCTATCCATTTAGATCACGGTTCCAGTTTTGAAAAATGTAAAGAAGCGATTGATGCAGGTTTCACATCGGTCATGATCGATGCATCGCATCATCCATTCGACGAAAACATTGAAATTACGCGCAAAGTGGTTGAGTATGCTCACGCTAAGGGCGTTTCCGTGGAAGCGGAACTAGGCATCGTTGGCGGACAGGAAGATGACGTGATCGCTGAAGGCGTCATCTACGCTGACCCGAAAGAATGCCAGGCACTTGTCGAACAAACAGGTATCGATTGCCTAGCGCCAGCGCTCGGCTCGGTCCACGGGCCATATAAAGGCGAACCGAACCTTGGATTTGCTGAAATGGAAGAAATTTCACAGCTTTGCGACGTGCCGCTTGTCTTGCACGGCGGAACAGGCATCCCGTTGAAAGACGTTCAACGTGCGGTTTCACTGGGCACTTCAAAAATTAACGTCAACACGGAAAGCCAAATTGCCGCATCGAAAGCCATCCGCGAAAAATTGGCATCGGATGCAGACGTCTACGATCCACGTAAATACTTGACGCCGGCACGTGATGCCATCAAAGCGACTGTTATCGGTAAAATGCGCGATTTCGGAAGTTCACAACAAGCAAATTCATAAAAACTTGGGAAGAGAGGCGAATCCGTCTCTTTTTCCACATACAGGAGGAAACTATACATGAAATTTTTCATTGATACTGCAAACTTCGACGAAATTAAAGAAGCACACGCTTGGGGTATTCTCTCAGGCGTCACGACAAACCCATCACTTGTTGCAAAAGAAAAAGATGTCTCGTTCCACGACCGCCTGAAAGAAATCGCCGACCTTGTCGACGGATCGATCAGCGGAGAAGTCATCGCACTTGATTCAGAAGGCATGATCAAAGAAGGCCGTGAATTGGCTGAACTTGCGCCAAACATTACAGTGAAATTGCCGATGACTCCGGAAGGCTTGAAAGCATGTGCGGTTCTAGCTGGCGAAGGCAAAAAAGTCAATGTTACATTAATCTTCAGCGCCAACCAAGCGCTTCTAGCAGCACGCGCTGGAGCAGCTTACGTTTCCCCATTCCTTGGGCGCCTTGACGATATCGGGCACAACGGCATGGATTTGATCGCGCAGATTGCTGAAATTTTCGCAATCCACGACATCGATTCAGAAATCATCGCCGCATCGATCCGCCATCCGCAACACGTGACGGAAGCAGCTCTTAACGGCGCGCATATCGGCACAATGCCGATGAAAGTGCTTGAAATGATGTTCAAGCACCCGTTGACGGATAAAGGCATCGAAGCATTCCTAGCCGATTGGGAAACCCGCTCTGTGAAATAAGGCTGACAGGGAAAAGGAGAAATACAATGGACGTTTATAAAATAAAAGGCGGCAAACGCCTGTCCGGAACGATTAAAGTCAACGGTGCTAAAAACAGTGCCGTGGCTTTGATCCCGGCTTCGATTTTGGCGAATTCGCCAGTATCGATTGAAGGCTTGCCAGAAATATCCGATGTTTGGACATTGAAAAGTATTTTGGAAGAAATTGGAGGGTCCGTCACATTCGAAGACGGCGTCATGCAAATTGACCCGACTGAAATGGTCGACATGCCGCTGCCAAATGGCAACGTCAAGAAATTGCGGGCTTCCTACTATATGATGGGTGCGATGCTTGGTCGCTTCAAGCACGCAGCAATCGGCCTTCCAGGAGGTTGTTTCCTTGGGCCGCGCCCGATCGACCAGCATATTAAAGGCTTCGAAGCGCTTGGTGCAAAAGTGACCAATGAGCACGGGGCGATTTATTTGCGTGCCGACGAACTGCGCGGCGCAAAAATCTATCTCGACGTCGTCAGCGTAGGCGCCACGATCAATATCATGCTCGCTGCCGTACGTGCGAAAGGCCAGACGGTCATCGAGAATGCGGCGAAAGAGCCGGAAATCATTGACGTCGCGACACTGTTGACCAATATGGGTGCGAAAATTAAAGGCGCCGGCACCAACGTGATCCGCATCGAAGGCGTGGATGAATTGCACGGTACTAACCATACAATCATTCCTGACCGCATCGAAGCGGGTACATTCATGATCATGGCTGCCGCTGCGGGCGACGGCGTGACGATCGATAACGTCATTCCTTTCCATATGGAAGCCTTGACTGCGAAGCTCCGTGAAATGGGCGTCGAGGTTCAGGAAGATGAAGAATCGATCCACATCCCGAAAACCGAAAACTTGCAGCCGATTGACGTGAAAACTTTGGTTTATCCAGGATTTGCGACCGATCTCCAGCAGCCGTTCTCGGTCTTGATGACACAAGCCCATGGATCTTCCATGATCACCGATACCATTTATTCAGCGCGCTTCAAGCATATTGATGAGCTGCGCCGCATGAATGCGGTCGGGCGTGTCGAAGGGCGTGCGGCCATCATTACCGGGCCGACTCCGTTGAATGCAGCGACCGTTGTCGCTTCCGATTTGCGTGCAGGAGCAGCACTTGTAATCGCCGGCTTACTAGCAGAAGGTGAAACGGAAGTGCGTGAGATCTATCACATCGAACGCGGCTACTCGAACATTATCGAAAAGCTGCGGGGCCTTGGCGCTGACATTCGCCGCGAAACGATCGATCCCGTGGCGAGCGGGAAGTCCGACCTCAGTTCCGACGTGAATTGACTCTCTAAAGGCGTTTGCATATATGCTACAATATAGATGGCATATACAAAGATTGAACGGAGGAAAATGAATTATGGAACGAAGTCTTTCGATGGAATTAGTGCGGATTACAGAAGCGGCAGCAATCGCCTCTTCAAAATGGATGGGCCGTGGCCTAAAAAATGAAGCGGACGATGCGGCAACGGAAGCAATGCGGACCGTATTCGATACGATTCCGATGCGCGGAACCGTCGTCATCGGCGAAGGCGAAATGGACGAAGCACCGATGCTCTATATCGGCGAACAACTTGGTTCAGGCGACGGTCCTGAAGTGGACGTCGCGGTCGACCCTGTAGAAGGCACGAACATTGTCGCTGCCGGCGG
>NZ_JAPEHT010000146.1 GCF_028823615.1 Planococcus sp. A6
TTGTCTATTTAGATTTCGTTGCAGGTCTGGCAGTGATTGCCGTAGCACTCGTGCTGCTCTTCGATTTTCTCTCCGCAAGTGGCACACTGTTTCGGGGGCAAGTTCTTGAAGAATTCGACTACGTTCTCAATCATTTCTACCAGCTCCTTTTTGTTATAGTACTGTAAGTGATAAACACAGTGTATTATAACAGTTTAGATCCGTCAACCCTTAACCGTGATTATTTTGAAAAATTCCGTTAAAATAAAGATAGTCACTAGTAAAAAAGGAGAGAGATCATGTATTTCGTAGATAATAAAGGCATAACAGATCCGCGCATCAACCTGGCCATCGAGGAATATTTATTGAAAACGATGGATGTCGACCAAAACCCGTTCCTGCTGTTCTACATCAATGAACCGTCCATCATCATCGGGAAAAACCAAAACACAGCAGAGGAAATCAATACCGATTATGTGGATTCGAACGGTATCCACGTCGTCCGCCGGCTTTCAGGCGGAGGGGCCGTCTATCATGACCACGGCAATTTAAACTTCAGTTTCATCACAAAAGACGACGGCAACAGTTTCCGTGATTTCCGCAAGTTCACAGAACCGGTCGTCAAAGCTTTGCAGGATATGGGCGTCAATGCCGAACTTTCAGGGCGAAACGACCTTCTCGCTGAAGGACGCAAGATTTCCGGCAATGCACAGTTTGCAACGAGAGGCCGAATGTTCAGCCACGGTACGCTGTTATTCGATACAAAGATGGATGAAGTTGTCTCGGCATTGAAAGTGAATAAGGAAAAGATCGAATCGAAAGGCATCAAATCGATCCGCAGCCGCGTGGCGAATATTTCAGAGTTTTTGGAGCAGGACATGTCGGTTGGACAATTCCGTGAAGCTGTGCTGCATTCAATTTTTGCAGGTGAGGAAAATGTCCGTTTCTGGGAACTCACCGACCAAGATTGGGACAATATCCACGAATTGTCGAGAGAGCGCTACGCTAATTGGGACTGGAATTACGGCAAATCGCCGAAATTCAACATCAAGCATTCGCACCGATTCCCTGTCGGCGGCATCGATGTCCGCCTTCAAGTGGAAAAAGGCATCGTCCAGGAAGCGCATATTTACGGCGACTTCTTCGGCGTCGGCGATGTAGCGGAAATCGAACAGGCACTGACCGGTGTGAAATATGAACGCGCAGCGCTTGCTGAAGCGATTGAAGAGATCGATATCCCGAAACTGCTCGGGGGGATCACGACAGAAGATTTCCTCAAGTTGATTTATTAAGATTTTCTGTGGAGCCTGCTTTCGAGCAGGCTCTTTTGTTAGAATAGAAAGAAACGGAAGGGGGAAGGGACATGGGTGAACAGCGGATATTCATTGTAGAAGATGATGCGAAGATCGCTTCGCTGTTATCGGATACATTGCGCAAATATCATTACCAAGTCGAAACTGCGAAAGACTTCGACCGCATCTTGGAGGAGTTTACCGCCTTCGACCCCCATTTGATTCTTTTGGATATTAATTTGCCTTCTTATGACGGCTATTACTGGTGCCGGCAGTTGAGGCAGCAGACAACTTGCCCAATCTTGTTCATTTCCGCCAGGTCAGGCGAAATGGACCAGGTATTTGCACTGGAAAACGGCGGAGACGATTTCATTACGAAACCTTTCCATTACGAAATCGTCCTTGCAAAAATAAGAAGCCATTTAAGAAGGTCTTATGGGGAATATGCACCAAAACAAGAAGAGCGCACGGTTCGTGCAGGACGGCTCATTTTATATATGGAGCGGCTTGAATTGCATTGCCGGGAAACAGAGATCCCGCTCCAGAAAAGAGAAAGCACCATTTTAGAACTATTGATTGCCGCGTATCCGAAAGTGGTGACGCGTGAGCAATTGCTAGAGGAGCTATGGGATGACCAGGCGTTCGTCGATGAAAATACTTTGAATGTTAATATGGCCCGCGTGCGCAAGAAATTAACGGATTACGGCATCCAGAGTTTCATTGAGACGGTGCGCGGCGCCGGCTACCGGCTGATCCTTGGCAGGGAGGAGCAATGATGCTGCGGTTATTCCTGCGTGAACATGCCGCATTTATCGTATTTCAATTCTTGCTCGTCGGGTTCATCCTGATGCTTTACTGGCTCGATGGATTCCGCAATACGGACACAGCCGTCTATTCATTCATCATCAGCTTATTGCTGCTGGCCAGCTTTCTTGGTGTCCGCTTTGCGATGCGCTACCGTTATTATGAGCGCCTGTTGAGCGACCCGCCGAATATGGAGCATGCTTTGCAGCGGGAAGGTCGTTCGGCTGAAACGTTGCAGACGGAATTGTATATGCAGAAATTGTATCGCCTGTACCAATACGAAGTGCAATCGCTTTATGCGGGCCAGACGCGCCACTTGCAATTCATCAATCAATGGGTGCACCAGATGAAGACGCCGCTATCGGTCATGCACCTGTTATTGCAGGAACCCGAAGAATTGGATAAAGCGAATATCCGCGAAGAAGTGGACCGCTTGCGCGCAGGGCTCGACACAGTATTGATGAACGCTCGCCTCGATACATTCGAGCAGGATATGCAAATCGAGCAGGCGTCGCTGCGCGGCATGGTATCCGAAATGGTGACGGAAAATAAGCGCCTGTTCATCTCGCGCCGCGTCTATCCGGAAATCGACATCGAAGAACGCTATCAAGTGGCGACAGACCGCAAATGGATGAAATTCATCATCGGCCAATTGCTGACGAATGCAGTGAAATACACCTTCGAAGAAAATAAGAAACTGTATATCCGGGCCAGTTGCCTAGAAGGCACTATTACCTTATCGGTGCAGGATGAAGGTATCGGGATTCCGCCATCGGATTTGCCGCGCGTCACCAAAGCCTTCTTTACAGGAGAGAACGGGCGCCTGAGCGGTGAATCGACCGGGATGGGGCTGTATCTAGCGCAGGAAGTATGCAACCGGCTCGGGTATGAGCTGGAAATCACTTCATCGAAAGGCCAAGGGACGACCGTATCGATCGTCTTTCCTTATCAGGAACAGAATGTAGGGGGATCAACATGACAGTAGTGAAAATCGATGAAGTGACCAAAGTCTATGAAGGAAAAGTGACGCATCGTGCGTTGAACCAATTAAGCTTCGAAGTGGAAAAAGGGGAATTCCTCGCAGTGATGGGCCCTTCCGGAAGCGGCAAGACGACGCTATTGAACTTGATTTCAACAATCGATTCATTGACTTCTGGCACCATCCTCATCAATGGCATCAATCCGCATTCGTTGGATAAAGAAGAATTGCCGCTGTTCCGGCGGCGCCAGCTCGGCTTTGTGTTCCAGGATTTCAACTTGCTGCAAATGCTGACGGTGGAGGAGAATTTGGTGCTGCCGCTGACGCTCGACGGCATGCCAATCAAAGAAATGGAAAGCCGCGTCCAAGAATTAGCGGAAAGGCTCCATTTGCAGCCATTTCTCCATAAGAAGCCGAATGAAATTTCCGGTGGGGAAGCGCAGCGCACGGCAATCGGCCGCGCGCTTATCCACCGTCCGGCGCTTATACTCGCGGACGAGCCGACCGGCAATCTCGATTCAAAAGCTTCAAAGGATGTGCTCGAGCTATTGAGCGGCTTGAGCCGTGAGGAAGGCACGACGATTATCATGGTGACGCACGACCCGATCGCAGCGAGCTATTGCGACCGTGTGCTGTTCATCAAAGACGGTGAATTCTTCAATGAAATTTACGGGGATGAGCGCCGCCAAACCTTCTATCAAAAGATTCTCAACGTGTTATCTCTATTGGGAGGCTCCGTCAATGACCTTTCGCCAACTCGCCTTCCGTAACGTTTTCAGGAATTTGAGAAGCTACGCAGCTTTCCTATTGGCCAGCGTCTTTTCGGTCATGGTGTTCTTCATCTATTCGATGTTCATCTTCCATCCGTTATTCGAAGAAGAAGGATTCCGCGTATTGGCTGTGCGTGGCATGTTCATCGCGGAAATCGTGCTGTACATTTTCACGCTGTTCTTCCTGTTCTATTCCTTGAGCGCGTTTTTGCAGGCACGTACGAAAGAATTCGGTGTCTTGATGCATCTCGGGATGAGCAAGAAGCAGCTCAATAAATTGGTATTTTTCGAGACGATGATCCTCGGCGGCCTGTCGACAGCGGCAGGGATCATCTTCGGTTTCGCGTTCACGAAATTCTTTTTCATGATCGGGCGCGAAATCATGCAATTAGAGGAGTTGCCGCTGTATTTCTCCTGGAAGCCGTTCGTCTTGACCATCGGCGCATTCGCCAGCTTGTTCATCATCATCTCGCTCATCAGCGTGTCCTTTATCCGCACGAAACGCGTCGTCGATTTACTGGTAGGCTTCTGGAAGACCGAAGAAGAGGCGGCGTATTCGCCAGCTTTATCAGCGTTCGGATTGTTACTTTTGGGTATTGCGTATTTCCTGGCCGCGACGGTATCCGACCGTACCGTTTACATCATGGTCTTTATCGTCCCGCCACTCGCGACGATCGGCACGTATTTGTTTTTCACACATTCGATCCATACCTTTCTTCAATTGTATAAGAAACGCCGAAGCATCTATTGGCATAAAACACGCCTTGTGTCGCTTGCCGAAGCGGCGGTTAAGTTGAAAGACAGCGCGCAAATGTTCTTTATCGTGACCATCGTCTCGACCGTCGCCTTCCTGACGGTCGGTACGCTTGCCTCGTTCACTTCCTATACAGCAGAGTTCCGGCAAAGCAATCCGCTCGGGTTGATATACGTTTCTTTTGAAGGCAATACACTCGAACAGCAGCAATTGGACCAGCTGAAGCGTGAGCTTGAACAACAGCAGCTTGCCTATACACTCGTGCCTTTGGAAGTGAAGCGTCAGACATCGAGCGCAAGCGGCAATGATGTCGACATTATGTCCTTGTCGGAGTTCAACCGTCTCGCCGTTGCGCTCGGCCATGAACCGGCACGGCTTCAAGCCGGTGAAGCGATGTTCCTGCCGTTTTCACAGGAATCGCTCCGTGAGCTGCAGAAAAGTTACGCAGAGACGGAATTGGTGGAGAGCGGGGTGGAGCTGACGATCGACCAGACCTACCCGCAAGTGCTGTTTCCGGCGCATACCTTGAACGCCAATACGATTATCATGAACAATGAAGATTTCAGCAAAGTGGATGAACCGTTGATGGGTTATCCGCCAGGCACATCGGATTTTCGCTATTATGCTTTCCATGTGCCGGATTGGACAGAGACCGTGTCAATCGGCGAAAACGTCCGCTATCCGATCAGCGAGGCGATGGTCAGCGGAAATTTTGCTGGGCTCAATTATTATTTTGAGAATCCAGGATACGAATACCGCTGGTTTAAATCGTCCTTTGCGTTGTTATTGTTCATCGGATTGATGGTGGCGGCTGTGTTTTTCATTTACTTTAAGTTGTATACAGGGCTCGAGCGCGACCGCAGGCAGTACCAATTGATGGTACGTCTTGGGATGACGGAGCGGGAACTCGGAAAAATCGTTAACCGCCAGCTTGTGCCGCTGTTTTTCCTGCCGTGGGCGCTTGCATTGCTTCACAGTGCTTTCGCATTCATTTCGCTTCAAGTCGTATGGGATGAGTTTGCGGAGCTGTCGATTTTGTCAGAGATGGCAATCGTGCTTGGTGGTTTCACGCTCATGCAGATCCTTTATTTTTTCTTGATTCGCTGGCGTTATATCGCTCATTTGAAAGCTTATTGACCAGAGGGGGCCGCCGGATAATTCCGGGGGCTTTTTTACTGGAGATTTTTGGCGGGCAGTTGTATTGTCTGAAGATTTATTTTATAATGAATAAAGTAAATATGAATGAGTATTCATTCAATAGAAAGAGGGATATTCAATGAATTTGGGAGAACGTGTTCACGAAATTGCACAACAGGAAGCTGGAAGAATTGCTTATACGTTCATGGGCAAAGACACAACTTATGGCGAATTCGACCAATCGGTATCGAAATTCGCTGGTGCATTGCAGGAACTCGGTGTGGAAAAAGGGGACCACGTCGCATTTCTTTTGAGCAACACCCCGCATTTTCTCATTTCGCTATATGCCACTTTGCGCCTGGGCGCGACAGCTGTCCCGGTCAACCCGATCTATAGCCCGGATGAAATCGCTTACATCGTCAATAATAGCGATGCCAAAGTAGTTGTAGCACTGGACGCTTTGCTGCCGCTTGTGGAAAAAGCGCATCAGGCTTTACCAGCAGTGGAAACATATGTCATTTGCGAGACGGATCCAACAACTGCTGAAAAAATGGCGCAGCTGCCGGAAGCAGTCAAAGGAAAAGTCCGTTCCTTCACGCAACTTCTCACAGCTTCTGATGCTTTTGGCGGGACTGCAGACATTTCACAGGATGACAATGCCGTCATTCTCTATACATCCGGGACGACAGGAAAACCAAAGGGAGCGATGTTGACCCATGGCAACCTGTATTCCAACGCGCGCGATGTCGCGGAATATCTCCAAATCACGCAGGATGACCGCGTAGTGGCGACGCTTCCGGTATTCCACGTGTTCGCATTGACGGTCGTCGTCAACGCACCACTTATGCAAGGTGCGACGATTGTGCTCGTTCCGCGCTTCACGCCGCAGGAGGTATTCGCAGCGACAAAAGCGTCCCAGGCGACGGTCTTTGCGGGTGTGCCGACGATGTTCAACTTCATGTATCAACTGCCCGATGTGGACCCGGCGGATTTCGCTTCTGTACGCTTGGCGATTTCCGGGGGATCTGCGATGCCTGTCGCGTTGTTGCATAATTTCGAAGACAAATTCAACGTGCGTATTTCTGAAGGCTACGGCTTGTCCGAAGCATCACCGGTCACATGTTTCAATCCGATCGACCGCGAACGAAAAGCGGGATCGATCGGCACATCAATCATCAATGTCGAAAACAAAGTCGTCAATGAACTCGGCGATGAAGTGCCCGTCGGTGAAGTGGGCGAGCTGATTGTGCGGGGTCCGAACGTCATGAAAGGCTATTACAAAATGCCGGAAGAAACGCAAGCCGCGATCAAAGACGGCTGGCTGTACACAGGGGACTTGGCGAAGATCGACGAAGAAGGCTATTTCTTTATCGTCGACCGCAAAAAAGACATGATCATCGTCGGCGGTTATAATGTCTACCCGCGAGAAGTGGAAGAAGTGCTATTCGCTCACCCAGCGATTGTGGAAGCGGCAGTGGTCGGTTTGCCGGATGCTGACTTCGGCGAATCGGTCAACGCTTATGTGGTGTTGAAAGACGATGCAGTTTCCATTGAGGAGCTGCAAGCATATTGTGCGGAGCATTTGGCGAAATACAAAGTGCCGCGCCATATGGAGATTCTTGATGAATTGCCGAAAAATACGACCGGCAAAATCCTGCGCCGTTCGCTGAAAGACCAAGCTGTAAAAAAATAATCATGAACC
>NZ_JAPEHT010000147.1 GCF_028823615.1 Planococcus sp. A6
GAAGCTAGACACCAAGAAAAGCTGAAGCGCCTGAAAGCGGAAGCTAAGCTAAGAACGCGACGTCCTGTCGCAACGCTTAGCTGACCCACATCCTGTGGCCCTCCGACAGGCGTAAGCTGGGTTCCCGAAGAGGCGCTTTTTGCCGCACAGGGAAACTGGCTTACGACCCGAGAGGCAGGCTGCAAAAGCTAGACAAAAAAACCTGAAACGCTGAACCAGACCCTGTGGTTCTCGATTCACCCGATATCATTCAAAGGAGAGATTCATATGGCAGACATGATTCAATTAACATTTCCAGACGGCGCAGTAAAAGAGTTCGCCAAAGGAACATCTACAGAAGAAATCGCTCAATCCATTAGCCCGGGCCTTCGCAAAAAAGCGGTGGCAGGCAAGCTTTCCGGCAACTTGGTCGATTTAAAAGCACCTCTTGAAGCGGATGGCGACATCGCGATCATCACGCCGGAATCCGAAGAAGCATTGGAAGTACTACGCCACAGCTCAGCGCATTTGATGGCTCAAGCAGTCAAGCGCCTGTATCCGGATGCCAAGCTTGGCGTTGGGCCGGTCATCGAAAACGGCTTCTATTATGATATCGATACAGAATCGGCGATTACAGCTGAAGATCTGCCGGTCATCGAAAAAGAAATGAAAAAAATCATCAATGAAAACTTGGAAATCGTCCGCGTGGAAGTATCGAGAAACGAAGCGCAGCAACGCTTTGAAGCGATTAACGACCCATATAAGCTGGAGCTTCTAGAAGCGATCCCAGAAGATGAGCAAGTGTCGATCTACGAACAAGGCGAATTTTTCGATTTGTGCCGCGGTATCCATGTACCATCAACTGGGAAATTGAAAGAGTTCAAACTATTGAGTGTCGCTGGAGCTTACTGGCGCGGCGATAGCGACAATAAAATGCTTCAGCGTATCTACGGAACAGCATTCTTCAAGAAAGAAGAATTGAAAGCCCATCTTGAAATGCTCGAAGAAGCGAAAGAGCGCGACCACCGCAAAATCGGCAAAGAGCTCAATTTGTTCATGAACTCCCAAAAGGTCGGGCAAGGCTTGCCGATGTGGCTGCCAAAAGGCGCAACAATCCGTCGCATCATCGAACGCTATATCGTCGACAAAGAAGAACGCATGGGCTATGACCACGTCTACACTCCGGTCATGGGCAGTGTCGAATTGTATAAAACAAGCGGCCACTGGGATCACTATCAGGAAAACATGTTCCCGGTCATGCAAATGGACAATGAAGATTTAGTGCTGCGCCCGATGAACTGCCCGCATCACATGATGATCTACAAACAAGGCATTCATTCCTATCGCCAATTGCCGATCCGCATCGCAGAACTTGGCTTGATGCACCGCTATGAAATGTCAGGTGCCTTGTCCGGCCTGCAGCGCGTGCGCGGAATGACATTGAACGATGCCCACCTATTCGTGCGTCCGGATCAAATCAAAGAAGAATTCAAACGCGTCGTCAATCTCGTCATTGAAGTGTACAAAGACTTCGATTTAAAAGATTATTCGTTCCGCGTATCTTACCGCGACCCGGCTGATAAAGAAAAATACTATGACGATGACGCCATGTGGGACCGTGCGCAATCGATGCTGAAAGAAGCGATGGATGAACTGGGCCTCGATTATTTTGAAGCAGAAGGTGAAGCAGCGTTCTACGGGCCAAAACTCGACGTTCAAGTGAAAACAGCGCTCGGCAAAGAAGAAACTTTGTCGACTGTCCAGCTTGATTTCTTGTTGCCGGAGAAATTCGATTTGACGTATATCGGCGAAGACGGCAAACAGCATCGTCCGGTCGTCATTCACCGCGGCGTCGTTTCGACTATGGAACGTTTCGTCGCATTCTTAATCGAGGAATACAAAGGTGCATTTCCGACATGGCTCGCGCCGGTGCAAGTGGAAATCATTCCGGTATCGCTCGATGTGCACAGCGAATACGCAAAAGAGCTTCAGGAGAAAATGCAGCAGCATAAATTGCGCGTCGATATCGATGAGCGCGATGAAAAACTGGGCTACAAAATCCGCGAAGCACAAATGCAGAAAGTTCCATATATGCTCGTTATCGGCGATAAGGAGCTCGAAAGCGGCTCGGTCAACGTCCGGAAATATGGCGAGCAGAACTCGGAGAGCATGCCATTCGAAGACTTCCTTAAACTCGTCCAATCCGAACTTCGCTAAAGTGCTTGACAGTAAAAGCGCTGCGTGATATTCTTATTTAGGTTATTGAATACTTATATGTGCAAGCAGGAGCGCCCGCTTCTCACCTGATCGACCGATTGTTGGCAGGTAGACACGATTGACTTTTACATGCAACTAGCATGTGTCATATTATGGCGGGCGAACTCCTCGGGGTTCGCCCGCTTTTTGTTTGCGCCTGTGAACCGGATCGTCCGGTTTACACATTTAAGCTATTCGCGACACTACCCGGAGGTGGATCATTATTAGCAGAGACAACAATGTAAACGAAGGCATTCGTGCACGTGAATTACGGGTTATTGACCAAAATGGTGAACAGCTCGGAATCAAATCACGCAACGAGGCGCTCGAGATTGCAGCTCGTGTCAACTTGGATCTAGTACTAGTGGCTCCTCAAGCTAAGCCGCCGGTCGCACGGATCATGGACCACGGCAAGTTCAAATTTGAACAGCAAAAGAAAGAGCGCGAAATTCGTAAAAACCAAAAGATCATCAACGTCAAAGAGGTTCGTTTGAGCCCTGGCATCGATGACCACGATTTTAACACGAAGCTCCGCAATGCCATCAAGTTCCTTGAAAAAGGCGACAAAGTGAAAGCTTCAATCCGTTTCAAAGGCCGTGCGATCACGCACAAAGAAATCGGACAACGCGTCCTTGAGCGCTTCGCAGAAGAGTGCAAGGAAGTCGCGACGGTTGAACAGCGCCCGAAAATGGAAGGCCGCAGCATGTTCTTGATGCTGAACCCGGTCAACGAGAAGGAATAATAGCATAATTGTTTAGGAGGAACCCGAAATGCCGAAAATGAAAAGCCACAGTGGAGCGTCTAAACGCTTCAAGAAAACTGGAACTGGTAAAGTAAAACGCAACCGTTCCCACACAAGCCACTTGTTCGCAAACAAGTCAACTAAGCAAAAACGTAAGCTCCGTAAGGGCTCATTGGTTTCTGCAGGCGACTTGAAACGCATCAAATCATTGATCTACAACATGAAGTAAGAACGAAAAGCGGAAACGGCCGCTCAGCTCCGGCCGACTTAAGATGTACTTCCGAAGCGGCGCTCTATGCCGCACAGGAAGGGCAGCTTAAGGCCGAGGAGTTGGCCGTTGAAGTCAAGACAACACCCACAACTACAAAAATCGAATTTTTCATATTCAAGCAGGAGGTAATTCAATATGCCACGCGTAAAAGGCGGAACAGTGACGCGCAAGCGTCGTAAAAGAGTATTAAAATTAGCTAAAGGTTATTACGGTTCTAAACACTTACTATTTAAAGTAGCGAACCAACAAGTCATGAAGTCAGGTAACTATGCTTACCGTGACCGTCGCAACAAAAAACGTGATTTCCGCAAATTGTGGATCACTCGCATCAACGCAGCAGCTCGTTTGAACGATATTTCTTACAGCCGCTTGATGCACGGATTGAAACTTGCTGGTATCGACATCAACCGCAAAATGCTAGCTGAAATCGCTGTATCTGATGCAGCTGCTTTCACAGCTTTGGTTGACCAAGCGAAAAAAGCATCTAACAACTAATTCACACTGGGCCTAGTGCCTGGTTCGATAGAAAGGAGGCCGGCTAATTGCCGGCCTTTTTTTGTTGAAGCCGTTCGGGAGGGAAGAGAATGATCATTTTGGCAGCTTATTTGGCCGCCATGTCGAGTTTTGCCTTTATCATGATGTGGGCAGACAAAAGGCAGGCGCAAGCACGAGGGCCACGCATCCCGGAAAAACGCCTATGGCTTGTCGCAGTCATTGGCGGGGGCATCGGCGCATACCTGGGAATGATGCTGTTCAGGCATAAAACAAAGCATACGAATTTCCGCATCGGATTCTTTGCCTTAGCCTTGGTACAGGCCGGCTTGCTCGTATGGCTCGCAATGGCATAAGAAAAGAGGAAGAAGCTCAGGCTTCTTCCTCTTTTTTCATCAATTGTTCGATTGGGCTTTTCCAGGAAATGTCCGCATCCGGATAATTCATGCGGATCTCCTTCTCCAGGAAATGAAAATCCTCTTTCGAGAAGCCGATCAATTTGTCAGGCGTTTCGGTCCAGATGAAAATGGAGACGACATCAAATGCCTCTTTCGTGGTCCCTAAATATTTCTCGCCTTCAAACAGAACACCGCGCATGGCGATGAAAAAATTCTTGCGGACGTTCCCCACATCGTCGTGAAAATAATAAGTGCCGGATTCAAGCGCTGCATCGAGCTTGCGCTTTGGGTCAAAAATGAATTTGAGGAGACGGTAAAACAAGTAAATAATCAAGGCGATGATGATCAAGCGGATCAAAAATGCCATCGGATTGCCCCCCTTACTAGGATAGTCTTGTGTATAATACGTAACAGAAGCTTGGAAGTTTCACTAATTTGGTCGAAAAGGAGAAAGTCTATGAACCTTCAGGAATTATTTCACATGCAGCGGGAGCTCGACCGCTATATCCAATCGAACAGAAACGTCGAGAAATCGGTGTTCCGCAAGAAAGTGCTAGCACTTCAAGTAGAATTATCGGAACTTGCCAACGAAACGAGATGTTTCAAGTTCTGGAGCACAAAGGGGCCGTCAGATAAAAATACCTTGCTGGAGGAGTATGTTGACTGTATTCATTTCATCCTGTCGCTTGGCATTGAAAAGGGCTTTGATTCACTGGAACAATGGCCAGCCCCGACCAGTGAACAAGAGCTGACGGAACTGTTCCTCTCTGCCCATCAAGGCGTCGGCCGGTTTGCAGAACAAGCAACGCACGAAGAATACCTGAGCTTATGGCAAACCTTCGGGGCACTAGCAAAGGCGCTCGGGTTCAGCTATGAAGAAGTGTTGACAGCTTACGTAGAAAAGAATGAAACCAATTACAAGCGCCAGCAGCAAGGGTATTGAATGAATCTTTTGATAACGTAACCGCTTTCCTATATACTGAAAAAGCAATGACTATTTAGGAGGTCGAAATAATGTCGAAATTAGATGAAACACAACAAATGTTGAAAGAGCTTACAGACGCAAATGGCATTCCAGGCAACGAACGCCAATCACGCGAGGTTATGAAGAAATACATAGAACCGTTTGCCGATACGATCGAGACGGATAATCTAGGCAGTTTGATTGCCAAAAAAGAAGGGCTTGCAGATGGGCCGAAAATTATGGTTGCCGGACATTTGGATGAAGTCGGCTTCATGATTTCACAGATTGACGACAAAGGATTCCTGAAATTCCAAACGGTCGGCGGCTGGTGGAACCAGGTCATGCTTGCTCAGCGCGTGACGATTACAACGCGCAGCGGAAAAGAAATCACAGGGGTTATCGGATCCAAACCGCCGCATATCCTGTCTCCGGAAGCACGCAAAAAACCGGTGGAAATCAAGGACATGTTCATCGACATCGGCGCATCTTCACGTGAAGAAGCTAAAGAATGGGGCGTAACGCCAGGCGATATGGTCACTCCTTATTTCGAGTTCACGGTCATGAACAACGATAAACTATTGATGGCGAAAGCTTGGGACAACCGCATTGGCTGCGCAATTGCCATTGATGTTTTGAAAGGCTTAAAAGGCGTCGACCACCCGAACGTCGTTTACGGCGTCGGGACGGTTCAGGAAGAGGTTGGCTTGCGCGGCGCGAAAACGGCGACTTCATTCATCCAGCCGGATATCGGTTTTGCAGTGGATGTCGGGATCGCAGGAGACACGCCAGGCGTCACCTCAAAAGAATCCAACAGCAAGATGGGCGACGGCCCGCAAATCCTGTTGTTCGACGCTTCGATGGTATCTCACCGCGGCTTGCGTGAGTTGGTAGTCGATACAGCGGAAGAATCAGGAATCCCGTTCCAGTTCGAAACGATTGCAGGCGGAGGAACAGATGCCGGCTCGATCCATTTGACAGCAAACGGCGTACCGGCCTTGTCGATCGGTGTAGCGACGCGCTACATCCATTCGCACGCAGGCATCTTGCACCGCGACGATTACGAAAATGCTGTAAAATTGATCATTGAAGTAATCAAGAAGCTCGACCGCGACACAGTAACGAAAATTACATTCGATTAATTTTGAAACCCCTCCAATTTTTGTGGAGGGGTTTTTTAATTGGTTAAAAGCTGAAGTGAAATGTGCAAAAAAGCGTTTTTATTTCGCAAATAAAATAAGTCGATTGGCAAACAGCCAGAGAAATACCACAAATAAATCTATGGGTTTTGCAAACAACGATAACCATTCCGCAAACAAAATGATTGGAAAAGCCCATAAGCGCCAATTTGTGGTGAAAGAGGCCTTGCCGAATGCTATACTTCAACTATCATATTAGGAGGTGTTCAATGGGCAAAAAAGAAATAGCATTATTATCTGAAATAGAGTCGCTGGAGAGGCTGTTATATCGATTGCCTGACAATCATTCGCGCCGGGAATTTATCCAAGTTGAAATTTTTAAGGCAACTGCCGGAAAAAGGGGTGAAGAGAGGCTGCACCGGAAACTGGTCGAATTCGAGACAGAGGAACAGCACCAATTTTTGAGAAATGTATGCTTGTCAAGAGATCGCTGGAAAGTCCAAGTGGATGGATTGTTATTGACGGAGCGCGGGGCGATCGTCATCGAATCGAAAAATATTAGCGGCCAACTTTATTTTGATGATGAAACCGGTGAATTTTCAAGAACCAATATAGAAGGCGTAAAAACGATAATGGAAGATCCGACGATCCAGTTGAACAAGCATATTCGTTTCTTAAGGTTATTTTTCAAACAGCAGAATATCGATTTGCCCGTTTCGGGGATTGTCGTGTTTACATCTAAACATTGTGAATTTCTGGCTAAGCCAAAGCAACACCATGTCTGCAAAACATATCAATTGGTCAATTATTTATTCAACATCCTTCAGGAATTCCCCCTAAAAAGAAATCCTCATGATTTATCGGAAATTCAGAAACTCCTCGAGCAATCTCGTACCCCTTATAAGAGAAAACCATTGTGTCATTTATATTCAATAGAAGAAACCGAGCTGTATGCGGGTATCCTGTGCACAAGCTGTAAAAATCTTAGTATGATGCGAAAGCATAAGAAAGGATGGATTTGCGCCGACTGCCAAGCGGTGGACCCGCTCGCTTTTCAACATACAATCCGGGAATATTTTTCGCTGGTTAATACACACCTTAGCAATAGGCAACTCCGGAAATTCTGCAATCTCGCATCGCCTTATATTACTTCCCGTCTGTTAGGGGCATATGATTTAGAGACTGCTGGTGCTTTGCGCAACCGGACATACTTTTTAAAGAAA
>NZ_JAPEHT010000148.1 GCF_028823615.1 Planococcus sp. A6
ACGGCATTAATAGAGAAAACCGCAGCTGAACTTGTAAATGATGATGAAAAAAGCTATACCGGGTATCAATTGCCTGGTCATGAGTATCTGCTAGAGCCTGAAAATGACTTGAAAGATGAAGCGTGGATGCAAGAACAAGGCGAGCGCCTTATCGAAGCTTTGTCCCATTTCCAGATCAAGGCGGAGATTGTCGGAACGGTACAAGGGCCGGCCGTCACCCGTTTTGAGCTGCGTGTGGCGCAAGGAATCAAAGTGAGCAAAATCCGCAACTTGGCCGATGATTTGAAATTGGCGCTTGCGGCCCGTGATATCCGCATTCAAGCGCCGATTCCCGGAAAAAGCTCGATTGGCATCGAGATCCCGAACCGTCAAAGCCGCGCAGTGCGTTTGTCGGAAGTTATCGGAAGCTCGAATTTCAAGGCTTCAGATTCACCGCTTGAAGCAGCACTCGGTCTCGACTTGGCCGGGAATCCGGTCACGCTTGATTTGCGTAAGATGCCACACGGCCTGATCGCGGGCGCTACAGGGTCGGGGAAAAGCGTATGCATCAACTCGCTGCTCGTGAGCCTGCTGTACCAATCTTCGCCTCGCGATTTGAAAATGCTGTTGATTGACCCGAAAATGGTCGAACTGGCTCCTTACAACCATATTCCGCATTTGGTCAGCCCGGTCATTACAGATGTCAAGGCAGCGACCGCTTCTTTGAAATGGGCTGTGGAGGAAATGGAACGCCGTTATCAGCTTTTTGCCCATACAGGGGTCCGCGATTTGGATCGTTACAATAAAATGGTCAATGACAAAGGACAGCCGGCACAGCATCTGCCGTATATCCTGATCGTCATCGACGAATTGGCCGATTTGATGATGATGTCGCCTTCTGATGTGGAAGATTCCATTTGCCGCATCGCCCAAAAAGCACGTGCCTGCGGAATCCATCTGGTGATCGCCACCCAACGTCCGTCAGTGGATGTTATCACAGGCTTGATCAAATCCAATATTCCGACGCGCATCGCTTTTTCCGTTTCGTCGCAAGTGGACAGCCGGACGATCTTGGATACCCAAGGAGCTGAGCGCTTGCTTGGGCGAGGGGATATGCTGTATTTGGGGAACGGCATGGCCGCGCCGAACCGCTTGCAAGGAACTTTCGTGACGGATGATGAAATCGAAAAAGTCATCGCCCATGTTCGTGCACAAGGCGAGCCTGATTATATCTTTAAAGAAGAGGAATTGATCCAGCGCAGCCAGTCGCCTGCCGAACAGGATGATTTATTTGAGGAAGCCTGCCGCTTCATCATGTCGCAAGGAAGCGCGTCGACTTCATTATTGCAGCGGAAATTCCATATCGGCTATAACCGGGCCGCCCGTTTGATGGACCTGATCGAAGAATACGGGTTCATCTCCGAACAGAACGGCAGCAAGGCGAGAACGGTGCTAATTACGGAAAGCGATATCGAGGAAGTGTTCCGTTGAACCTAGAAGCCGCCAGAATTACAGGAATTATTGATTATTTCAGTGCCTCCATAGTTTGTGATATAATCGGAGCATTGTGAAAAACCACCCAGCTATTGATTCCGCACAGGCGGTTTGACTAGACTAATTTTCCACTCCCACAGGAGGTTCATTTATGACAGTACTACATTTTACGGGCATTAAAGGCTCTGGCATGAGCGCGCTGGCCCAAATCATGCATGATATGGGCGAGTCGGTACAAGGCTCTGATATCGCGCAGCATTTCTTTACGGAAGAGCGGCTGCGGGAGAGAGGCATCACGATTTTGCCTTTCGATCCCGAAAATATTTCGCAGGATATGACAATTGTTGCCGGAAATGCATTTAATGACGAACATCCAGAGCTGGTCAAAGCCCGTGAAAGCGGCGCAACCATCATCCGGTACCATCAATTCCTCGGCGATTTGATGAAGCAATACGTATCGGTCGCCATCACCGGCGCCCACGGGAAAACTTCGACGACCGGGCTTATGGCGCATGTGCTGAACGGTTATAAGCCAGTCTCGTATTTGATTGGTGACGGGACGGGATCGGGCCAGGAAGATTCCCATTTCTTCGTAGCGGAAGCATGCGAATACCGCCGCCATTTCTTGGCGTATCACCCGGACTATGCAATCATGACCAATATTGATTTCGACCATCCCGATTATTTCGGCAGCATCGACGATGTCTTCAAGGCGTTTCAGGAAATGGCGCAGCAAGTGAAGAAATGCATCATCGCTTGTGGGGATGACGAATACTTGCAGCAAATCCAAGCGCCGGTGCCGGTAGTCTATTATGGTTTTGGCGAGGAAAATGATTTCCAGGCACGCAATATCGTCAAATCGACGGAAGGCACGACGTTTGATGTCGTTATCCGCAATGAATTCTTCCATACGTTCACCATTCCGATGTACGGCGACCACGCTGTGTTGAACGCACTCGCTGTTATTTCGCTATGCCAGTATGAAAGCATCCCTGCAGACATCATCCAGCGTCAATTCGTGAGCTATGAAGGCGTTAAGCGCCGCTTTACGGAGACGGTCATCGATGACCGTGTGCTGATTGACGATTATGCCCATCACCCGACAGAAATCCGTGCCACTTTGCAATCGGCGATCCAGAAGTATCCGGAGCGCGAACTGATCGCGATTTTCCAACCGCATACATTCAGCCGTACGCAAACTTTCCTCCAGGAATTTGCTGATTGCCTGCAGGAAGCAGATCATGTCTATTTATGCGATATCTTCGGTTCTGCTAGAGAAGAAGCCGGCACTTTGACGATCCGGGACCTTCAGGAAAAAATCGAAGGCAGCCAGCTGCTGCAATTGGAAGATATCGAAAAACTGGCTATCCACAATAATGCAGTATATCTTTTCATGGGAGCTGGAGATGTAACGAAATTCCAGCAAGCATATGAAGAAGTTTTAACAACGCCGAAAAAAGCCTAACCATTACATATGGTTAGGCTTTTTTCTTATGGAGACAAAAAAGGCGTCGCAAATACAAAAATGTTTGGTTAAGTAGGGAGGCATTTAAAAGCTTTTGCCGAATAATATTAGAGGCGTGTTTAAACCCATATAGGGCAGGGTAGAAAACAGGTATACGAAATTTAACTAAACCGAAGGAGGAAACAGAATGGATTGGTCAATCTTGCTTTACATTGCCGCGATTGTCGCCGCTGTTGGATTTTTAATTTTATGCGTAGCGCTGGCGATGACCTTGAATTCACTCAAGAACACATTAAAAGAAGTTTCCGGCACTGTTTCAGGGCTGGAGAACCAATTGCAGGGAGTCACGTTGGAGACGACGAACTTATTGCATAAGACGAACGAACTTGCAGAAGACATTACGGTCAAATCAGAGAAATTGAATGGTGTTGTCGATGCGGTCAAAGGCGTCGGAAACTCCGTAACAGACCTGAACTCTACGGTACGCCACATCACTTCACGCGTCGGCGTGCAAGTTGAGCAGAACGAAGATAAAATTGCTCAAGTGGTTCAGTGGAGCAATGTTGCAATGGGCATTGCTGATAAATGGAAAGAGCGTAAAGTATACCAAACACGCAGCACAGAGCAGTACACGCCAGTTCCTGGCCAAAAGAAATTGCCAGGCAGCAGCGACCAGTATTAGTACCATCAAATCACCAACATAATGGAGGAATGGACAATGGGAAAAAACAAAAATACTTATTCGAAACCTGATTATAATGAATCCCAGTACAACGGCGAGTATTATACGCAAGGCGGCAAATACAGCGACCAAGGCGGACAATACGAACAAAGCCAATATGTACCGCAATCATACGGTTCCTCAAGCCGCTACGACGATCTATACGATTACGAAGAATCGAACGGCGGATCCGGCTTCCTAACAGGCATGATCGTCGGCGGTCTTGTCGGAGCGGCGGCAGCTTTGTTCTTCGCGCCTAAAGCAGGAAAAGAATTGCAAGCTGACTTGAAGACGCAAGCGACTACCATCAAAGAAAAAGCACAGCAGTCGAAGGACTCAAGTGATTCAAATGATGGCCCTGGCTTCACGCAACAATTGAAAGAACAGTCGACAAAAGTGGTCGATAAAGTGAAGAACATGAAAGGCAGCAATTCACCGATGGATGACGGCACGGCTTCATCTGAAGGCGAAGAAAGCGTAGAATTGCTGGAGACTGTACAAAACAAAGTCGATAACGGCGACAAAGCCGGAAACGAGGCGTTCACATCTACAGCCAATGCTTTGAAAGAAGCGGTTGAAGAAGTGAAGGAAGAAAACAAATCAAGCCATAATGACTCGAAGACATCAGCAGGCACAAATGCCTCTGCAAGCCTTCAAGGGTCGGCTGATGCAAAATCTTCTTCAAGCGCTAAAGGCTCTGTATCTTCACAAGGATCTTCAAATGCTAAAGGGTCTTCTAATTCACAAGGCTCCTCGAATGCAAAAGGATCTTCAAATCCACAAAGCAATCAGAACAAAAAGAATTAATTTTGGGAGCGGTTGAAATGGAAAACTTTGTACATGTGAGAAACTTGGATGAGCTTAAGCAAGCGGTCGGCAATGAACAGCATTATTGGCTGTTGAAACATAGCAGCACTTGCCCGGTCTCAGCAGGCGCATGGAAAGAATATTCAGAGTATGCATCATTGCATCCCCATCAATTATTCCTTTATCTCGTCGTCCAGGAAGACAAAGAACTTTCGACGTCTATCGAGGAAATAACTGGGGTTCGCCATGAATCGCCTCAACTCTTCCATTTTGCCAGCGAGCAAGTTGACTGGCATGCGAGCCATAATAAAATCAAAAGCAAAGCGATGGAAGCATTCATCGCCTAGCCCAAATGCAATAATAGGAAGAGCGGATGGATTTATTCCATCCGTTTTTCTATGGAAAAAAATATTTCCTGAAACAGCTGTGCGCCCCGCCATGTGTACATTCTACCTTCGAAATTCCTCATGAAAACGCTTTAGCGCGTTGAATCGCTAAACATATTTCGTGACTTTGCTGAATAGTTTGCTTATAATGGTCATATCGTGTTAATATGACACCTATTATAGGGTCACTCTTGAAAGGGGAAGTGGAGAATGAGTCAGACAGAATTGGAACAGCTTAGAGAACAAGTGGATGCAGTAAACCTGCAAATTCTTTCTCTTATCAACGAGAGAGCTTCCGTGATCCAAGAGATCGGAAAAATCAAGGAAAAGCAAGGCGCTACTAAGTACGATCCATTACGCGAGCGTCATATGCTTAATCTATTGAAAGACAATAACAATGGTCCACTCGATCAAAAGACGGTCGATCATATTTTCAAGGAAATCTTCAAATCGGCACTCGATATGCAAGAAGAGGACAGCCGTAAAGCACTTCTCGTTTCCCGCAAGAAAAAAGCGGAAGACACAATCGTTTCCGTCAACGGCGAGAACATCGGCGAAGGCACACCATCGTTCATCTTCGGCCCATGTGCTGTTGAGTCGCAAGAGCAAGTTGACCAAGTAGCACAAGCTATCAGCGACAAAGGCTTGAAACTGATCCGAGGCGGGGCTTACAAGCCGCGTACATCGCCATATGATTTCCAAGGACTAGGGTTAGAAGGCTTGAAGATGCTGAAAAAAGCAGCTGATCAATATAAGCTTGGCGTTGTGACAGAAATCGTGACACCGCATCATCTGGAAGAAGCATTGGATTACCTGGATGTCGTTCAAGTCGGCGCACGCAATATGCAGAACTTCGAACTATTGAAAGCTGTTGGGCAGATCAACAAACCGGTGCTCTTGAAGCGCGGCATGTCTGCAACGGTCGATGAGTTCATCAAGGCAGCTGAATACATTATCGCTAACGGGAATGACCAGATTATCCTTTGCGAGCGGGGCATCCGCACATACGAAAAAGCGACGCGCAACACGCTGGATATTTCCGCGGTGCCGATCTTGAAACAAGAAACGCATTTACCGGTCTTCGTGGATGTTACCCATTCTACTGGCCGCCGCGATTTGCTATTGCCTGCAGCTAAAGCGGCAATCGCTATCGGAGCTGACGGCGTGATGGCAGAGGTCCACCCAGATCCTGCAGTCGCACTTTCTGACGCACAGCAGCAAATGAGTTTGCCGCAATTCGATGAATACTACGATTCATTGATGAAATTCATGAAGCAGTACGAATTGAAAGTATGAGCAAAAGCCGGACTCGTTCCGGCTTTTTTGTGTTTTAAAAGGCAGGCAGCGGGGAAAGGTCATGGAATAAGGGCTTAAAGATGGACAGTTTCATGAACTTTCCCGATAAGCGCTGTTGCAATACATAATAAGAGTTGATATTCATAAAGCGGTTATCGTATCATTGAATGAAAGAATGGAACAGGAGGGCGCAAAATGACCGTTACGATTTATGATGTGGCACGTGAGGCAAATGTTTCCATGGCTACCGTATCCCGGGTAGTGAATGGCAACCAGAATGTAAAACCAGCCACAAGAAAAAAAGTATTGAAAGTGATCGAAGAACTCGGCTATCGTCCGAATGCCGTAGCTCGCGGATTGGCGAGCAAGAAAACAACAACGGTCGGCGTCATTTTACCCGATATATCGAATAGCACGTATTCTGAACTGGCACGGGGCATTGAAGATATCGCGACGATGTACCGCTACAATATCATCCTGTCCAATTCCGACCAAAATCCGAACAAAGAGCTTCAATTGCTTGAAACGATGCTCGGCAAGCAAGTGGATGGCATCGTCTTCATGAGCGATGTCATCTCGGATGAATTGCGTAAGGAAATGGAACGCTCCCCGACACCGATCGTGTTAGCGGGTTCAATCGATGATACAGCATCGATCGCTTCCGTTAATATTGATTATTATGCAGCTGCCTATGAAGCGGTCAAGAAATTCATCGACAGCGGGCATAAGAAAATCGCTTATATTTCAGGTCCGTTATCGTCCGAGATCAACCGTGAACATAAGCTGAAAGCCTATCAGGATGCATTGCAGGAAGCAGGGCTCGATTATGATGAGCGCCTTGTCGTCGAATGCAATAACACCTATGAAGAAGGCCTGGAAGCTGTGAGTGAACTGGAATCGATTGAACCGACAGCTTATTTCGTCAGCAATGATGAAATGTCCATAGGCGTCATCCATGCAGTGGAAGCGCTCGGCAAAAAGATTCCGGAAGATGTAGAAGTCATTACTTACGAAAACTCGAAGCTCGCCCGCATGGCACGTCCAATGTTGACGGCTGTGGCATTGCCGCTTTACGATATCGGTGCGGTGTCGATGCGCTTGCTGACAAAGTACATGAACAACGAAGAAATCGAAGAAAACCAAGTCGTTCTGCCTTATCGCTTGGAAGAACGTCAGTCCACTAGGCATCAATAGATTTCTTTGATTCCGTTTATTCAATAGAAA
>NZ_JAPEHT010000149.1 GCF_028823615.1 Planococcus sp. A6
TTTTTTAGCATCGCTCAGTGCCGGGTCGGCTGTCGGCCAAGCCGCAATCGTGATGGATTCGCCTTGTGTCGGCAAGTTCTGCCAGATTTCTTCTGTGATGAACGGCATGAACGGGTGAAGCAAGCGCATTGTGTTATCGAGCACGTATGCGAGCACCGAACGCGTCATTGCTTTCGCCTGTTCGTCTTCTCCGTATAATGGCAATTTCGCCATTTCAATATACCAGTCACAGAAATCATCCCAGATGAAGTTATAAAGCAGGCGCCCGACTTCCCCGAACTCGTAGCGTTCCGCAAGGTCTGTTACTTGCTCGATCGTTTCGTTGAGGCGCGTCAAGATCCATGTATCAGCCACGGACTTCTCGCCCGACAAATCGATGTCTTTGTGCTCCATGCCTTCCATGTTCATCATTGCAAAACGCGATGCGTTCCAGATTTTATTGGCAAAGTTCCAAACCGACTCGACTTTGTCATTCGAATAGCGCAGATCCTGCCCTGGAGAGGATGCAGTCGCCAGGAAGTAGCGCAAGGAATCTGCGCCGTATTCCGAGATAACATCCATTGGGTCGACGCCGTTGCCGAGTGATTTCGACATTTTGCGGCCTTCTGCATCCCGAACGAGGCCGTGGATGAGCACGTCTTTGAACGGTTTTTCACCAGTGAATTCAAGTGCCTGGAAAATCATGCGCGATACCCAGAAGTTGATGATGTCATAGCCCGTCACGAGTGCATCGGTCGGGTAGTAACGGCTCAACTCATCGTTTTCTTCCGGCCAGCCGAGTGTAGAGAACGGCCATAGGGCGGATGAGAACCAAGTATCGAGAACATCTTCATCTTGCGTCCAGTTTTCCGCATCCGCCGGTGCTTCGTGGCCCACGTAAATTTCGCCGGTTTCGTTATGGTACCAAGCCGGGATCTGATGGCCCCACCACAATTGACGCGAGATGCACCAATCGCGGATGTTTTCCATCCAGTGCAAATAGGTTTTTTCGAAACGGTCCGGCACGAAATTGACGCCGTCGTCGCCCTTCTGGCTATCGACCGCTTTTTTGGCGAGTGGCTGCATGTCCACGAACCATTGCGTCGACAGATACGGTTCGACGACAGCACCACTGCGCTCGGAATGCCCGACCGAGTGAAGATGTTCTTCGATTTTGAACAAAACGTCCATGTCCTGAAGATCTTTAATGATCGCTTTGCGGCATTCGAAGCGGTCCATGCCTTCGTATTTGCCGGCATTTTCGTTCATTGAGCCGTCTTCGTGCATGATGAGGACGCGCTCCAAATTGTGGCGATTGCCGATCTCGAAGTCATTCGGGTCATGCGCAGGCGTGATCTTCACGGCGCCGCTTCCGAATTCGCGATCCACGTAATCGTCGGCAACGATTTCAATTTCACGGCCGATGATCGGCAAGATGACTTTTTTGCCGATCAAATGCTGATAGCGTTCGTCTCTCGGGTGAACCGCTACTGCCGTATCGCCGAGCATCGTCTCAGGACGGGTCGTCGCGATTTCGATATGGCCAGAACCATCAGCCAGCGGATAGCGCATATGATAGAACGCACCTTGCACGTCTTTGTAGATAACTTCGATATCCGAGATCGCCGTTTTTGTTGCCGGGTCCCAGTTGATGATGTACTTACCGCGGTAAATCAATTTCTTCTCGTATAATTTGACAAATACTTCACGTACCGCTTTTGACAAGCCTTCGTCCAAGGTGAATCGCTCGCGTGAATAATCAAGCCCGAGGCCAAGCTTCGACCATTGCTGGCGGATATGGCCAGCGTATTCTTCTTTCCATTTCCAGGACTCTTCAAGGAATGCTTCGCGGCCCATATCGTGGCGTGAACGGCCTTCTTCTTTCAGCTTGCCTTCGACTTTCGCCTGCGTCGCGATACCGGCATGGTCCATCCCTGGCAGCCATAAGGCGTCATAGCCCTGCATGCGCTTCATTCGTGTCATGATGTCCTGCAAGGTCGTATCCCAAGCATGCCCCAAGTGTAGCTTACCCGTGACGTTCGGCGGCGGGATGACGATCGTATATGGCGTTTTGCCGCTTTCTGGTTTCGCTTCGAAGAATTTATTGTCCACCCACCAGTCGTAACGCCCTTGTTCGATTGCTTGCGGTTCGTATTTCGTTGATAATTGCTTGCTCATCCAAATTCCTCCTCTTGGCCAACTTTCGGCTCTGTTTACTGTCGAACTTGAAAATGAATACAAAAAAACTCCTGTCGTCTCGTAAAGGACGAAGGAGTTTTTCGCGGTACCACCTTTATACACAGGCAGAATTGCGCCTGGCTCTCAAGTTCGATAACGGATTCGCATCCGGTTCCCGCTACTCATTTCACGGCAACTGCTCCGAGGTGACATTCAAATGCGGAACATGAAAGCCTCTCACCACTCGGCTCTCTCTCTGAAATGTTCCGGACACTTTACTATCCTCATCAACGCATCAATATCCTGTTAAGCTTATTGTACTCAATAGCCTGATTTAGCGTCAAGCTTTTTCACGTAGTACGTCACGAGCGGTGCCGCGACGAGCAGGATGAAGAATAGCCGGAACAGATGGAAGCTCGTCACGAGGGGCACGTCCGCACCCGCTTCGAGTGCGGTAATTGTCATTTCCGCCATGCCCCCGGGAGCTGCACTTAAAAAGAAGTCGAGGAATAGATACTCCGGCAATAACAGTTCCAGCCCGTAGGCAAGTCCCGCTGAAAACGCGATGAGCAGCACCGTATTCAGGAAAACGGCTCCTGCAATCCGGCCGTCCATGGAATCGCCGAGCTTTTCCATCGACAAGCCGAGATGCGTACCAATCAATACTTGCGCGATGATGATGACGAGACTCGGCAAATCGACCAAATCGCTGCCTGTCAAAGTTTGGACGATCGCCATCGCTAGAACCGGCGCCATCAATTCGCGCGCAGGAAACGAAATGCGCTTCATGCCCCAGTACAAGACATAGCCGAAGACGAGCGCAATCCCGAATGCATAAGGAGAAAATTGAAAGCTCGCCTCCGTAACGTCACCAGGCGCACGTCCCGACAAAAATCCGGCAGCGAGCGGCACGGTGAAGACAATGAGCAGGATGCGGAAGGTCTGCATAACCGACACGATCGTCACATTGGCGGATTTCACTTCTTCAGAGATGAGCACCATTTGTGACAAGCCGCCCGGCATCGAACCGAGCAATGCTGTCGACATCGTTACACGCGTCATACGCTGAAACAACCATCCGAGCGCTAAAGAAAACGCGACGACCGCAATCGTCATGATGAACATATACGGCAAATCCGCCGCCATCAACAATACCGACTCTTGCGTAAAAGCTGCGCCGATCTGAACACCGAGCAGCAATAGCCCGAACGTCCGGAACACTTTTGGCCAGTGGAACTTCATATCGGTCACTTGACGCAAGATGAGAAAAGCCGCCATCGGGCCCAAGAGCCAAGGCAGGAACAAGCCGGTCAAGCTGAACAAAAAGCCAGCGCCAAGCGCGATGGCCAAAGTTACAAGAAAACGTTTCAATGCGTTACCAACTTTCACTAATTAAAATTTCCATTAGTTTTATATTACCAGACTATTAGACAGAAAATGCACTTCCCTCTACAAATCGATTCCTCAACTAATAAGTTTCACCACGCTTATGGCAATTATAATCCTCTTCCTTCACCTATCTTGATAATAGAAGAAACGAGCACAACTAATTTATAAAAAAAACCGCCCCCAAAAGCCTGTCAATCTGGCCTTCAAGGACGGTTCTTCTAATTTATCTCGCTAGTTTCGCAAACACATTATGGAATGCTTGCACTGTGCGTTCGATATGTTCAGGTGTATGGGCAGTCGATAGGAACATGCCTTCAAACTGGGATGGTGGCAAGTAAATACCTTCTTCCGCCATCAAACGATAGTACTCCGCAAACAACTCAAGGTCGGAACTCGAAGCCGTTTCAAAGTTCGTCACTTCCTCATTCGTGAAGAAGAAGCCGATCATCGAACCAGCACGGTTGACCGTATGCGGGATATTGTATTTTTCAGCCGCTTCGCGGAAACCTTTTTCCAGCTGGTCACCACGTTCAACGAATGTTTCGTAGCTCGCTTCGTTCAAACGCGACAAAGTCTCAAAGCCTGCACGCATCGCGAGCGGGTTTCCGGACAGTGTGCCCGCCTGGTAGATCGAGCCGCTCGGTGCAACTTGCTCCATGATTTCACGCTTGCCGCCGAATGCGCCGACAGGCAATCCGCCGCCGATGACTTTGCCGAGGCATGTCATGTCCGGCGTGACACTGTAATGGCCTTGTGCACAATTATAGCCGACGCGGAAGCCGGTCATAACTTCATCAAAGATCAAAACGGTGCCGTTTTCATGCGTCAAATTGCGCAGCTCTTGAAGGAATCCTTCAGTTGGCGGAACGACGCCCATATTGCCGGCAACCGGCTCGACGATCACTGCCGCCAAATCATCGCCGAACTCCTGGAACGCTAGACGGACGCTTTCCAAATCGTTGTAAGGAACAGTAATCGTGTTTTTCGCCACAGATTCCGGTACACCTGGAGAATCCGGCAAGCCGAGTGTCGCAACACCCGATCCCGCTTTGATCAATAGGCTATCGCCGTGGCCGTGGTAACAGCCTTCGAATTTCAAGATTTTGTTGCGGCCGGTATAACCACGTGCCACGCGCAGTGCGCTCATCGTCGCTTCTGTACCGGACGATACCATACGGACCATTTCAATTGACGGCACGCGCTCTTGGACGAGTTTTGCCATATCGTTTTCAAGGGTCGTTGGTGTGCCAAATGAAGTGCCAAGTGTTGCCTGTTCCTGGATGGCTTCCACCACTTCAGGATGGGCATGGCCCAGAATCAGTGGGCCCCAAGACAAGACGTAATCGATATACGTGTTGCCATCGATGTCCGTTATGGTCGCGCCGCTGCCGGATTGCATGAAAATCGGGTCCATATTGACCGATTTAAATGCTCGCACCGGGCTGTTGACGCCTCCTGGCATCAATGTTTTCGCTTCTTCAAATGCTTGTTTAGAGTTTTCGTATCCCATATTATTTCCCCTCCAGCCAGCGTACCGCGTCTTTTGCGTGGTACGACATTAGAATATCTGCGCCCGCACGTTTCATACTGAGCAAAGTTTCAAGAACGATTTTTTCTTCATCGACCCAGCCTTTTTGTGCGGCTGCTTTAACCATCGCGTATTCACCGGACACATTGTAAGCGACGATCGGGATGTCGAAGTTATCGCGTACTTCGCGGATGATATCAAGATAAGACAATGCCGGTTTGACGATCATGAAATCTGCGCCTTCATTGACGTCAGATGACGCTTCACGAAGTGCTTCCATGCGGTTTGCAGGGTCCATTTGGTAGGTTTTGCGGTCGCCGAATTGAGGCGTAGAATGCGCCGCTTCGCGGAACGGACCATAATAAGCGGAAGCATATTTCACGCCGTATGACATGATCGGAATATGGCTGAATCCGGCTTCATCAAGACCGTAGCGGATTGCCGCAACAAACCCGTCCATCATGTTCGATGGCGCGATGATGTCTGCACCGGCTTTTGCTTGAGATACCGCTGTGCGCGCCAACAAGTCGAGCGACTCGTCATTCAAGATGACGCCGTCTTCGATAACGCCGCAATGGCCATGGTCAGTATATTGACATAGGCACGTATCGGCGATAACAACGAGTTCCGGATGGCGCTGTTTGGCAAAACGAATCGCTTCTTGTGTAATCGCGTGGTCATGATAAGCTTGCGAACCGACCGGGTCTTTGTCTTTCGGAACACCGAAAAGAATGACGGACGGAATGCCGAGCTCGACCACTTCGTCCAATTCTTCGCCAAGGCGGTCGATTGAAAAATGATAAACGCCTGGCATTGAGGAGATTTCTTTTTTATAGTCTTCTCCTTCCACAACAAAAATCGGATAAATGAAATCCTCTTTTTGAACAGAAGTTTCACGGACCATTGCACGAAGATTCGCAGAACCGCGCAAACGGCGGTGGCGATCGAATTTCAAATCTTTCATAAGTTGCAACTTCCTTTCGCTATTGTCTGGATGATTTCAAGATACGTATAAGTTTCAGGGCGGAAATGAACTTCTCCCCCCGCTTCTTTAATCGCTCGTTCGGTGATGTGCCCAATCGCGGCAGTCTTGATGTCCTTGAAATTTCCGCCCGCATCCGTGTAAGCGGAAACTGCCGAAGGGCTGGCGAAAATAATCGTGACATCTGACATCCCGGCGAGCGCTTGTGCATTGCTGCTCTTTTTGACGGTATCGTAGACGGTCCATTCATCGATCGCAAGCGGCATCGACAAAATCGTGTCTTTGGCGAGTGCCCCCCGGACAAACAAACAGCGTTCCTTGCCGGCGATGTCCGGAAATTCCCGGACAAAGACATCGGCACTGAACGTTGATGGGATGAAGTCGACCGTATAGCCGTGTTCTTCTAGCATTTCAGCGGTCTTGTCGCCGACAGCCGCTATTTTCGCATTCGTTTCGGGATGCAGTTTGCAAAAAGCTTCTGCGCTATTGCGGCTCGTGAAAATAAGCCAGGCGTAGCGCCCGAAATCAGGCGCATCCGTTTTTCGAAGCACCGTTTCGATCAGCGGAAAATATTCCACTTGCGCCCCGTTTTGCAGCGCCAGCTCTGCCGCTTCTTTCGGCAGCCGAGTGCCGGTAAAAATAATGACCGATTTTTTCTTACACATTGCTTTCGGCGATGACACGCTGGATCAAATCATATCCGCCTTGTGCACTGATTTTTTCAGCTACGATGCGGCCCGCTTCAATCGGGTCTTTACCGGCCGCTGATTCTTTATACACTTGGTCGCCTTCTGGAGCCGAGATTAATCCTGTGAACGAAATTTCATCACCTGAAACCGTTGCGTATCCCGCAATCGGCACTTGGCAGCTGCCATTCATGTCTTTCAGGAATTTACGCTCCGCCGTAACGGCCAATTCTGTTTCTTTATCGTTCACTTTCGCGAGTTCCGCAAGAAGCTCTTCATCGTCTTCGCGGCATTCGATGGCGAGGGCGCCCTGGCCAATCGCCGGCAGGCAGTCTTCTGTCGTCATGAATTCAGTGACGATGTCATCGCCCCAGCCCATGCGTTTCAATCCTGCTGCTGCCAAGATGATGGCATCGAAATCTCCTGCGTGGAGCTTCGAAAGGCGTGTATCGATATTTCCGCGAATCCACTGGACATCAAGGTCCGGGCGCAGCAAAAGAAGCTGCGAGC
>NZ_JAPEHT010000014.1 GCF_028823615.1 Planococcus sp. A6
ACGCCTGTGACCGTGATTGCAAGCAAGCCCCCGATCATCCCTGGAGCGAATCCGGGACGGTCGGCAATGCTCATCGCGATGAATCCGGCAAGGACAGGAACCATAAGGAAGAATGCCGTGCCGCCGCCGATGGTTGACAGCATCGCAGCAAATTCATTGTATTCCGGGCTATCCGGATTTGCCGCATTGATGCCAAAGAAGAACGACAGCGCGATCAAGATCCCGCCGCCGACGACGAATGGCAACATGTTCGAAACACCATTCATCAAATGCTTGTAGAACCCTGATTTCGGCTCTGTGCCGGCATCCGCGTCTTTGGTGCGGTCATGCTTATAGACAGGCGCATCTTGTGCTAGTGCGCGGTCCAAAAGCTGGTCCGCTTCGTATATCGCTTTACCAACTTGTGTCTGGATGACGTGTTTGCCATCGAATCTCGCCATTTCGACTTTCGTATCGGCTGCCACGATGATGGCATCCGCTTCGGCGATTTCTGCATCGGTCAAGCGGTTTTTCACGCCGCTCGAGCCGTTCGTTTCCACTTTCAAGTTGATGCCGCGCTCTTTCGCACGCCCGTTAAGCTTCTCAGCCGCCATATAGGTGTGCGCGATACCTGTCGGGCAAGCCGTAACAGCCAGGATCTTGCCGCCTGCAGCGGGTTCTGCTGTACCTGCAACCGGTGCGCTGTCATCTGCTTGTTCCGGCCCATCCACTTCCGCTTCTTTCGCAGAGACGATATCGAGCACTTGCTGTTTCGACTCAGCTTCTAGGATATTGACGCGGAATTTCTCATCCATCAAAAATGTCGCAAGACGTGATAAAGCTTCCAGATGATCATCATTTGCCCCGGCTGTTGCAGCAATCATGAAAAACAGCTGTGCAGGCTGTCCGTCCAGCGATTCGAAGTCAATGCCGTCAAACGAACGCCCGAACGCAATGGCAGGTGTTTTGACCGCTTCGGATTTTGCGTGGGGAATGGCAATGGTATCACCGATTCCCGTCGTGCTTTGTTCTTCGCGCGCCAGGATATCTTTCGTGAATTGCTTTTTGTCGTTCAATTTCCCGGCCCGGTCCAGTTGCCCAGCCAGTTCGTCCAATACTTCCCGTTTGGAGCCAGCTTTCAGATCCAGAATGATGGTGTTTTCCGTCAATAATTGTGTAATTCTCATTTTGTCACATCCTTTTCTTCGAATGGGATTACGGTTACTTCTGGGAGCAATTGTTCCACATCTGCCTGTTCGCATAAATCGGTCCGAAAAGCAGTGGCGCTACCGCTAGCGACACCGTATTGGAACGCTCTCTCAGGGTCTTGATGCTGAATATAGGAAGCGATGAATCCAGATACCAAGGAATCTCCCGAGCCGACGGTGTTGACGACTTTGCCTTTTGGCACTTGGGCTGTGTAGCGGTGTTCACGGGAAGCATAGATGGCTCCCGCCCCGCCCATGGAGACGACGACATGTTGGACGCCTCTTTCCACCAGCCGGCTGGCATAATGGAAAGCTTGTGCTTGAGTAGTGATTTCGACTCCGAACATCTCTCCCAGTTCATGCTCATTAGGTTTAATGAGGAAAGGCTTCGTGTCCAGCAATTCCTTCAGCGCAGGGCCGGACGTATCGAGCACGAAATGAATGCCCCGCTCCTGGCAGCTGTCTGCCAGGTCCTTGAAGAATTGGGTCGGCACCGATGATGGCAAGCTGCCCGCCAAGACGAACCAATCGCCTTGTGCCATAACGGCAATTTTTTCTTTCAGTTGTTCCAGCTGCGCTTCCTTTAGCACCGGGCCGGGCCCATTCAATTCGGTTTCTTGGTCGGTCTTGATTTTGACATTGATCCGGGTAATTGCGCCGGTGTCGATAAAATCGGTCTCGATGCCTTCTGCGTCCAGGAACTCTTCGATAAAGCGCCCTGTAAAACCACCAGCGTATCCGAGCGCCCGGCTTTTTAGGCCCAAGCGACTGAGTACGCGCGAGACATTGATGCCTTTGCCGCCCGGGTAATAATACACTTCATCCGAACGGTTCAAGGCGCCGCTTTCAAAATGCGTTAAATACGCTGTGTAATCAATGGATGGAGCGAATGTGCATGTGTAGATCATTGTGTCACCACCTTAATAGTCGTTTGTCGTTCGATTTCTTCTAATGCATCATCCGGCAAGCCGTCGATGATGAGTGCAGACCGGCTTAAGTCGAAGATATGCGCAAAACTGACTTTGCCGTATTTAGATTGGTCCGCAAGCACGTAACAGCTTCTGGATAATTCCCCGGCCCTTCGTTTGACGGCCGCTTCTTCGGGGTCCGGTGTCGTGAAGCCGTGGTCCGGGTGGATCCCGTTAACGCCGAGAAAGCTTTTATCGAAACGGTAATTCTCCAGCGATTGGGTGGCCTGCGGACCAACTAAAGCACCTGTGCGCGACTTGATGAATCCCCCCGTCAAATAGGAAGTGATCCCGTGCTCGATCAAGGCTTCCAGATGGCTCAAGCCATTAGTGACAACGGTTACATCTTTATCTGTTAAAAAGGGGATCATTTGCGCGGTCGTCGTGCCCGCATCCAGGAATAGCGAATCGCCTGTTTTGACGAGCGAGGCCGCATAGCGCGCAACCAGCTGTTTTTCCTTGAGGTTCTTTGCCGCTTTATCCGACAGACTCGGTTCCGGCACATTCGGGGCGATCCGGCTGGCGCCGCCAAAAACGCGTTCCAGCTTCTGCAATTCCTCAAGTTCCGTCAAATCCCGGCGAATGGTGGATTCGGAAGCCGCGGTCAACTCGACCAACTCCTGGATTTTGATGCTCTGCTTTTCTTTTAAAAGGTTTAAAATCAGTTGATGCCGCTCCGTCGTCAGCATTCCTTCACCTTCTTTTCTTTTCTGATTAAATAGATAATACTTGAAATCGTTTTCAAAATCAATCATAATCATTCATAAGCAGTCAAATTCATTCAAAAAAGAATGAATCCCGCTCAAATACACGCATATTATAGGAGGAACTCAACATGGTAGAAAAACAATATACAATTACAGACGAAGCGGGCATCCACGCTCGTCCGGCATCCGCACTGGTCGGTTCGATCTCGAAATTCCAATCGGACATCACGCTCGGCTTCAACGGCAAGCAAGTCAACTTAAAATCGATTCTCGGCGTCATGTCGCTTGGCATTGCTTCCGGGTCAACCGTGACGATCGCTGCGGACGGAACGGACGAAGAAGAAGCGATGGCTAAAATCGACGAAGTGCTGAAAGCGGAAGGGATTTCCAACCAATGACAAGCCCGCTCTCCGGTATCGCAGCCTCCACCGGGATCGCCATCGCCAAAGCATTCCGCCTGGAAAATCCGGAATTGACTGTCGAACAACAACAAGTGGGCAATCCTGCAGAAGAAATTGCCCGCTTTGATACTGCCGTGGCACAAGCTGCCGCTGAACTTGAAGTTATCCAGCAAAAGACCGCACAGCAGATCAGCGACAAGGAAGCCGCGATTTTCGGCGCCCATCTGCTCGTCTTGAGCGACCCGGAACTGATTGGGCCGATCAAAGAGCGCATTTCAGCGGATAGCGTCAATGCGGAATTTGCGTTGCAGGAAACAAGCGATATGTTCATCACGATGTTTGAAGCGATGGACAATGAGTATATGAAAGAACGCGCAGCGGATATTAAAGACGTCCGCAAACGCTTGCTGTCCCATCTGCTTGGCGTGAAGATCCAAGACCCGAGCATGATCGATGAGGAAGTCATCGTCATCGCAGAAGATTTGACACCTTCCGATACCGTCCAATTGAATGCCCAGTTCGTCAAAGGCTTCATCACCGACATCGGCGGGCGCACTTCGCATTCGGCCATCCTTGCACGCACTTTGGAAATCCCGGCAGTGGTCGGCGCCCAAAACGCCATGGCCACGATCCGCAACGGCCAGATGGTGATTATCGATGGCTTGGAAGGTGAAATCATCATCGACCCCGATTCAGCGACTATCCAGCAGTTCGAGCAGGAAAAGTCAGCCTATGACGCCCAAAAAGCCGAATGGGCCAAGCTCAAAGATGAGCCGACGCTAAGTGCCGACGGACAGCATGTGGAACTTGCCGCCAATATCGGCACCCCGAAAGACCTTGCCGGCGTGCTCGAACATGGCGCAGAAGGCATCGGCCTTTACCGCACCGAGTTTCTTTATATGGGCAGAGACGCCTTTCCGACAGAAGACGAACAGTTTGACGCCTATTCTAAAGTGTTAAAAGGCATGAACGGCAAGCCGACCGTTGTCCGGACACTCGACATCGGCGGCGATAAAGAACTCACGTATCTGGACTTGCCGAAAGAACTGAACCCCTTCCTCGGCCTGCGCGCGATCCGCTTGTGCTTAGAGATGCCAGAACTCTTCAGAACGCAACTGCGCGCCCTATTGCGCGCAAGCGTGCATGGCAATTTGAAGATCATGTTCCCGATGATCGCAACGATAGAAGAATTCCGCCAAGGAAAAGCAATACTTGCAGAAGAAAAGGCCAAATTACTGGATGCCGGCATCCCAGTCAGCGACTCGATCGAAGTCGGCATCATGGTGGAGATTCCTTCTACCGCCGTCATGGCGGATGTCTTCGCCAAAGAAGTGGATTTCTTCTCCATCGGCACGAACGACTTGATCCAGTATACGATGGCCGCAGACCGCATGAACGAACGCGTGTCGTATCTGTACCAGCCGTTCAACCCCGCGATTTTGCGCTTAGTCAAAATGGTTATCGATGCCGCGCATAAAGAAGGAAAATGGGCAGGCATGTGCGGCGAGATGGCCGGCGATGACATCGCCATCCCGATTCTTCTCGGGCTCGGCTTGGATGAATTCTCCATGAGCGCTTCTTCTGTCTTGAAGGCGCGTGCGCAGATCAGCCGCTTGTCAAAACAAGAAATGGCTTCGCATACCGGCCACATCCTTGCACTCTCGTCCTCTCAAGAAGTCGAAGCGTATGTTAAAGGAATCAGCTAAAAAAACCCCTGAATGCCAAAAAGGCGTTCAGGGGTTTTTCGTGTGATCAAAATGGGTTGGTCGCCCATTGTTTCGATAAAGGGATAAAGATGCGCGGGTTCAATTTCAATTGCGAAACGATGTATTCCGCGATGTCTTCCGGCTGCATGAACTTCTCTTTTTCCTGTTCCGTTTCATTGCCGGAATCAGTCATGCCCGTCACGACACGGCTCGGTGCCAAAGCGAAGACACGGATATTGTCAGGGCGCACTTCCTGCATCAAAGCCTCGCTCATGCCGAGCACCGCGAATTTCGATGCGCTATAGGCGCTCGAGCCTTTCGTGCCTTTGAGTCCTGATGAAGAGGAGATGTTGACGATATCGCCTCCCTGTTTTTCCACCATCTGCGGAAGCACCGCTTTGGTCATGTGGACCATGCCCATCAAATTGATATTGAGCATATTTTGCCAATCCTCGGTCTCGAGTTCCATGAACTTGCCGTATTTCCCGATTCCTGCGTTGTTGATGAGGATATCGATCGTGCCGAGTTCGTCGGTCAATTTCTGGACGGCCGCTTCGACTTGCTTGGGATCCGACACATCCGCAACCGCAAATGCTGCGCGGCCACGCAATGAACGGATCTCTTTCGCCAATTGTTCGATTTCTTTTTCGGTTCTGGCGATCAGCCCGACGGCCACGCCTTCATTGGCCAGTGCCAGGGCGGTTGCCCGGCCGATGCCGCGCCCTGCTCCTGTAATGATTGCTGTCTTTTCCGTTAACACTTGTGCCACTTTATTTTCCGCCCTTCAGGTAAATGAATTTTCTCTGCCCTAGTCTTTGCCCCTAAACGGGCGGCGGTAAACCGGCTGTTTGCCTGAGGGCGACATTTTTTTCTCCAGCCGCCTCAGCCTTGTCTATGGAAATAATCCAATAGGCCTTGTGCGCTGACCTGTAAGTCCATTTCGATATAAGGCATCACGCGGTGCGGCTGTTTGGCGCCTTTTTCCGCCAGCTGCGCCATGACCGGTGTCAGCAGACTTTTTGCCAATTGATCTGCGGATTCTTTGTTCTGATAGGCCGCCGCACCTTCTTCAACAAACAGCTCTAGCCATTCCAGCACCTGCTCTAGCGCTGTATCAGGGTTATGCGCAGCGCCGAAATGCCCGAAATAAAGCACATCGAGTTGCTGCCGTTGCATCCGTTCGATGGATGCCTTCATCGCCTCAGGGTCGAATTGGTTCGGTGAGGTGGACGGCAAGTAAAAGTCGATGCCGTCTTCAATTAACTGTGCATAGCGGATGCCGGCTGTATCCCCTGCGAAAAATCCATTCGATACAGGGTCTAAGATGCCGAAATGATGCTTGGCATGGCCCGGCGTATCCCAGAACTCAAGCGTACAGTCCGGGCCGATCTGCAGCCGGTCGCCTTCCGTTTTGATATCGATGCGGTGTTCGGGCACCGGGACAATCGGATTGAACAAGTCATCGAATTGGCCGCCGTATACCGCTCTCGCCCCGGCGATGAGACGGCTCGGGTCTGCCAGGTGCCTGGCGCCTTTCGGGTGGACGATGAGTGTCGCGTTCGGGCAGTCCTGCAAGAGTAAGCCCGCTCCCCCGGCGTGGTCTAGGTGGATGTGGGTCACGATGATGTAACGGACCTCATCTAGTGAGATGCCGAGTTCGTTCAATCCTTGTTTCACATGCTCCACCGACGGGCTCGGTCCTGTTTCAATAATGGTCAGCTGCTGTTCCATGATGACGTAGCTGCCTGTTCGTTGTTCCAGGCCGAGATCGAAACCGTCGATCAATTGAATGCGGTCGTTCAACTTGCTGATTGCCATGCTGGCACCCCTTTCTGTTTGTTTTCAGTCTACCAAAGCCCAGGCTTGCCTCACAACTCAGCACATAAAAACGCCGCCAGAATTCGGCGGCGTTTCTCATCAATTGCTGGATGGGCTATAGGAAGTCAATGGAATGTCTTCATAGTCTTCCGGGTCCAATGAGTAGACGCTGTCATCGGCAACGCCTTCCACAATGGCCGTCAAGCCGCGCTCCACCGATTTGACCAATTGGCCTTTTTCTTTTTGCCCAAGCGACTGGGTTTGGCCGCGTACTTCAAACAACACGGTGCCGCTGCCATTCAGCGCATAGCTGCCAAGCGCTGTGCCCGGCAAATCGAGCCCTTGTGAATAAAGCGAGATATTGGTGAATTTCGAATTGCCGTAGGACTGCAGTTCCTTATACGCCGCCACATTCAGCTGGCGTGAAAAATCATAATCGTATTGGTCTGCATATTCGCTGTATTTCGCCCCTTCAGCAGTCGATGGGTCCGGGACGAATTGTGCGGACAGCGATAACGTCACCGGATCCGGCGTGCCATCGACATAATACATCCCTTGGTGATGCAGGTCGATAAAGACGTCGACGGTGCCGTATTCCGCTTGCAGCGATTTATAGACCTCGCGTGACACTTGGGCTTCTTTCGTAATAAACCAGCCCGGTTCGTTCGATGCGCCAGGGAAATCTTCGGCTTGAGGCACATAGTCCAAGTCCGGGTTAAAGTCGCGGTTGACATCAAAGCCCGGGTTGGCGCCGTAATCATAGCTTTGGCTGACGCCGCGGTCCAAATAATTCCATGATGGCGTTGCAGCGGCGAGTTCCGGATAATCCGCCACGACATCGCTCCATGTCATGCTATTGCGGCGCTTATCGCCTTCTGAGGCATCCGGATTCATCATCGGCATGAAGACGATCGTCACTTCGTCGCGCAAGACTTTCGCCGCTTTCGAGTTGCCGGATAGGGATTTCAACATATTCAAAATGGCCACAGTGCCTGTTTTTTCGTTTCCGTGAATCTCACTTTGGATCAGCAGCACTTTATCACCCGTGCCGACAGTCGCCGTATAAATATCGCGGCCTTCGAAGGATTGGCCGGCGACATCCACGGAAACCGAGCCTTTGCTATTTGCTTCGATGCGCTGAAGTTCTTTTTTCAGCTCCCCATAATCGATAAATCCGGAAATGGCATTGTCATGATGGTGTTCAGTCGGCTGTGCCGGCTCTGTTGCTTGCACCGGCATCGCAAGCATCGCACAAAGCCCCGCCATCGTCATTGTCTTGAATATATGTTTTTTCACTATACCCACTCCTTTTCATTGAATAGGCTGAGTATAGCAAAGCTTGTCAATCTCGCCTATAGTTGTCAGAAATTTCAGTTCTTTGGATATATAATCCATAGCGCTAACCGCCCTTCGCCCGTTACCATTGCCGGAGCGCAAATTTCGAGCTCACTGATTTTCATTGTTTCGTGGGACGAAATACCTGCAGCATCCAGTTAGCGACTGAAGATATTCATCAGTAAAATACTGATTTCTCCGTTAGTTTCTATAAATGGCGCTTTAGGGTTTGCCTATTGCCCTGAATCGGCTACAGTTATACCATCAAGGAAGAAACTGGAGGTTTTCATATGAACGATCCACAAATCCCGCAAGACAGCCTCATCTGGTCTCAGGAAATGGTGCGCAGCACATTGCCAAAGCGCGCACAAGACAGCCATAAAGGTGTGTTCGGAACGGCGCTATTAGTAGCCGGAGGCCCGGATATGCCCGGGGCTGCCTTGATTTCCGGGCTCGGCGCGTTAACAAGCGGCGTCGGGAAATTGGCAATCGGGACATACCGCGAAACCATCCGCAGCATCGCTCACGCGGCGGCCGAAGCGACGTATGTACCGGATGCGCTGATCCATATCGCCAATGGCACCCATTCACTCACTTCCTATAAAGCCATCGCCTGTGGGCCTGGCACCTTGCCGGATGCCTTGACCGAAGCCGCTATTTACAGTTTGCTGAAGTCTTCTGCCCCACTCATTCTCGATGCAGGTGCATTGAGCGAACGAAGCTATGCCAAAAGAAGCGCCCCGCTTATCTTGACGCCGCACACCGGTGAATTCAGCCGGATCTCCGGTTATTCAATGGAGCAGCTTAGCGAGTCTCCCGATTCATGTGCTTCTGCATTTGCCACGGAACACAATTTGACGCTCGTCTTGAAAGGCCCCCGAACAACTATCGCGTTTCCGGACGGCGAACTGTTCCGCAACCCGACAGGAAATGCCGCGCTTGCAAAAGGCGGTACGGGCGATATGCTGACCGGCATGATGCTCGGCATGCTATGCTGCCATGAAAACTGGCGCCACGCCGTTTTGAATGCCGTTTACTTGCACGGAGCGTGTGCGGACGAATTCATCAAAACCCGCTCCCCCCACACCATGTTGGCACGCGATATTGCGGAGCTGCTGCCGGAAGTATGGAAACAATTCGAGTGATCCGTTGTTCGGAAAATCGTCACATGCGTAATAGCCTGACTGTGAATTAGTTCACAGCCAGGCTATTTTTTGTTTGTTAGGCTGAAAGTGACTTGAAAGGAGTGTTCGACATGATGAAAAGACTTGGCTACGGCAGCATTTTTCTGTTGATTCTCGCTGTCATTGCCATCGGCGTTAACTGTCTGCTGAAAAATCGATAACAGCGGAAGGCCAGCAAGATAAGGCTCAAACCGCCCAAACAGACCAAGCGACAGCAGGCGTCGCCCACAATCCGCCGTCTTTGGATGAGGTACCGGAAGGACCGGAAGGCGAAGCGGTGAAACGCGGCTACGAACTGGTCAATAACACCTCAGAAGTTTTGCGCGCAGATGCCGCCAGCGTAGAGGATGGCCAACAACGCGTTAACGAATTGTCCTGTACTAGCTGCCATGCAGGAGCCGGGCTTGAGAAAGATTCCTCTTCACTCGTCGGCATGGCTTCCGCTTACCCGATGTATATCGGGCGTTCGGGTGAAATGGTCACACTCGAAGAGCGCATCAACGGCTGCATGGTCCGTAGCATGAACGGTGAAATGTTTGCAGAAGACGATGAGGACATGGATGCCATGGTTGCCTACTTCAAATATATTTCCGAAGGCATTCCGCAAGGCGCAGAAATGCCTTGGCGCCACCAGAACACCATGGAAGACGTTCCAGTGCCCGATGTCGATAATGGAGAGAAGCTTTACCAGGCAAGTTGTGTAGCCTGTCACGCAGCTGATGGCGCCGGCACCGGCTCGAACAGCGGCCCTGCCCTATGGGGAGAAGGCTCGTTCAACGACGGTGCAGGACTTGCACGCATGTCGAAGATGGCCGGCTATTTGCAGAACAATATGCCAAAAGGCGCTGAGAATACATTATCCGACCAGGAGGCTAGCGACCTGGCTGCTTTCGTCCTGTCACAGGATCGCCCCGAATGGAAAGGGCATGAACAAGATTGGCCAAACGGCAACCGGCCCCCGGATGCCATGACTAAAGAACGGCGTGATCAAGTGACAGACGGCACGATCGATTGGAACGAAGTGCTCGGAAAAGATGCCAAGTAAAAAACACCCATCGCCAAAAATCGGTGATGGGTGTTATCTTGCCTATCATTCCACAGGTTTTTGGCAAGCGAGCTGGATGACATGCGACAAGCCATTATGCAACTTGCCTTCATGCCGCTCGACTTCCCCTGTGAAAAAATGGGTGATTTTAAACTCCTGAAAAGCCTCGAGCACTTCTTCTGGACGGTACAGGAATGATTCCTGTTTCGGGCCGCCGGTGCCATAAGCGGGTTGGTCGACGGAATATACTTCCATCAGGAAATGGCCGCCCGGTTTCAATGCATGCCGGATGCCATCGAACGTTTTGTGCTGCACGTCTTTTGGATAATGGCCGAATACGCAAATGATGAGGTCCCAGGCTTCTTCTGCCCATTCAGCGTGTGCCAGGTCCGCTTGCTCTGTCAAAACCGCCACGTGGCGTTCTTCTGCCAGCCGCTCCGTCTTATCCAATCCGCTTCTCGCCAAATCCCAAGCGGTGACATCCATGCCCTGTTCAGCCAGATAGACGGCGTTGCGGCCCTCGCCTTCCGCTATCGCAAGCGCTCGTCCAGACAGCCTGAGCTTATTTTGCATCATTTCGATAAACTGGTTTGGGTCTGTCCCATATACATATTCAGTTGTTTGAAAGCGTTCATGCCATGTAGCCATATAGCACCTCCTGATGCAGTCTTGATTCAATCATAATCGACAAACAAAAAAGATGAAAAGATTGTGCTTTCCGCTATAATGGAAAGCGCCAGGCATAAGATTTTCAATACGGACGGAGGTATCTTTATAATGAATAGACACCGTAATGGACAAAGCCATTGAGCTATGTTCCGATACTGCACCTGACCGTTCCTGCGGTATGGGTTTCTGTACTTTTGGCAGCCGCAGCGGCAAGCCTGCTGATGCGCGCCGCGAATGGGCATAAACCTGGCGAATGGTACTGGAACGCTTTGGCGCTTTACGTCCTGACATGGAAGCTCAGCTACATCGTTTTCAATTTGCAGCATTTTCTTGACATGCCTTTATCCATTCTTTATTTTAACGGCGGATTGTACGGGCATTTGCTCGCCATAGCATCGCTTATCGGCTATTTGGCCCTAGCACAAAGAAAACAGGCTGCCGTGGCGGAACAGGCTGCCACTGCCTGGCTATTGTTTTTTCTGGCATATCAGTCCATCCTGCATTATTTTGACGCCCAGTTTGTGCAAGCAGCCCTTCAAACCGCGCTTTTCGCAGCAGCTATCGTGGCCATCCGCATGCTGGGAAAACGGCCAGACGTCCCGAATGGCTTATTGCTTACCGCGTTTTTCACAGTGGAACTGCTCATCCTAAGCGCATTCGGCCCGCTAGTGACTTGGCAAAATGCGACGCTCATTGTTGTTGCCGCATTCACGATCGCCATGTACATACGTTTTGAACAGAAAGGACCGAGCAAATGATAAAAAAAGCCATCATCGGCATATTGCTGGTTGCAGCGATCGCCATCATTGCCATCAATTTCTTTGAAGAAGATGCTCAGCCAATCGACACGAGCGAATCCGCCACTTCCGCAAGCGCACAAGACGCGTCACTTGCCGAAGGCCTCTCACAAGGTCAGTTAGCCCCCGATTTCACATTGACTGACCAAAACGGCGAAACGGTCAAACTATCCGATTACCGCGGCAAAAAAGTCATCTTGAACTTCTGGGCGACCTGGTGTCCCCCGTGCCGAGCTGAAATGCCGCATATGCAGGAATTCCACGAAAACAACGCAGACGGCGATGTCGTTATCCTGGCAGTTAACCTGACCGCACAGGATAACGGAGATGAAGCGATTCGCTCGTTTATCGATGAATTCGGTTTGACGTTCTCCATTCCAATGGACGAAACCGGAAGCACCGCCCAAACGTATCAAATCCGTACTGTGCCGACAACGTACATCCTCAACACGAAAGGCGAAATCGCCCAAAAAATTGTCGGCCCGATGGATGAACAGATCATGAAAGACCAGACAGACAGCATCGACTAAGTTTCTCCGTAAGGCTTGCATGAACTTAAGGGTTTAAAGAAAAGCCATTTGCGGAATACAAGTAGCAGGACTTGCAATGAAATGGAGGATTTTTTCATGGAACTTGATTTAGCTAAAGAACAATTGCCATCGACACAATCTAAAGTGAACGACCACACACCTGACCACATCAATCAGCAAATCGAACGGGAAACGGAAGCTTCGGTCAATTACTACAAGCGCCAAGGCGAAAGTGAAATCCGGGCGCGCATTAACGAGTTGGACAACGAATGGGACACTGAACGCCTAATGAAAGTAAATATGGCGTCCGTTGCAGCCCTTTCCACTCTTTTGGCAGTAAAGGGCAACAGAAAATGGGCGCTTCTAGCGGGAGCGTCAAGTGCAGCCATCATTCAGCACGCGCTGCAAGGCTGGACACCGGCGATCGTCATTTTCCGTAAACTAGGCGTCCGCACCGTCGACGAAATCAACCGTGAAAAAAAGGCTTTGCAGAATTTATTGAATAAACCTGAATAAGATAAAATCCCCTAAGCCTTAGCGCTTAGGGGATTTTTAAGTATTTTTCGTCGCAGCGTCTGTATCACTACTTGGTGCCACACTAGGTGTTTTGTTTCGCTGCAGCCAGCCTTTAAAGATTCGGTGCAGCGGCAGTTCGAGCTTGAAATGCGCCAAAATCCCGAAAAACATCATCAAAGCCACGAGTACCATGCTCATGCCGACATTGCCCAATACTTCATGCAAACCGACTTGATCCATCCATTCAGAGAATACATCGAGCACTACATTATGGACGAGATAAATCGCAAATGCGGCGTTGCCGAGTTGATGAAACGCGTTCGGAATATGGATATCTTTTTTCAAATCGACCACGCCAAGCCCAATCAACAACAACATGATCGAGATGCTGGAGCTCATTTCAAAACTGACTTCCATAAACGGATTTATCGCATTCATCCATGTCACAGGAAAACCAATCAACCCACAGGCGATGAATAGATACCCGATGATGACCGGTATATTGGCGTGGAGAATGAGCCATGCACAAAACACACCCGCTATGAACATTAAATTATAGGAAGCAAACAGAAAGTCGAACAGAAAATGATCGATATAGACGATGCCGATGACACCCACAAGCGAAAGGATGCCCCAGGCGGCGAATAGTATCTTCCCGAGCAGGCGCGGGCTTAAAAACAACACGGAAAACATCAGATAAAAATAAATGGTGTATTCCAATGACCATGCCACGATCAAGAACGGGTCTTGCCATTCAGGATTCGGGACTAGGAAAATCGAAGTCAAAATGACAGCCATGTCCCGCTCCGCCCCCGTTGCAAACCATGGGAAGAGAAATGCCAGGAGTAGAAACGCCAAGGTCACAACCCAGTACAGTGGATAGATTCGAATAAAGCGATTGATCAGAAAATCCGATAATTGGCCTCTTTTTCCGAATTTTCGTCGGTAAATATAATAAGCCATAAACCCCGACAAGGAAAAGAAATAATAGACGCCGCCGGTCAGCGGCAAATACGCCAGGTTCCAAATGTTAAACCCGTAGTAATCCATCATGGTCGTCGATAAATGGTGAAGCATGACCAATATCGGCACCAATGCCCTGGACAATTGGATCAGTACCAGCTTCCTTCTCATGCGCCCCACCCCTCTATTGCAAATTCAAACACTCGGCAAAAGACCTAATGTAAACCATGAGCCTCATCAGAATTTAAAATTTATAGACATAATATACCACGTTTCTTTAAAACCACAAGCATTTTCTCCCACTGCCTGCTAGAGCATCTAGCGCTGGCATATTTCAAACATCAAAAAACCCGGAAACCATTAATGGCCCGGGTCTGGTCGTTCATCGACGGTCTTTTACAACCGCTATGCCGGTTGTCTGCAAAGTTTCCAGCAGCAATTGATGCATGATCGCATAGCCTTCTTCGTTCGGATGGATCGAATCCAGCCAAATGGACGGCACTTTCCCCATTTTCCGCGTGTTCGTGACGATGACGCCTTTCGCGCCGATTGCCGAATTCCACATGCGGAACAGCAGGTTGGTGAAACCGAAATACTGCACTTCTTTTTTCATCGAATTATATAAGCTGTTTTGGACGATCAACACTCGATTGTTGCCAGCTTGAATATGCCCGTAAATCTCCAACAAATTGCGGCGGTATTTCTTTTTCAATGCAGCAAACTGGCGGATCAATTCACTTGCGCCTCCATCCTTGTATTGACGCAGCAAATCGTTGCCGCCGATATTCAGCAGCACGAGATCGGCTTGAGCCAATTCCGACTGCCAATGATCGGCCCGGAGCCGTTCGACGAGGCCATCACTCGTCAATCCATTGATGCCGAAGTTCAGCACCTCACTAGCCGGAAAGCTGTCTTCCAAATGTCTTGCAATCCCGCCCTTTGTCCCGTAGCCATACGCTACGGAATCGCCGAGAATGACGATCTTATCTATATGTCGCGGCCTTGCCGCATTGCGTTGTTTACGTCTGAGTGCCTTTTGATAAAGGGCACTCGACCGGAAATTCTTGCCCAATCTTCTGCACGCCCCCCTCGCTTTCGTATCTCTTCATTTTAGCATATCTGCTTGTTTCTTTTCCCTTTTCACGCTTATATGCATAACCTATAGGACTGGAAGGGTATGGACAAGTAGAACAGATAAGGAGGGATGTTGATGGATCAGTTTTATCTACTTATCGGCATCATCATCGTCGTCCTCACACTGATCGATTTCATCTGGACGACTTTATGGGTCGATGGCGGCGCCGGCCCATTGACCCACAAGCTCACTTCCGCCTACTGGACGCTCCATAAGCAAGTGAGCCGGAATAACTCGAAATTCCTGAGCCTCGCGGGACCGATTATTTTGGTCTCCACCTTGGCGACATGGATTTTCCTATTATGGGCGGGCTGGACGTTCATTTTTGCCAGTTCCGACATGATCGTCGATACCAAAGACGGCGGGCCTTTGTCATGGGTTGAATATGCCTATTATGCAGGCTACTTGATTTTCACGCTCGGCAACGGCGAGTTCGCACCCGATGACGGCATCTGGCAAATCGTGGCCATCTTTGCGACCGGCACCGGCATGCTATTCATTACCTTCGGGGTGACTTATTTGCTGCAAGTGCTGAGCGCCGTGTCAGAAAAACGCTCGCTTGCCTCGAGCATTAGCGGCATTGCAATGGATCCCGCTTCCTTTGTCAACAATTCATGGAACGGGAAGAATTTCGACAACCTCAATCTATTGCTCGATACGTTCGCGAATGAATTAAGCAATGCTGTATCGAAATACAATGCCTACCCCGTACTCCATTATTACCGCAGTTCAACGCATGACCGATCGTTGCCGGTCAATATCGTTGTGTTGGATGAAGCATTGACTTTTTTACAGCACGGCATACCAAAAGACATTCGACCCAATGCTTTATTGATGCAGGAACTCTCAAGCAGCGTCACCAGTTATTTAGATACCTTGCATAGCTCCTCAATCGACGCATCCACGGTAGTTCCGCCCCATCAAGTGCTGGCGAATCTCGATGACTCGATTCCGACCGTTGATGCAGAATCCTATGAAAAGCTAATGGAATCACTCGAACTCCGCAGAAGAAAGCTTCTCGGGCTTGTGGAAATGACGGGTGAAGCATGGCCAGGCACAGCAAACGACCTTGAATAAATCGATGAATGAATCACAACGCCTTGGATAAATAACCGGATAGATTGACGTGAAGAAAGCGCAATTTCCTTGCGCTTTTTTCATTTCCTGTTTTTGTCGTTCTTCCCAATAAATTAAATTAAGGTGTTTCAATTAAAAGCATTCAGGGAACAATTTGAAAGATGAGATTTTGAAATTGGAGGCTAAGTAATGCAAACGACGATCCCTGCTTTATTAACAAAAGAAGATTTTACAAACCGCAACGACTTGCCTGACTGGTTACTGCGCGAATACAAAACCTTTCATGAGACGGTGACGGATAAGACTTTCCCGTGCTATTTCGGCAGAAGCGGCGAGTTGAAAAGCGAGCTGCGCTATGCATACATAACCCAAGACGATTGGTCAAACCTGCCGGGAGCCGTGGCGGAATTCTTGACTCTGTTCGAAGATCCGAAACATAAGCGGCATGGCTTGTTTGTGTTCGTGGAACCATTTGAATCGGAAGGGCCACTCGATGCTTACCGCAAGCAGTTCTGGGAAATCCTGCAGTATCTTCACGATATGGATGATACCGAATGGCCCGAACAAGCGCCGCGTGATCCTGATCATTATTTATGGGATTTCAACTTCAAAGGGGAACCCATTTTCATCTTCGGCAACGCGCCTGCCTACAAACAGCGCCGCACCCGTCACCTCGGCAATTCGATGGTGCTCGGTTTCCAGCCGAGAAGGATCTTCGAAGGACTGACAGGAACTGAAAAAGGCGGCATTATGTCGCGTGATAAGGTCCGGGAACGGGTCGAGAAATGGGATGAATTGCCGACCCATCCGGATATCAGCCATTTTGGCGACCCTGAACACAATGAATGGAAGCAGTTCTTCATCGGGGATGATGTTGAGCCGGTCAAAGGCAAATGCCCGTTTTTGCATAAGGAACTTTAATTTAAAAAGCGCCTGTACAGTTTGCTGTACGGACGCTTTTTTTATGGTTAAGCTTTGCTTTTTTGCCGTTCTTTAAATTTTTTCACCGTGTTGCCCTTGCTAAGTTGCAACTCGTCCTCGGCAGCTGGCATCGCCGTTTCGCTTCCTTCGATCTGCTGAAGCAAGCAATCCATCACTTGCTGGGTAAATGGCTGTGCAGCGGATGGCGGCTTGACGGCCGTCAATTCAGCGTCATTTCCTTCTTCCGGTTCCCCTACCACCACAATGCTGATGTCTTTTGGCACTTTGAATCCAGCGCTTTTCAAAGAATCGAGTAATTGCAGCCCGTCTTCATAGCTCGCGGCAACAAACGCACTGGTCGGTTTTTTAAACGCACGCAATTCAGCCGCAATGGCATCGAAATCCGCTGGGCTTTGTGTCGAATGGATGCGTTTTTTGCGCAGCTTCAATTGATGATGGGCCAAAGCTTCATAGTATCCTTGAAGCCTTTCGCTGCCATCCGGCAGATCTCCCCCGACCCAAGCGATTTGCTGGTGATCTTTTTCAGCAAGATGGCTGGTAGCAAGATATGCCGCTTTACGCCCGTCAAATGGTTTCCCTTCATCCGCAGCTTCTTCGGCTTGCAAAAAGGCACTTGTTTCCTTTAAATATTCCTTCAGTTCTGCAGGAAGGGTGCCGATGCCGATGACGCCTGCAACTCCTTTTACTAAAACCTTGCTGTCTTCCATCGATTCATTGCCAGTCAATGCATGGCCCTTCAGCTCGTAGCCCGATGCCTGTGCCGATTTGGTAAATTCGCGCAAACGGGCGAATTCAGCAGGCGCGCAATCCTCTGCAAACAGGACGGCGATACGTTTTTCTGGCTCTGCGGGTTGTTCACTAGCGGCGCTCGCATTTCCGTAATCCAATTCAGCTAAGGCTTGCATCACTTTGTCGTAGGTTTCCTTTTTAACTTGCTCTGGCCGATTCAACACACGGGACACCGTCGTTTGAGAGACTCCTGCATGCTTTGCAACTTCTGTGGTCGATACCATCCCCGTCACCCTTCCCATTCATTCATTTGTTGAATATACTATAACACATTTAACCAGGATATTCAGGGTTAGTTTCTAAAAGCACTAGAGACGAATGACTCGAAGGATGCGCCGAGTAACCAAAAACTTCTGGTGGATTTATAATATTTACAAACGAATAAATCTATTCATAAAGTTTGGTGATGATTATTTTATTCAATATTATTCAATAAACAACCACTTAGTCATTTATTCATCCACGACATTTGTGTAACTAGATTTTTATTCAAGCCTCTCGGATGAATAAAAATGAATAAAAAAACGCGCAGCAATCGCTGCACGCCACATTCGTTATTCACCCACAAAAAAATTATTTCGATGCCATCTGAAAAAAGCCGTATTCGAATCCTTCGCTGCGATGCGCATATTTTTCTTCAAACCATAATGGCTCGCTTGTGGTTGAATGGTTGCTGACATTCTCAGCGTACCTACGCCGGTAAAGGAAATTTGGCCGCTTTCATAAAGCGCTGCGTGATTGGCGCATAATAGCACCCCATTCGCTGGGTTGATCCGTTCTGCGTCAGTGCTGTCTTTCCAAGGCTTGCTGTAGGCCGCCTTCAACAATGCAGGATTATCGAGGCTGCAAAGGGCACATTTATTTCCCCACCGCTCCAACTGCACTGTTTTAAACTGCCTCTTCAAGTCTCTGAACTTTCGCCGCAGCAAGTATTCGGAATCCATCATCCAGGCTGTTAAAGAATTGTATTTCTCTTCACGCACAGCGTCGTAAACAAATTCCAATTGCTCGATATTGCGCCATTTTGAAGACGATAATAATTCCAAAAACACCAACGCCAACGCTTCATTGCACGGGTATACATAACCGGAGTTGCCGTTGCCGTCCGGCTGGAAAGCGGAATACTTGATCGGCAAATGTTCTGACACTATTTTGATGCAAGACGCAATTTCCAATGGGTCATCCAGTTCCAAGTATTCACAAGGCGCAATCCACTCAGCTTGTGCAGTACCTGATGCCTGCTCGCGCGCATCTTCTTGAATGGTCCCCACCGCAATCAGTGCCCCCCTGACGTAATGGAAGGTCCGGTCCCCTTTTTGCAATGATTTTACCCGCTCCCACGAATGTGGCGTGGTTCCCGATTTATCTTTCATAGGCGCCCGGACAATTCCTAGGCGTTTTTCTTCTCTATAGGTTTCCCCCTGCATGACGATGTAGCTATTCATTACGTGCCTCCTGACAATTGCTTTCTTCTATTCTACCATCATTTTGCCGTTTTCGCCCGGTGCTACCGCAAACAAACCAAATCATGGCCAATTAAAAAGCCATCTCCTGAAAGGAAATGGCTGTCAAACCGCACGGGCGATTCGACCAGGGGCGGTGGCTTTATACCAGCTATAGCAAAAAAGGATGATAAGGGCCAGATCGATAACATCTCCGCCATAGTACATGATCAGCGCTCCCATTTCCCCGTCACTGGTCGTGATTCCAGCAGGTGGCATGGCGTAAAGCGATTTCGCCAACACTTTATGGCTTGCTAGCGCCACAATCAAGACCGCTGCGCGCAAACGGAACGAATGCCGATGGGCAGTTAGGTCGGTATATAGAATCGACCACGTGAACATATATCCTGCCAACAAAATATGAATATGGACCAAAGCGTAAACCGCTGTCGATTGATGCATCAAGACGAATAAATCCGTTTTATACAAAATAAACAAGCCACCGAAATTTAATAAAGCGGTGCTGGCGGGATGGCTTGCGACTGCAATGAATCGACTATTCAATAGGCGGCTCAGGCGCCGTGCGGATGTGGTCGGCAACCCTCTCATCACCAAAGTCAATGGTTTGCCGTGCAGCAATAATAACGGCGCCAGCATGCCGAGCAACAAATGCCCGGTCATATGGGTGGCAAAACTTGTGTGTGCTGCATCCGCTAAAGGACCGACTAATGAAGCGCCTGCTGCGATCACGCCAACAAACCAAAATATGTAACGGTGCATGGGCCATTTTCTATAACGTTCGTTGGTCCATATCGAAAGCATCGGGTAAAACATCAGGGCCCAGGCAAGCAATAACGCCGCTGTTAGCTGAAACCAAGGTTCTATGGAGCCGAGGTAATGATGTATCATCGCTTTATGCGGACCGCCTTTCCTTGGCGGATTTTGCAAGGAACAATCCCGCAATAAGCAAAGCAGCGCCAAACAAATTCCAGCTCAAGTCATAAGGCCACAATTCGACCTGATAGCGGACTTGGTGGGTCCTGAACACTTTGTGGTCAATAATCCCGTCAAACAGCTGGAAAGCCCCTGCACCCATAAGGACTGAGGCAATCCAATACCGCATGCGGACTGCTTGCCGCCTTCTCAAGTCTGCAAACATGAAGAGCCCGCCGATCGCTGCAAACCAGGCAAAAGAATTCAACAAACCATCTGCAAAAATACCGATTTGAGGTGTCGCCAAATCATAGAAATGATGCCATTGAAGCAATTGGTGGAAGATTACTTCATCAATGAACGCCATCGAGCCGATCCCGAACAATATGCCGGACCAGAAATTCCTCTTTTGGAGTTTGTGGGCCGTTTCATCTGTGATAGCCTGTTCCTTACTTGCCATATATGCCCCTCCTTTTTTCTATGCTATTCTTAGCTCAATGAAAAAAGAGCCTCTGGCCGGGCTCTTTACTCGATCTCGATGCGTTTGCCATTGCCGGAGTCTTTTTCTTCCGGCTTTGGCACAGTTAATTGCAAGACACCATCTTTAAAGTTTCCTTTAATGGCTTGTTCATCGACATCCCCGACGTAAAAGCTGCGCTTGAACGAACCAAAAGAACGTTCTTTACGGATGTAATGGCCTTCGTCTTGCGAAGTTTCCGAGCTTTCTTCTTTTTTTCCGCTAATTGACAGGTAGCCGTCTTTGAAATCGACGTGGATGTCATCTTTTGAGAAACCCGGCACATCGACTACCACTTCATACTGACCGTTCGCTTCTTTCACATCGACTTGTGGGTAATTGCTTTCCTTGAAGAATCGGTCAAAGAAATCCGAATCCAAATCGCTTTGGAATAGTTTCGGGAAGAAATCCTCTCGTTTTCTGGGCATGAACTTCATCAGTCTTCCTCCTCGATCGCCGATTATTTTAAACAAGGCCAGAGACTCTTCGCTATAATTGGTGCTGTTACTGTGAATTATAGGGGGTTTTCACAAAAAGTCAACCAGTTTTTTACCAATTCCCAATAGTTTGACGAAAACTTTCATAACTCCCCTCCACCGGCAAAAACGGCCGCATTATTCCTTGTCGCAGACTCGGCAGCACAGTACTTGCGTTAGGTTTTTATCATATTTGGCTTGCTTATAGGTTTTGAACAGAAGATGGGTTTAAAAAGATACGATTACAGGAATACTACAGAAAGCATATGTGTACTACTCATAATGATTTCCCTGTTATAATGGGAGATATTACTGAAGGAGATGATAGCGATGGAAATGGGTACGATTAAAGGTTCGAGCATGATGGTGAAAGTAGTGCGTTCCCTTATGGAAGAAGGCTGGTCTTTTACACCGAACGAATTGGACATCATCGTCCGCGCCGAACATCCTGAAACTGGCGAATCCATCTCCTTCCCTTCATTCGGGAGCTTAAAAATGTGGCTTTACGAAAAAGGGCTTAGCTATTAACTGAAAAAGCTGCCCCTCTGCCGAATCGGCAGCAGGGACAGCTTTTTTGTTGGTCATTTCAAGTTCATTAGCGGCAATTCGGGTCGCGTACAGGTTAGACAGACGGTTGAAGAATTGTTGGCTTTTTGCATAGCGAAGCATTGACGCCTTGTTTTCGCAGTTCGGAAACGATGGCGTCGTGGTTTTTCTGCACGCTTCATACGATTCATCTAACATCCTTTTTAAATGCTTCATTTGATTGGATTGACGGTTCATTCGACACACCCTCCACTCGGATGACTTCCTAGACCAGTATACAGGGCAACTATGAACAAACTATTAACAAATGGAAAAAACTTTTTAAATAAGCGGTTTTTCTTAATCCGCGCCACGTAAGTCCCTGCCTATTCACCTTCTCGAGTCCTGGCTTTTTAAAAAAATCCGCCTGCAAAAAGGCGGATTTTTTCTTTTACATACGCAAGCTGATCCCAGGGCCGATTGGCAGCCCAGTCAATGCAAAGATGATCATCATGACCAGCCATACCCCGAAGAAGATGAGACTGTACGGCAACATCAAGGAAATCAAGGTGCCGAGTCCCGCTTTTTTGTCGTATTCGCGCATGAAGGCGAGCACAATCAAAATATACGGATTGAGCGGCGTAATGATGTTCGTCGATGAATCCGCAATGCGGAATGCCAACTGGACAAATGCCGGATGGTAATCCAGCAGCATGAACATCGGGATGAAGATCGGCGCCATCAACGCCCATTGTGCGGAGCCGCTGAAAATCAATAGATTCAAAAGGGCTGCAAGGACGCTGAAACCGACCATGACCGGCAAGCCCGTCATATTGATGCTCGTCAAGAATTCCGCGCTGTTGACGGCGAGCCAGATGCCCAGGTTGCTCCAGTTAAAATAACTGATAAACTGGGCTGCGGCAAAGATCAAGACGATATAACCGGACATGTCCTTGATGGCATCTCCCATATAAGCGGGAATATCTTTAGATTCAGTGATTTTCTTGACCGTGATGCCGTATGCGACAGCCACTGTAATGAAGAAGAACAGGATGATCGGCACGATGCCAGATAGGAATGGCGACGGGATGATGCCGCCGTCTTCGTTTCGGACAGGCGAGCCTGGGAAGAACAGCAGCAAAGCGATCAAGCCGATGTAAACGGCACCTGCAATCACGGCATTCAATAAGCCTTTGTTTTCCTGTTTCGTCACCGGTTCAAATGAATTATCGGCTTTGCCTGTGTATGTACCAAGGCGCGGTTCGACCAATTTTTCGGTAATGATCGCCCCGACAATTGCCATGACTATGACCGATGCACTCATGAAATACCAGTTATCGACCGGCGTTACGACCATAGTATCATCGATGGCTCTCGCAGCTTCTGTGGAAATCCCGGATAGCAGTGCGTCTGTACCGGTAATCAGGATATTCGCGGTGAATCCTGCGCCGGTTCCGGCAAAACCTGCCGCAAGTCCTGCGAGCGGATGCCTCCCGACAGAAGCGAAGACCATTGCCGCAAGCGGCGGCACCAAGATAAAGGCAGCGTCTGAAGCCAAGTTCCCCATGATGCCCGTGAAAATGACCGCGTAAGTGATCAGTGATTTCGGTGCATTCAAGATGGATTTTTTGATGGCGGTCTCCATCAGCCCGACTCGTTCAGCCAAACCGATCCCGAGCATCATGACGAGCACGAGCCCGAGTGGCGCAAAGCCGGTGAAGTTATTGATCGTCTCTGCCAGGATATAACGGATCCCTTCCCCTGAAACGATGCTTTGAATCGCCAGTTCCTCGCCCGTTCCCGGATGGACAACGGTCGTCCCGAGTGAACTGACCAGCCAGGACAGCAAAACGACAAAAACTGCTAAGTATACAAAAATGAAGAATGGATCGGGCAAGCGGTTGCCCCACTTTTCAATAAAATTCAAAAATCCTTTTTTGTCTTGTTGTTCTGTCGGTGTTGCCATTCCCATTCCTCCCTTTTCGTTTTATGCCCCGAATAACAAACGGTACAATTTCCGCGGCCGGCCGCGACGCCCGGCTTCTTCTCCTGCCACTTCCGCGAGGCCGATGTTCTCGAGCTCCGTTAAGATCCTGCGCGCATTGCGTTCTGTGCTGTTCATCCATTGCGATAATTCCAACGCGGTAAGTTCAACTTTCGCGTAATGGTGGGACAATGATTCAATGCGGGAAATGACGGTCTGGCTGATCGCTGCACCGTTCAGCGCTTCCTGCCACTTCGATTCGGAGCTGCGGCGGCTGTAGCGGAGACGCTCGCCTGATGAGTTGATTTCCGTGACTTTTCCACCTTCGTCGATATTGATGACCACGCCGTTCTCTTTTTCTCGGGCGTAGTCAAGCGCCAAGCGGACATTCTGCTCCGAGTCCGTGACGGTCCGGCCATAGCCGATGCCGATCCGCACCTGGAACTTGCTGTTGGCAAAAATCTCTTCTTTCAGCTCTTCCGGATGGTGGGATTTGCTGTAAAGTTCCAATTCTCCGCGAGTCGTATAGATGAAGTAAATGCCATTGCCCATCCCGACTTTTGAGCCTTTGACTTCTTCGGCAAAATCGATGAGCACCCGGTTCATCGCCAGTTCCTGGCGTTCAATCTTGAACGGCGTCTTGCGTTGCTGCGCTTGGCTCGGGTAGATGATTTCGATGCCAATCATCGCCAATTGCTTCATGCGGTACAAATCCGACAGGCTTCTTTCCTTGATGACTGAAATCGCGCGGTGGGCGGCCAGTTCCGATACGCTAATCCGGTATACTGGCACACCGCGCTCCTTCAAGCCGCTATAGGCGGCGTGTACGCAAGTGAGCGCTGCTTGAATGTGCCCGGAGCGGTACAGTTTCTCGTGGTAATCGATCAATTCTTCTGCTGGGATATAGCCGAGCTCCGGCGCGGTATGGATCTCCAATTTTTCCAGATCAAAATCCTTGAGCATTTTCAGCACTTCGCGGCGCGGAACCGAATCGACGCTGATGCTCGATAACACAGCGCCTTCTTGCATAAAGGCATCGAGCATCGTTCCGAGCAGACTTGACCCGTGCAGCAGGATATAATCCGCATGATCCGCATCGATTAATTTTTCTTTCAGCGCAAAATGATAAGGCGCCGGTCCTGAAAAGAGCCAATGGCCTATGCGTGCTGAATGTTGGTTGATGATGTTTTTCGTTTCTTCCGTGTGCTGGTAAATGAAGGGGATGAGCTCGATGCCTTCTAAGCTGCCAGCTGCTTTCATCGTTTCATTAACCGAATCGTTCGGCCCGATCAGCCCAACTTTAACAATCTCTCTCATTTGCAGTGGCCTCCATCAAGAAGCGGGACAATAATTCGACGCCCATCTTCAAATCTTCAGCAGTGGCAAATTCGTCAGGGTGATGGCTCAGCCCATCCTGGCAAGGGATAAACAGCAAGCCGCTTGGCCAAGCTTGCGCCATGTTCATGACATCATGACCTGCGCCGCTGTCCATCCGATGCGCCAAATAGGCCTCGTGGTCGCCGGCATCGACCAATTGCTGGGCGATTCCGTCATCGAGCAACACGGATGGATTGTCAACGAGCACTTCGATATCGATCTTTACGCCTGTCGTTTCTTCAATGCGCTTCACTTCGCTCTGTATGGCATCTGCCATCTTCTTTTTCAGTGAATCATCCACACTGCGGATATCGACGCCTGCCGTGACCGTTTGGGGAATGACATTCATTGAATTCGGCGATGATGTCAAGGTCGACACGGTCGCCACCAATGATTTGTCGTAAGCATCGTTCATTTGAAGCGCCGTCTCCTGGACGAACGAAATGAACGGCGCGGCAGCTGCCAGCGCGTCTTGCCTTTGGCCCATCGGTGTCGTCCCTGTATGTCCCGCTTTTCCATTGAACGTGACCGCTAAACGCACCGGGCAAGCGACGCCTTTGACGACCCCATAATCTTTTTCATGATTGACGATATGCATCCCTTGTTCGATATGCAGCTCGACAAAGCATTGTAATTCGTGTTTCGAACGCTTCGCATTCACCAGGTCTTGCCATACAAACCCTTGGCTTTCGACCGCTTGCGCGAGCGTGATGCCGTGTTGGTCTTCCAGTGTACCGATGGACGGATCCAATATTCCGCTCATTGCTTTGCTGCCGATTGTCGAGACCCCAAAACGCGACGATTCTTCCGAACGGAAGCAAATGACTTCGATCGGGCGCTGCGGTTTAAAATCGGCTTCCTTCAACATCTTGATGGCCCCGAGCCCGCATACGACGCCTGCTCCCCCGTCGAACGCGCCGCCGTTTGGCACAGTGTCGAGGTGGGACCCTGTTGCTACTGCTGCATGCCCGCCCGCAACATTCCAGCGGGCGATGGCATTTCCTGCGGCGTCTTCTGTAACAGCGAGCCCCAGTTCTTCGGCAATCGCTTTAAAGACTTCGATAGCCGCTGTTTCTTCCGTTGTATAGCCTTCCCGCGTAAACCCTTGCGGCTGGACCAGTACATCGCTTAAATTCATCCGTTGCAATTGCTCAACCAGCCAGTTATTCACGGGTTTCGTCCTCCTTCAGCAAATGATCGGTCGTCCGGATCAATGTTTCCAACCCTGCCGTCAATGCCTGTTCCTCGTAATCAAAACGCGGGTGGTGATGACCGGCCGGCAATGGACTGGCAAAAATCATAAATGTCGCTTTGCCGCCGTATTCACGGACGCGTTCCATCATATAAGTGACATCCTCGGAGGCGCCGATCGACAAATACGGCACAATGTTCAATTTAGACGCGGCGCAGGCACGTTCCACGATGGCGGCGAACTCGAGATCTGCGTCAGCAGAAATCGCTTTTCCCATATGCTCGATTTCCAGTTCAACATCAAACATCGCTGCACTCGCCTGTAGGATGCGCAATGCATTTTCCTGCATGTATTCATCCAACTCGTTGGTCTCGCCCCGCGTCTCGATTTCCATCAACGCTCGATCGGCGATGATATTGCGTCCCGATCCCGCGTGCAAGGTGCCGACATTGACGCGCGTCGCCCCGTCTTTATGGCGCGCAATGCCGTGCAAATTCATGGTGGCGGATGCCGCTGCGAGCAAAGCATTGCGCCCTGCGTTCGGCTCTAATCCGGAATGCGCCGATTTGCCGTTGAATTTCGCATTGATTTTGGAACTTGCCAAAAACTTTGATGTAGCTGCTGCGACGGTCCCAGACGGCAAATTATGTATACCGACATGGCCGCTCAGGAAATAATCGGCATCGTCCAACCAACCTTTATCGACAACAGCCTTCGCCCCTCTGCCGCCTTCTTCGGCTGGCTGGAAAATAATCGTGTATTTGCCCCGAAGATGGTTTTTTTGTTTTGATAGGTATTCGGCCAGCCCGAGCCCGATTGCGGCATGGCCATCGTGGCCGCAGGCATGCATCATGCCGGGGACATCTGAGCGGAATGCTTTCTTAGCCGGAACATGGCCTGAAGTATCGTCTTCTTCGATCGGCAAGGCATCGATATCAAAGCGATAAGCGAAATTCGGCCCTGGCTTCCCGGTATCGAGTACAGCAGCAAGCCCGGTATGCCCACCTTTCATCCGCTCCAAAAAATCAAGCGGGATGCCATAGTCGAGTGCGCGTTGTTCCTGCTGTTTCAAAAATTGCACGTCCGGCACGCCCATTCGTTCATCGCTCGTTAAAAAATCGGTGCCATAAAACAATTCAAAGCCTTTACCAGCCAATTGATCGCTTAACTCATAAGTCGTCACATATTCCGCAAATCCAATTTCGGGATATTGATGCCGTTTGCGCCGTTGTTTGATAAGATGCGGTTCGATTTCTTCCATAAACCGCTCGATAGCATCTGCCATGTCCATTCCTCCTAGTTATTCAATTCCGCGAGTACATCAAGCGCCGCCTGAGCCATCAGGCCGGTCCCGATCGACAATGCTTGTTCATCGATCATAAAGCCCGGGTCATGAAGGGGCTTTTGGGTCTCTCCGACTGATGTGCCGAGCCAGTAGTAAACGCCTTCGTATTTTTTCAAGAAGCGCCCGAAATCTTCCCCTGCCATGCTGCCGATCACTTCAGGAACACCTTCCGCGCCCAATTGCTTTGTGGCAGAGTCACGGACCACTTCAGCCCAGCGTTTCGTATTGACCGTAGCGGGATATCCATCTGAATATTCGATTTCACACGAGCCACCCATCATTTCGGCGGTGCCTTTGACGACTTCGTGGAATCGTTTTTTCAATAATTTCTTTGTTTCGTCTGATAATGAACGGATTGTGCCTTCCAATACCACACTGTCTGCCACGACATTATAGCGGTAGCCTCCCGAAATTTTTCCGATCGTGATGACGCCAGAGTCCATCGGGTTGGCGTTTCGGCTAATAATGGTCTGGATGGCCGACATCACCTGGTTGGCGATGACGATGGCATCAATTGTTTGATGCGGCATCGATGCATGGCCGCCTGACCCGTGGATCGTGACGTGGAACCGATCAGAGTTCCCCATGATCGCCCCATCAATGACGCCGACTTGACCGGCAGGAAGTCCAGGCCATACGTGCTGTGCCAATATGACATCCGGCTGGTATCGATCGAACACGCCGTCTGCCATCATTTGCTCTGCTCCTCCAGTCGGCGCATTTTCTTCGGCTGGTTGGAAAATGAGCAATACCGTACCTGCGATTTCATCTTTTTGTTGCTGGAGCAATTTCCCCACTCCCAATAGCATCGCTGTATGTGCATCATGGCCGCATGCATGCATTTTTCCATCGACTTTGGATTTAAACGGAACGTTTGCTTTCTCCGTAATCGGCAAGGCGTCAATATCGGCGCGTAAACCGACCGTTTTCCCGGGCTTGCCCCCTTCAATGACGGCCAGTACACCCGTTTTCGCATATCCAGTAAAGTAATGGATGCCATATTCATCGAGCTTTTCTTGTATTTTTTTCGAAGTTTCCATTTCTTCTCCGCTTAGTTCAGGCTGTTCGTGGAGATCCCGGCGGAACGCACGTATTTCTTCAAATAATTCTTCTGCTTGTTGTTTCATGGCTGTCACCTGCTTTTCGTATTTAAGGAAATAAACCTTAATCATTCCGTTAATAGAAAGTGTACCGTACTTGCCTTATGAAATGCTACCCCCCATTTTGATTTTTCTGAATATCCTTTCAATGAAAAAAGAAGCCTACGCTGCTGCGAAGGCTTCTTTAAAAGTTGAACTATCATGGGATTACTGAACGGTTTCAAAGTATAGAAAGGAAAATCAGCCATATAAAACCGCAAATTGATTTTTACGCTGCTCGATAACGTTGAAAATCTCACAATCATGTACTTCGTTGTATTTGATGCCAAGCGTTTCCAGGTATTCCGCCAGTTCGGCGTAAAGCTTCTCATAGATTTCCATAAAAGCCGGCTCGGTGAGTTCTCCGATCGTTTTCATAAAATCATCCACCTGTTCTGTATCACCCGCTTGCCTCATGACATACAGCTCACTTAAGGTATGGATCAAATGGCGGAATGTGCCTGTAATGTATGGGGTAGAAAAACTTTCTTCCTTTTTCGCCAAGACAAACGGCAAGCTTCTCAAAAACATATCCGCTGATCCTTCCAGCCCGTGCCGGATTACTGAACTATGGACTTGGCAGAAATATGTTTGCCAACATTGGTAACTGTCGCTTTTATCCAACTCCTGCCATTCGGCGTGCCGCCGGATGTCCATATTCTGTTTAAAATGCTCGATCGCCTGGCCCAGGACAAAGGCAATCAAAGGAATTGAGTCATTTCCCGATATTTCGATGCCAATGATGCTTTTGACGCCAAACGGATGATGGACGGCTTTCTTGCCGTCAAACTCATCGTCGATGATGCCGTATTCAGTGAAGATCGCATGGCTGAAATCTTTGCGTTCATTGTAAAAGAAAAGAAGTTCAATTTTATCTTTGAAATTAAATGGTTTATATGCTGTTTTCGCTTTTTTCACCATAGCCGGAATGTCCATTTTCGGCTCTCCATCCATCAATTCGATATAGCGGATCCCTTGTTCCGTAGTTTTCAATGGTTTAACTCCTTCTGTGTATGTCCATCTTTCGCCATTTTTCAAGTCATTTCCATACTCAATTGGTTAGCCCTATTATAAGAAAAAGCTTTTCAAAAACACAAGCAAGAGCTTTTTCCCTTTTTCCGTGAAATATAAACATTCCCGTGGCTAAACGGAGTGATCGCACGCGCTGGCACGCTTGAACTCTCCATAAGCTTAACTGTATCATTTGATGCAGAAATTTTTAAGCATTCACTCTTTCAAACTATCAATTAACTGCCTCAAGCCGTTTTTCCGTGTTTCAGCTCATCAACCCCTGCTGTTTGCTTATTTCCTGTAAACTTACATAATAATCAGTTAAATTCAGTCGTCAAAGGGCAGGTTTTTATTTTTTGAAACTAGATGAAAGCGCTTTAAAAAGCGGCACTTAAAGTCCCCGACCGGCAACCAGAATGATCAAAAAGGAGAGATTTTTTTATGACAGCAACAACAAAAGGTTTAGAAGGTGTAGTCGCAACTCAATCGGCGATCAGCTCGATCATCGATGACACACTTACATACGTCGGCTACAACATCGACGATCTGGCGGACAACGCCAGCTTCGAAGAAGTGATCTACCTGCTTTGGCACCAACGTTTGCCAAAAGCAGATGAACTCGCGGAGCTAAAACAACAGCTCGCTGACAACATGGCGGTGCCGCAAGCGGTGCTCGACCACTTCAAGACATACGACATCAAACACGTCCATCCGATGGCGGCACTGCGTACAGCGGTCTCCATGCTCGGCCTCTTCGACGAAGAAGCAGAAGTGATGGAACCGGCGGCGAACTACCGCAAAGCCATCAAAATCCAGGCGAAGATCTCGACGCTCGTGACGGCATTCGGCCGCATCCGCGCCGGCAAAGAACCGATCCAGCCGAAAACGGATTACAGCTTCGCAGCGAACTTCCTGTACATGCTGTCTGGCGAGGAGCCAAAAGACATCGAAGTCGAAGCGTTCAACAAAGCGCTTGTCTTGCACGCGGACCACGAACTGAACGCATCGACGTTCACGGCACGTGTGGCAGTGGCGACATTGTCCGACGTTTATTCTGGCGTGACGGCAGCGATCGGCGCCTTGAAAGGACCGCTTCATGGCGGCGCCAACGAGCAAGTCATGAAGATGCTCACAGAAATCGGATCCGTCGACAACGTCGAGCCGGTCATCAACGAAAAACTGGCGAACAAGGAAAAAATCATGGGCTTCGGCCACCGCGTCTATCAACAAGGCGATCCGCGTGCGAAGCACTTGCGTGAAATGTCGAAAAAGCTCACTGAGCTTCGCGGCGAATCGAAATGGTACGACATGTCCGTCAAGATTGAAGAAATGGTGACAAGCGCCAAACCGCTTCCGCCAAACGTCGATTTCTATTCGGCTTCGGTCTACCATTCCTTGAACATCGAGCATGATTTGTTCACGCCGATCTTCGCGGTCTCCCGTGCGTCGGGCTGGCTCGCGCACATCCTGGAACAATACTCGAACAACCGCCTGATCCGCCCGCGTGCGGAATACATCGGGCCTGGCATGCAGACTTACGTGCCGGTTGAAGAACGTTAAATCGATTAGCACAAGCTTGAGCCTCCCCTTCAATTGGGTGTATGGCTCAAGCTTTTCTATTTGCACGAGCCAGCCCGCTATGGTTGTTTCAAGGATTTCATTACGGCTATAATAATATAAAGACATGCCCCACAACTTGTAGATAGGAGGCGCTCCCATGAATTACACAGAAACCGGCTGGAAACTGCAGAATAGTTATGCAGGCCTGCCGAAAACTTTATATGCCCCGATGGAGGCCAATCCGGTTTCATCGCCTAAATTGGTTATCGCAAACCGAGCATTGGCAAAATCACTTGGCCTGGACCCAGCACGGCTAGACAGCCCTGAATCACTGCAGATATTTGCAGGCAATCAATTTCCTGAAGGCAGCTTCCCGCTCGCCCAAGCCTATGCCGGCCATCAATTCGGCCAATTTACGATGCTCGGCGACGGCCGTGCCATCTTAATCGGCGAACAGCAAACACCGGATGGCGAGATTTTCGATATCCAATTAAAAGGCGCCGGCATCACGCCTTTTTCCAGAAGCGGAGACGGCCGTGCGGCACTCGGGCCCATGCTGCGGGAATACATTATCAGCGAAAGCATGCATGCGCTCGGGATTCCAACGAGCAGAAGCCTTGCAGTCGTGTTGACAGGAGAAAAGATCCAGCGCTACTCTGCAGAGCCTGGAGCGATCCTGACGCGGGTGGCCTCAAGCCATATCCGTGTCGGCACTTTTCAATTCGCAGCGAAATACCGTTCGACTGAAGATTTGAAAGCTTTGGCGGATTATACGATCGAACGGCATTTCCCAGACATCACCGGGCCAGACCGCTATATCGAATTATTCCGCCAGACAGCGCAGCGGCAAGCTTCACTCATCGCGAAATGGCAGCTCGCCGGTTTTGTCCACGGCGTCATGAATACGGACAATATGGCGATCAGCGGCGAAACGATCGACTACGGCCCATGCGCTTTTCTGGACCGCTACGATGAATCCGCGGTATTCAGCTCGATTGATGCTGGCGGTCGTTATGCTTATCGCAATCAGCCGCTCATCGGAGGGTGGAATTTAGCGCGTTTTGCAGAGTCTCTGTTTCCTCTTTTAGATGAGATTCCGGAAAAACAGGCCTTGTCGTCTCTCCAAGGAGCGCTTGAGGAATATGTAAGTTCAGAAAAACAATTGTATTTAGCAGGCATGCGCGAAAAACTGGGCTTGTTTACCGTAGCGCCAGGAGATGAACAATTAATCGATGACTTGCTGGCATTGATGCACGACAAGCAAGCGGATTATACCAATACATTCCGTTTCTTGACCTTCGAAGCAGTGGAAGAGCCCCAACTGGCAAACGACGCGGCTTTTAAAGATTGGCATAGTCGTTACAAAGCCCGTCAGCAGCAAGAAGGCCGCTCCGCACAAGAAATCCTGGAATTGATGAAAAGCCGAAATCCGGCTGTCATCCCGCGCAACCACCGCGTGGAAGCGGCACTGGAAGCGGCAGCGCAAGGCGATTATGAAGTGATGGAAAAGCTTTTGGATATCCTTCGAAATCCATATGCCCATTCCGAAGAACAGCAGCCCTATACGGCCCCTCCACCGCCTTCGACGCCTCCATACCAGACCTATTGCGGAACATAAATCAAAAAAATCCCCTGCCTTTTCATCGGCAGGGGATTTTCTCTATTGCGCTTGTCAGATCGATCATTGCCCGTCTGTGACTTCAGTAACACTGACCATTTTGACTTCGTCCATCTTGAATTGGTAATACGTATCGTTATCGCCGATAAATTCGCGGAAATCATCCGCATCCAGACTGCTGACTGCTTGCTTCGGGGTATCGGCTTCGACGGTGCTGACCGCTTCGACGCCTGCGCCGAAATGATAAACGACACGGAATTTTTTGGTTGATGCCATAATAATTGGATTCCTCCTCAAATGCTTGTCTGCTTTAGGTTTACCCGATTTTTTAGGGAGTATTCACCACAACGATTATTTTCTTATTGTCGATGAAAATAGTAGAATCCCTTTACTTGGAAAAGCATTTGGCTTAGACTTTAGCCATCGGGCAAACCCGACACTTAAAACCGCATACCGTTTTTCTGCACTAGGGGTGCATGTTTTGCTGAGATGAGAGCTTTCGCTCCGATCCCTTATGACTCGATCAGGTTAGGACCTGCGTGAGGAAGTGCGGTGACTTTCCGACATGACTACGAAGTAAGGTAAAGTGGCTGCATCTTTACGGATGTGGCTTTTTTGTGCATATTTTTAGGAGGGATTCTAAATGGAACCAACTTCATGCGGCACCAGTCCAATCGTCGGATTTCGCTTTTCCTTGCATCCGATGAGCGGCAATTTTATCAAGATCATCAAAAGCGCGTTAAAGGACACCGACACATCCAATGTGTGGATGCAAACCGATGATGTCTCCACCGTCATCCGGGGCAAACAACAGCATGTCTTCAATGTTGCGAAGGCGCTCACTCTTCATGCGGCGAAGACAAAGGAACATATCGCCCTGTCCGGCACCTTATCAGCTGGATGTCCTGGAGATACCGCGGGTAATGTGTATTTGGAGGCGCCGGATGAACCGGCAAACCAAGACAGCAGCAAGCAATATGTTTCATCCCAATTCGCGCTTTACCCGATGAACAACCCCGACTATATGGATGTCATCTACCGCGAAGTGGAACGTGCAAAAGAGTTCGGTGTATGGAACGATTCCATGCACTACGCTAGCGGCATTCACGGGGATATCCATGAGGTCTTCTCTTTTTACGAAACGTGCTTTTCGAGCGCGCGCTCCGCTCAATATCCCCACCTCGTGATGACCGTTTCCATGAGCATCAACAGTCCTTCACATAAAACGGGCGCTGAAAATTTTTCTTAAAGAATAAATTACCTTGTGACCCTAAATGTTGGCCATACAAAAACAACACCCCGCAGTTGGATCGTTCTCTGCTGGGAGTGTTGTTTTGGTTAACATAATAAGATTATCATCAAAGATTTTTAACTGTCGATTTTGCCGTAAGTGATTTCGTCCTCATCCTGTACATCGACGCCGTTTTTGACGTGGACAATGGTCCGCAAGATCAATTTGGCATTCACGTTCTCCAGTACCCATCGCTCATCCGGGACAATTTCAAATTGCTGCATGACGGTGTTCTTCGATTTTACCGATCCCGCAAATTCCAAACTCTGTTTGGCAACTGGCGTTTCATAAAAGTCGAAATCACTGTCCTCCCGGTAATCTTCCACTAAGCGAATCACTTGCAGTTCGATATAATCGATTTCCTGATCGCCGCTTCCTCCATCCAAATAGACGGTCCCATTCAATGTTTCGCCTTCTTCAAGATGCGGCCTTTCCACTACAGTGTCCACTTTGATCGAACCAATGCCGATCGAAGATAAAAAGTCTTTGAATTTCATAAAAATCTATACCCCCAAAATTTGATAATTCTCCATACCACTTTTTCCTTACCTCTAAACGGCACTCTTAAAGCTCAGTGTAATCGTATTGTTTATCCAAGTCTGTCTCATAGCGGTTATAACGCCGTTTGAACAACTTGTACAGATGGCTGACGATGACCCGCAGCAACGCATACATCGGGATCCCCAAAATGACCCCGACGACGCCAAACAAGGAGCCTGCCGTCAATAGGACGAAAATGATCGTGACAGGATGGATGTACATCGTCTTGCCCATTACTTGCGGCGAGATCAAATTACCCTCCACCAGCTGCACGACGGTCCACACAATCGCCAGTTTCACGAGCATGAACGGCGAGGTAACAAGCGCAATGATCGCAGCGGGCGTAATCGCGATTGCTGGACCGATATAAGGAACGATACTGGTCACCATCGCCAAGGCGCCAAGCAGCAGCGCATAATCCATGCCGATGATCAAAAAGCCGATATAGACCATTACGCCGATGCAGAATGCCACGATGAGCTGGCCTTGAATATAGGCCCCCAATTGCTTGTCTGCATCCTTTAAAACTTCTCTTGTATCGTCGCGGAACCTCGGCGGCAACAGTTTCAGGAAATAGTCCGGGAGCTTATCGCCATCTTTCAATAAATAGAACAGGATAAACGGAACGATGACAATCGACAAGATAACGCCCGTAATGGTTGAAATCCAGCTGGTGACGCGCGAAATGATGCCTGTCACTGTCGCTTGCAATGTATCCGCGATGCTGGTCGGCAAAGTGGCAATCAACGCTTCGATATTGAAGCTTGAATCCCGGTAATAATCACCGACAAAGGAATTGCGCAAGAACTGGTCGATATTATTCAATAAGCGCATGAAATAATCCGGAAATTCCTCGATCAAGTTCTGGAACTGGTCCCTTAAAAATGGAAACACAAGGACGCTCAACAACGTCAAGAGCCCGATGCCCCCAAGGAAGATAATGAGAATGCCCCAAATTCTCGGGATCTTGAACCGTTCCAGCAACCGCAACACCGGCCGCAGCAAATAAAATAGGATAAGCGCCAGGACGACCGGCAAGACGACCGTTTTCATGAATACATTGAGTGGGTTGAAGATGAACGACACTTCCCTGAAGATGAACACGACAAGCCCGATTAAAATTAAAATCAATAAAGTAAAGAACGTATTCCTTCCGCCCAGAAAGCGGATATAGTTGGTAGCGAAAAACGGCGGTCTATTGTCATCTGGCGGCATGGCGATCCCCTTCTTTATACAGGCTTCTACCTGTAGTTTACCATATTATCTGAAAAATTAGTTGAGTGGCTGAGACAAAAATTCTTCCAGCGCACGGCGGTTTTGCTCTATATCAATTTCCAGGACAGAGCCCGCTTGCGGATAATTCGCATAGCTATAGCCGCCTTCCACTGGAATCGTCAAGCGTTCGATTTCCCCGCTGCCGCCGGTTCCGAGCTGTGTCGCCAATTTGATTTGGTCGACCAAAGGCATATCGGTCTGCACATAGCCTTGTGCCGCGCCTGCTAGTTTTGGCAGTTTCGGGATTGACGATACGCTGATCAATTCATCTTTCAATGCGGCAATTACTTGCTGCTGACGGCGCACACGGCCGAAGTCGCCTTCATTATCCGAACGGAAACGCGCGTAGCCTAGCAATTCCTGGCCGTTCAACTGCTGGACGCCAGGAGACAACGTCACGCCGATTTTCTCGGACATTTCTTTTTCAACGTCGATTTCAACACCGCCTGGCGCTGCGATATCGACGAGCGTTTCAAAGCTCTTGAAGTCGACCAGCGCGTAATTGTGGATTTCGACGCCAAACATTTCACGCAATGTCGATGCCAGCAAGTCGACACCTCCCAAATAATACGCGGTATTCAATTTATAGGATTGGTAGCCAGGAATATCCGCATAAATATCTCGCATAAACGACGTAATCTTCACTTCATTGTTTTCACGGTCGTGAGTCACCATCATCATCGTATCCGTACGGGACTGCTCTTCCCCACGCGAATCCACACCGAGCACGAGGATATTCTGGTACCCGCTGTTGTCTTCGTCTCCTGAAAATGGTTCTGGTTCAATTTCGGTTTCACCGGCTATGTTCTGCCCCTGTTGGTATTGGATGAAAAAGTAAATTCCCGCACCGAGCAATAAAATGATCAATAATAAGAAAAGTTTGCCTCTCGGGCGGAAACGTTTGCGTTTTCTGGTCTGCCTCGTTTCGTATTGTTCTTCCATGATGTTTACATTCCTTTCTGAGCTGTAGCAATTGATTAGACGCACATGAATGAAGCAAGGTTTCCCCTTACAACACGTTTTTATTGTCTGTGCTAGGCTGGAGTGGTAAAATTCTTCTTATTCTCAGGCGCTATTCCCCATCCCCAGTCAAACATCCAGCTGGCTGATGCCCAAAGCTGCGTGCATTGTATAGGGATGGTGGCTGCCAGTTTAATAAATAGAGGGAGGCAATCCGATGTTTGAAAAAGCAACATTCGCTGGCGGCTGTTTTTGGTGTATGGTCAAGCCTTTCGATCAATTCGATGGCATTGAATCCGTGGTTTCTGGATATACAGGCGGCCATTTGGCGAATCCTTCATACGAGCAAGTGAAAAACGGCTATTCCGGCCATTTGGAAGCGGTCGAAATCACTTTCGATCCAGCGGTCTTCCCGTACGAACAGTTACTGGAAATTTTTTGGCAGCAAATCGACCCAACCGATAATGACGGCCAGTTCCAAGACCGCGGGGCTTCCTATCGCCCGGCTATTTTCGTCCACAATGAAGCGCAGCGGCAAATGGCGCTTGCTTCCAGAAAACAGCTCGACGCAAGCGGCCGTTTCGATAAGCCGGTCATCACTGAGATCCAAGATGCTGAGCCTTTCTATCCGGCAGAAGACTATCACCAGGATTTCTACCTGAAAAATCCTGAACATTATGCCCAGGACCGCGCCGAATCCGGTCGCGATGAGTTTTTAACTGCTGTGTGGAAGAAAGCCGACGCCTAATGCGCCGGCTTTTTCTAGTTGTATAAAACTGTGAAAAAATCTAAATCATTTTCACGCTCCACATGGCTTCCATATTTTTCATTGACAGATTATTCACTTAGTTTAAAATCAGGATACGCGGGTATTCCCGCCATACTGCGTTAAACAGGAGGCTTCCCTATGAAATGGCTCAGCACATTGGACATCTTTTTCGTGCAATTAATTCTTTTTCCGCCGTTTGTCATTCTGCTTGGCGTCGCATCCGCTATCCTAGCCAGCCGGATATTCATCGGGCCCCTCATCACGCTCATTACAGCGCTTGAACTGAATTATTGGTATTTCTCAACTATCCTTCCAGAGGCGGAGATCCCCCCGATGATGATTGCTTCATGGGCAATCCTGTTCCCGCTTTTGTCGCTTTATTTTTCATGGATGGCGCTGGCCCCGCCCAATAAACAAACCATTAAGGCTCTCGATTGAGCAAGTAAGCAAAAAAGATCATGAAAAAGACGAATGCCAAGAACAACCATAAACTAATATCGTGGTTTCCTGTCTGGTCATAAACCACTCCGATGATAAAAGGCATGAATGCCGAAATTAAATAACCGCCGGACTGGGTCATGGCAGCCCAACTATTGGCTTCGTCAGCAGAATCCGTCGCATCGAGCGGCAAAAGCAACGCGATCGGGAATAGACCACCAAGCGCCACGCCGATCAAAGCGGCTGCCAGCCACACCGACCAAGTTCCTGCAAACATCAACAATAGGATGCCGGCAGTCCCGAACGCAAGCACTGACAATACCCACAGGAAGCGATTCGGATAACGGCTGAATAGCAGCGGGATCGAAATATTGCAGATAATCTGCACCGCCGTCATGACGGTAACGACCGCTCCTGCCGACAGCACGCTCAAGCCCTTGTCGATCGCAATGGGCGCGAGCCATGTCAGCATCGAGAAAAAGAAAGCAGATTGGAAGCCGAAGAACAAAAGCATATACCAAGCCTTCACATTTTTCCACGGGCTTCCGCTGATCGGCAATGAATCATCCGGCAGTTGTTCTGACTTTGCGTCCACTTCAGGCATTCTCAACCATACGATAAGTGCGGCGAGTGCCAAGCCTGACCAAACCGCAAGCCCCGCCGGCCATCCAGAAGCGGCATAGACGACACTTGTCAATCCTGCGGCTAGTGTCGCACCGAGCCCCATGCCGAACGAATAGACCCCGATCAAGGAAGCTGTCCGGGTCGGGAAATCCCGTTTGATCATCGCAGACAACATCGGCCCGATAATGGCGATCGCGATGCCGATGAAAAACGAACTAAGCAATAAATTGAAATAACTTGGCCAAAAGCCGCGCCCTAAAGTAAAAATGCCGATAACTACCAGTAAAAAGCCGATGGAACGCTTCAAGCCGAAACGCCGGTTGAAGACGATCGCAAACGGCGCGAATAGCCCCATGCATAGGACGGGCACAGCGGTCAATAAACTGACTTGTCCATTGGTCAGCATGAGATCCGAGCGAATCGGCTCGAGCATCGGGCCGATCGAAGAAATGGCCGGCCGCAAATTGAGTGCCACTAAAAGAATGGCAAAAATAACGGCAGTCAATGCTGATTTTGTTCGAATTCTCCTCATATTTTCTCTCTCCTTATCCCTCAGCACCAAACTTGTGTTCCTGCCGCTCCGTCCCTTAAAATAAGACTGGAAAGGCGGGTTGCTGGATGAAGCTCATAAATTGGAGCTATGCAAAACGATACAATATTAAAGCCACTTTTGATGAATTTCCGCACGTTGTCGTGCTGTTCCGTCAAATTGGCGGCTATTACTTTATTTACTCGATGAAAGGCCTGACGCCAGAACATGTTCCGGGCAGGCGCGAATATGTACAAATGGAGTATCTCCTGAATAAAGAACTCGGCCAATTGGATGCTTATCTCCGCAGAAAAAGCCGCTAAAGCTTTTCCTTTATTAGTTTAGCCGACACGGGCTTTGAACGCTACCGGTTTAGGGCGTATTCGTGTTATACTATTCATATTGTGAATTTTAGGAGGACGAATAATAATGATAGCAGTAAATGATGTATCTTTGCGTTTTGGCGACCGCAAACTATTTGAAGACGTCAACATCCAGTTCAACCCAGGCAATTGCTACGGCTTAATCGGAGCGAACGGCGCCGGTAAATCAACGTTCATCAAGATTCTTGCCGGCGAACTTGAAGCACAATCCGGCAATGTCTCTATGGGCTCTGGCGAACGCCTCGCCGTATTGAAGCAAGACCACTTTGAGTACGAAGAATATGCAGTTCTTGAGACAGTCATCATGGGCCATAAAAAGCTCTACGAGGTCATGTCCGAGAAGAATGCCATTTATATGAAAGAAGACTTCTCTGACGAGGACGGCATGCGTGCAGCTGAACTTGAAGGCGAATTCGCGGAACTGAACGGCTGGGAAGCTGAATCCGAAGCCGCCATCCTTTTGCAGGGCCTTGGCATTTCCGAGGATCTCCACGACAAGAAAATGGCGGAACTCTCCGGGTCCGATAAAGTCAAAGTTCTTTTGGCACAAGCTCTATTCGGTAAACCGGATGTTCTTCTTCTGGATGAGCCGACCAACCACTTGGATTTGAAAGCCATCCAATGGCTTGAAGAATTCCTGATCAACTTTGACAACACTGTCATCGTTGTATCGCATGACCGCCACTTCCTTAATAAAGTATGTACCCATATCGCCGACCTCGATTTCGGGAAAATCCAGCTCTATGTCGGCAACTACGACTTCTGGTATGAATCCAGCCAATTGGCAACACGCTTGGCATCCGACCAGAATGCGAAAAAAGAAGAAAAAATCA
>NZ_JAPEHT010000150.1 GCF_028823615.1 Planococcus sp. A6
TTTTGTTTTCTGCTTAACAATCCATCAAGTGCCGGCGGATGCGAATCGCCACTTGTTTCCAATACGACGGTTGATGCGGCACGAAATCGGACAAGCTGAGCTTTTGCTGGAACGGTTGCCTGCCTTCTTGTGTTTCAGTAAACCCGAAGGCATCGATTGTCTCCGTTTGCTTCATGCACAATTCAAAGAATGCCTGGAAATCCACAGCCGCCATGCCCGCTACTTCCTCCGGCTGCAGGCAATAATCCGCCAAATCCATTTGCGTGCCTTCGTATAAATGAATGTAAGCCCGCTCACGATCGGTGAATCCAGGTAGCGAAATCTCATCGTTCACTACACCAAGCGGCGTCAATTGCTCAAACGCCAGCGTGAGGCCAAGCTCTTCCTCGATTTCACGCACGCCGTCTTTCATCGTTTCATGCGCTGCAATATGGCCCGCTGCCGTAATGTCAAAAAGCCCGGGAAAATCCGCTTTATCCTGGCTCCTCAACTGGAGGTGAATCCGGGTGCGGCCCAATTCCCTTGAGACGACCCAGCAATGAAAAGTCTCGTGCCACAAACCTTGCCGGTGGACTTCATCACGAGTCGCGACGCCTGTCAGCGCGCCCTCTTCTGTCACGCAGGCGATTTTTTCAATAGCCATCGCGCAATCTCCAAAACACCAATTCTTTCGACTGCGCAGTGCGTTCAAACCCCAGTTTTTCGAGCACGCGGATCGACGGCAAATTGTCTTCGTAGCATTCCGCCGTCACTTCTCGCACTTCCGGAAATGAAAAAGCCCAATCGATCAAGCCTTGCACACCTTCTGTGGCATAACCGTTTCCTTGATACGACTCTTTTACACCATAGCCGATCTCCACTTTTCCGGCTTTATCCGGACGCCCTTTAAACCCCATATCGCCAACCGGCGCGCCGGATCGATCGAAAGCGATCCATGCGCCCCAGCCATAAAGCCGCTGGTCTTGTTTCAAATCATCTAAATGCAAGCTGATATGCGCGCCCATTTCGTAGCTGCCGTATAAATTGCGGTACAGTTCTTCCGTGATCGGCACCAGCTTCAGCCGCTCTGTCTGGATTTCTTTTGGTAATGAATTGGTGTTCATGCATTATGCCTCCTTGCCTTGCTTTGCTCAGTCCATGCTTTTGTAAAATGCGAGTGCTTCTTCTATTATATCGCGGTCATACCCTGACCGCTCATGAATGCGCTCCACCCATGCGTCAAAGGAAGGCGCAGGCTCTTCCTGGAACAAGCCCTTGCTCGTGCTGAGCTCGCTGTGCCAATCGCCGAACTCCCAATGTGCCACTTCGCCTTCAAAAGGGACACGGACTTCGATGAGCGGCGTTTTGCCGAGCTGATGCTGCGAATACTCCGCTGCCTGCCAGAAGGCTTCTTCGCCGACTGGGTCGAGTGAATATTTCTGCACCGACAATTTGCCGCCCGGCCGTTGATAAATGATCGTCATGCCATCCGGCTCAGCCGACAACTGCACGTCCGCTCCTGGAAAAAATCCTGATTGCGGGGCATCCGAGAAAGCCGGATCTTGCGTATCCACTAAAATCGGCTGTATCCACTGGTCTCCTAAATCACACAGAAAACGCCTGCCCGTGTCATCAAGTGCCAATACCGCTGCATGCGCTCCTTCTGTGCTGAGTTCTGAACCGACCGCATATGCCTCGATTCCTGCCTCGCGAAATTCCGCCATCAGCCAAAGCGCCAAGTCGAAGCAATTTCCGCCAAGCCCATGCGCTTCACGATGCTCCCGCATTTGCTCAACGCTGCGCTGCTTTTTCAATCCAGCCCGTTCGTAATTCCAGGCTTTCACTAAATTATCCATCGGCAACCCGTCAAAGCGCCGCCATACATTCAGAAGATGTTCACCTGCCCGCATTTCTCGATCCCCTCTCCTCATCCATCTTCCATTACTTTCGATTCGAGACATCTATATTCCTGCATGAAAAAAAGAAGGCCGGAGCCTTCCTTTACTTAATCGTTCAACACGCTTTTTCTTTTGCGGATCTGGTATGTATTTAATTGCTGAAATAATTTTGATACAGAACGCTGGCCAGCATTGAATTGCACTGCATATTCAAAATTATGCTCTTTGGCCACTTTTCGGATGATTTTCCCTTCCAATTGGAAAGGTTCGCCGAGCAATTCGAAGCTGCAGATGACCTGTTCATACAGCGCGAAATCAAGATAGGCTTCAAAAACGAGCCCTCCGGCACTCAAGCTGGAAATATCTACAAGAACCTCTTCTTTTTCAGAAAGCCCTACCTTTCCAGTAATCGCGCGGACAAAAGACACGCGAAAAAATTCCCTGCGGTTATCGCTCACATTGTTTCTCCCTTTCCCCAAGCTTGTTACATATACAGATTGAGCAGCAAGCCTTTTATTTCTCCTACTGTTTCCAGTATGCCAATATATTCCACTTCATTATCTAATAATTGATCCTGAAGCGCAATTACTTTTTCGTCGATGACCTTTACGATTTGTTGAGGCGGCGCCCCTTCTCCAAAACCGGATGCAGTTTGGTCGCTCAACTGGATTCCGTGGCGAAGCGATTCTCCGAGAAATTGCTTAATGGATTGTTTATACGCAACCAAATTCTCCAGAGTCCGGTGTTCTGCGAGGCGTTTTCCGCTCTTTTCGACATTCGCGAGTAGCGGCGTGAGCGCATCCCGCCTCAGCTCAGTCCGCGACTGTTTCATGGCCTCTGCAAATGCGCCGCCTGGCGGTTTGGCAATTGCTGTATTGGGTTGTTCCGAAGGCCTAGGCCTTGCTGCATCAATGCGCATCTCCATGTCCCACCTATCGAATCTGTCTTTTCTTCTCTAATTGGACGGCGACTTCCGCTTCGCCGATTGGCAACTCCAATAGCTTAGCGATATGGGCAGCCGAGAAGCCTTGTTTCGTGAGCTGCCGCACTTTTTCGCGCCGGCTTGTTTCCACCGGAGGCTGATCGGCGGAGAAATCTGCGCTTTTCGGCTCTTCTGCTTTATGATCCGCTTTTTCCCACTGCGCCACTTTCGCTTCCGTCTGCTCCAGCCGATCCATCAATTTATCGTATAAGGCATCATTTTCCTGTTCGACGGCTGTGATGAATTCCGCCATGGCCGCTTCGAGCCGTTCGGATTCCTGTTCGACCATCAGCTTTCTCGACATCATCAGTTTGACGTTCAGCAATAACAATAAAGTGCTGACCACTATCAACAGTGCTACCATCTGCTCCCTGCTTTCCCTCGATTAATAATGTTCATGAACCGATAGCATCGCTGCGTGCAACCGGAGCATCGCTTTCGAATGCAATTGCGACACCCTGGAAACGCTGAGGCCGAGAATTTCCGCGATTTCGGTCAGCTTCATTTCTTCAAAATAACATAACGAAACTGTTAATTTCTCTTTTTCCGGCAATGTGGCAATGGCTTTCGCTAACGCCTCTTTGGTCATCTGCCCAGACAGCTCGCGTTCCGGCGAACCGCTACTGGCGCGCGGCATGCGTTCTTCCACGTTCGCCTGGTCGTCATCCATCGACAGCATTGCCGACAAGGCAGCTTCCGAGACGGCACGGTTCAATTCTGCCGGGGTCATCCCCAAGTATTCGCTCACTTCCTGGTCACTGGCACTCTCGCCTTTTTGTTGTTCCAATTCGGCGTACGCTTTCTCGATTTTCTTCACTTTGTCCCGCAATGAACGCGGCAGCCAATCGCTTTTCCGGAGGCCGTCGATGATCGCCCCTTTGATCCGCCACGCGGCATAGGTTTCGAATTTCCAGTCTTTCTCCGGCTTGAATTTATCGAGTGCGTCCAGCAAGCCTTCATAGGCGTAGCTTCGGACTTCATCTTTGTCGACGGTTTTCGGCAGGCTGATAAGAAAGCGTTGAATCACATAATCCACCAAGGGCAAATACTTCGCGACTAAATAATCGCCGGCATCCTGGTCCCTATGCTGCTGCCAGTTGCCCCATTGTGCTAGTTCTGCATTCGACAATTTCTGATTTACCAAGCTGTCCACCCCACTTCCGCTATGCCTTTATTTGAAGAATAATTTCATGACGAATCCCCGAAGCCCAATCTTGAATGGCGACGGCAACTCCAGGTACTGTGCCGCGAGCGTACGCATCGCTTTGCTCACCGAACTGCCCGGATGCGCCAACAAGAACGGTTCCTGCTTTTTCACCGCTTGCGGCACATGGAGGTCTGATGGCAATATGCCGAGCGTCCGGATGTCTTTATCCAGGAAGCGCTGTGCGACTTCCGCAAAGTTTTCGGCTGTCTGCCGCCCTTCTTTGCCGTCGGTGCATTGATTGACGACGAGGCGGATGGCCAGGTCCGAGTCTTTGGCGTGCATCATCTTGACGACCGAATAGGCATCGGTGACCGACGTCGGTTCAGGCGTCGTGACCAACAGCACTTCATCCGCGGCGAGCAGAAAACGCATATTGTTCTCCGACAATCCCGCTCCCGTATCGAGCAGCACAAAATCCACTTTTCCTTGCAGGCTGCCGAGCTGTTCCATAAAACGTTTCATTTTATCGGCATCGAGTTCAAACAGTCCCGAAAACCCTTGCCCTCCGGCAATCAACTGCAAGCCGAGCGGGCCGCGCTCAATCACGTCTTCGATTGCCAATTGCTTGTCGAGCATGCCCGCAATCGTTTCGCGTGGCGCATGGCCGAACAAGATATCGATATTGGCAAATCCCAAATCGACGTCGATGATCAACACCGATTTCCCTTGTTCGATCAATGCGAGCGCGAAATTCAAGGTGAAATTCGATTTGCCGACGCCGCCTTTACCGCTTGTCACAGCCAGCACACGCGTATTGCGTATGCTTGGCTTCGTATTCTTACGGGACATCTTCTCTCTTAACTGAACGGCCTGGTCACGCATGGCGCAGCTCCCCTGCAATGTAATCAGCGATGCGCCCAGGCGTTGCCGCAACCAAATCATCCGGCACGTTTTGCCCTGTCGCGATGCGGCGAAGCGGTATCCGGTAGCGGTGCAATAAATTAAGGATGACCCCGGCAGAAGCCGTTTCGTCTTTTTTTGTCAACAATAACTCATCGATCGACAGCGCTTCGAAGTTGCCGATGATCTGGACCATGTCTTCATATTTTGCCGTCATGCTCAATACTAGAGTCGTATAGATATGCTGCGTTTCCGGCAGCAGCTTCTGTAAATCTTCAATGTATTCGGCCTGCTGGTAGTTGCGCCCTGCGGTATCGATCAAAATGACGTCGCAGGCTTTTAAGGCATCAAGTGCTCCGGCCAGTTGTTCACGCGATTCAACCACTTCGACCGGCACATCCAGGATTTCGCCGTAAGTTTTCAATTGAGCCACGGCTGCGATGCGATACGTATCGGCGGTGATCAAACCGACGGAGCGTTTATGTTCCAGCAGTTGCTCAGCCGCGACTTTTGCGATGGTCGTCGTTTTGCCGACACCAGTCGGGCCGATAAAGCAAGCGATCGAAGGCGAGTCATTCTTGACGGCTTGTTGATGCTGCTCAATAAAGCGGACGAGCTCCGCATGGAACGCCTCCTGTACCGGCTCTTCATTTTCCGATGCGTGCAGCAATTTGGAGAGAAGCTCTGTCTGGACCGCTTGTTCGACACCTTGCTTTTCCAGCAAGCTTCGCAGTGGACGCAATGATTCAGGCAGCCGATCTTCCGGCCCTTCGTGCATCATGAGCCGCTTCAAGCTTTGCAGCTCTTCCATCAACGCATCGTTTTCCTGGCTCTTTGCCACTGGCGCCTCAGCAACTGCCGGTTGCGCTTCGACTGGTGCAATAGCTTTTGGAGCCAGCTGTTCCTCCGTTTCGGCCACTGCGGTCACTTCCAAACAGTCTTTTCGGAACAAGCCGAACAAGCCGCCGGTTTTCACTTTTTTTGTATTGAGGATGAGGGCATCATCGCCCAAATCTCTTTTGATGAGCACCATGGCTTCGGGCATCGTAGTGACTCGGTAAGTTTTTAATCTCATGGGATATTCACGACTCCAACACTTTGGATTTCAATTTCAGGCTCCAACTCGTTATAGGACAACACTGGCAGATCCGGCGCGAAGCGTTCCACGAACTGGCGCATATAGATGCGGATCGCAGGCGAAGTGAGCAGAATCGGCTGGACGCCGTTTTGTTGCAGCTGCCCTGCCTGCTCGGTGATTTTCTGGAAAATCGTCTGGGACGATTCCGGGTCGATCGACAGGTAATTGCCTTGCTCGGTGCGGTGGACCGAATCGGCGAATTTCTTCTCTAAGCTTGCTCCTGCCGTGATGACTTTCAATGCCTCGTTATCCGGCGCATACTGGCGGGTGATTTGTCTCGCGAGTGCCTGGCGCACGTATTCCGTCAGCAAATCGACATCTTTCGTCTGCGGCGCGTAATCGGCCAAGGTTTCCAAGACGACCAGCAAATTGCGGATCGACACTTTTTCCTTCAATAATTTCATGAGCACTTTTTGCACTTCGCCGATGCTCATCAAATTGGGAATCAATTCTTCGACGACGGCTGGAGAAGAATCACGGATGTTTTCGATCAATGATTTCACTTCCTGGCGGCCGACGAGTTCATGCGCATGGCGTTTGATGATTTCTGTTAAATGCGTCGAGACGACAGACGGCGGATCGACGATGGCGTATCCCGCCATTTCTGCTTCTTCTTTCATATCTTCATCGACCCACAGTGCCGGCATACCAAATGCAGGCTCGACCGTTTCGATGCCAAAGACGTTTTCATCATCGACTCCTGGGCTCATCGCAAGATAATGGTCGAGCATGATATCGCCGCGCGCGACCCGGTTGCCTTTGATCTTAATAACGTATTCATTCGGCTGCAGCTGGATATTATCGCGGATGCGGATGACCGGAACGACGATGCCGAGTTCCATTGCGCATTGGCGGCGAATCATGATGACCCGGTCCAAGAGGTCCCCGCCTTGGTTTTTATCAGCGATTGGAATCAAGCCGTAACCGAACTCGAATTCGATCGCATCGACGTGCAACAGGTCGGTGACGCTTTCCGGACTCTTCAGATCAGCCGC
>NZ_JAPEHT010000151.1 GCF_028823615.1 Planococcus sp. A6
TTTTTTCGTTACTTTCAGTATACTAAATTACAGCTATTTTGCAACTGTCTCATATCCAACCCCGCTCATAAGGCACAGGAGCTTCGATATCGGCTCCGAGCTCACGCGCGGCAGTGTAGGCCCAATACGGGTTGCGCAGCAATTCGCGTGCCAGGAAGATGAAATCCGCACGGCCGTTTTGAAGAATTTCTTCAGCATGGCGCGGCTCCGTGATCAAGCCGACAGCGCCGGTTGCGATTGGTGTTTCTTTTTTGATCGTTTCCGCAAAATTTACTTGATAGCCAGGGAACACCGGAATCTGTGCCGGCACGACAGCCCCTGAACTGACATCGATCAAATCGACGTTCTGCTGTTTCATCCATTTGGTCATCTCGACGTATTGTTCAGGCGTCATGCCGCCGTCTGAGTAATCTTCTGCCGAAATGCGCACAAATAATGGCCCGTCCCAAACTGAATTCACTTCGTTCAGTACGCGGCGCAGCAGGCGATAGCGGTTTTCGCTGCTGCCGCCATACTCGTCGGTGCGTTGGTTGGTCAGTGGAGATAAGAACTGGTTGATCAAATAGCCGTGGGCTGCGTGGATTTCGATGACGTCGAAGCCGGCTTTTTTGGCGCGTACAGCGCCGTCTCGGAACGCTTGGACGGTGTCATCGATTTCTTCTATCGTCATCGCTTTTGGCGTTTTGTATTTATCGTTGAAGGCAATCGCACTCGGCGCCTGAATGTCGCCGTCGACGGTCGCTTTTCTGCCGGCATGCGCCAATTGGATGCCGGTTTTCGCGCCGTTCGCTTTCATCAGGCGGACGATTTCCGCCTGTCCGTCGATATGGGCATCATCCCATATGCCGAGGTCACGGGAAGAAATGCGCCCGATCGGCTGGACGGCGGTGGCTTCAGTGATGATCAATCCAACGCCGCCGACTGCGCGCGTCGGGTAATGGACACGATGCCAATCGGTGACATGCCCGTCTTCTTTATCGCTTTGGTACATACACATCGGGGCCATGACGATGCGGTTTTTGAAATGGACGCCCTTGAGCTCAAATTCTTCGAAAAGTTTTGCCACGTAAAATTCCTCCTTCAATCTCTATACAAAGAATTAGTATACCGGAAATTCGGGAAGGCTTCGATTCGGAAGACTTGTCGTGCTTCTTTATCGGTTAAAACATCCAGATAAACAGAAACACCCCGCAAAAGCCGTCGCTTCTGTGGGGTGTGATGGGGTTTATTATTCGAATTCTTTCCCGAGTTCGCGGGAGCGGTTAGCAGCCGAAGTGACGCAGTCTCCGACGATGCGCTTGAAGTCGTTATCATAGAGGGCTTGAAGACCGGCTGCTGTTGTGCCGTTCGGGCTCGTGACGCGTTTGCGCAATTCGCCGAAATCTTCCTGCTGGAGCATTTCCGCTGCGCCGTCGAATGTTTGGCGCACCAGTTTCTTCGCATCGGCAGAAGACAAACCGTTGTCGATTCCAGCTTGCACCATGGACTCAGCGAAATAATAGAGATACGCCGGGCCGCTTCCGGCAATGCCGGTCACTGCGTGCAATTGGTCTTCTTCCACGACCGTCACGCCGCCGATCGACGACAAGAGCTTTCTCAGCAAGTGTTGCTGTTCTTTGGTGACGAATTTGCTCCAGGCGACGCCTGTGGCCGACTTGCCGATTTGCGCAGAAGTATTCGGCATGGCACGGGCAACAGCGAAGTCGCCGACATGTTTTTGGATCGTGTCAATCGAAACCCCTGCCGCGACAGAAACGATAACGGTATCGCCGGTCAATTTTTCGCGGATGCCTTTCAATGCCACTTCGACATCTTTCGGTTTCATCGCAAGCAGGATGAAATCAGCATCTCTCAGTTCGGTCTTGTCGTCGCACACAATGTTAACGCCGTATTCATCATGCAAAAATTCCAAACGGTCCTGATCTGACCGGTTCATGACGGAGATTTCATCGGGTTTCATAATTCGCTTGTTGATCCAGCCGTGGATCATGGATTCGGCCATCGATCCGGCCCCTACACATACAATTTTCATACATTCCACTTCCTTTTCTCAAAATAAAAAGCGCAATCATCCCTGTTATTCCAAGGACGAAAACGCTTGTTTCCGCGGTACCACCTAAGTTTGCACATTTGCACAACTCGATATCCTTATCGCGGACAGACGGCCGTGTTTGCACGGCAGCTCAGAAGCAGGTTCGGGAAGGGAGCGGGGGTGCGGCGTTTCAGCGTTGGCGGCACTCTCTTGTACCCATCACCTTCCGTACTAATCTTCATCTACGCTTACATATGTTATTAAATTATAAGTAAAGAAATTTTATTTGTCAAATTGGCCAGCTGGCGTGACGGGGCCTGCCATTCAAGGTATGATAAGTGAATAGACATTCATTTTAAGGGAGTGGGAATGATGGAACCGATCAAAATCACCATCCCGACGCCATTTGCCGTCGGAGATGTCAATTCTTATCTATTGAAAGGCGACGCGTTGACGTTGATCGATGCCGGACCGAAAACACCCGAAGCCTGGGAAGCGCTCAAGGCCGGACTGAAAGCAGCGAATGTCGCCCCTGAAGACATCGAGCAAGTGGTTTTGACGCACCACCACCCGGATCACGCAGGATGGGTCGACGGCTTCGACGCCGCCAAATTGTACGGCCATCCATATAACGATCTATGGCTGCGCCGGGACGAAGCTTTTTTCGATTATCATGACGCGTTCTATCAGGAGCGCTTGAAAGAAGAGGGAGTGCCGGGTGATTTGATGTTCTGGATGAAGAAGATGAAGCGGCCGCTCAATTTGATGGGCAATCGCCCGCTTGATATGGCCATCAATGAAGGCGATACGATTCCGGGCCATGCGGACTGGCATGTTATGGAGACCTTGGGGCATGCCCAAAGCCATCTATCGTTCTGGAATCCGGAAGAACGCACGATGATTGGCGGCGACCACGTTATCGCGAAAGTGTCATCGAACCCGCTCATCGAACCGCCGTATAATCCTGAAGAAGGGCGCCCAAAGTCTTTATTGCAATACAATGCCTCCCTCAGCCGGCTATTGAAGATGCCGATAGATGTCATTTACAGCGGCCACGGGGATGACGTGCGCAATGTCCATGAACTCGTTTCCACACGGCTCGAAAAGCAGCACTTGCGGGCGATGAAAGTGCTCGCCATGCTCGACCGGTCAAGCGAGCAGTCGGTTTACGAATTGACACAGCAGCTGTTTCCGCATGCCTACGAAAAAGAACTCGGCCTGACGCTTTCCGAGACGATCGGCCAAGTTGATTACTTGCTCGAAGACGGCTTGATTGAAGAGCGATTGAACGACCGGGGCATTTTCGTCTACCGCCAGGCTTAATGTACAGAGTTGCATGCCTAAGCTTCAGCAGGTAAACTGAAAATTAAGAGTTGCAACAAGAATCTAAGCGTAAAGGATTGGGATAAAGTGAAAAAAGCTAGTTTATTTCTTGCAGGATTCCTGCTATTGGCAGGTTGCTCAGATGATGCCGCACCGACAGAACCGGCGGAGCCGGCAGGCAATGAAGAAGAACCGGAAATTGCAGTTGAACAAGAGGGCATGACGGAAGAAGGATTCATTACGCAGATCGGGGATGGACGCATTCTCATCAATAGCATTTACTTCGCTATTCCGGAAGACGTCGAAGTCCAGTTTGCAGAAGGCGGGGAAACAACAGAAGCCGTTATCAGCGACTTGCGCACCGGCATGAAAGTCAAGACCGATTATACAGGGCCGCTAGAAGAGTCTTATCCGATGCAAGGCGAAGCGGAAAAGATCACGATTTTGCAGGACGAAGAATCCCAGCGGCAATCGGAAGCTTTGCAGGCCTTTATCAATGAAGAGCAGTTGTCCAAACTCATCATTTTGGGACAACCCATCGTGCGCGGCGACGAGATCGGATTTTTATTCAATAATATGGAAACTGGTGATTTAACGGAAGTGCGCATCGATATGAATACATTGGAATATACAATGGGCAATGAAGAAGAGGAAGAACAAGCAGAAGACACCGAGGAATAAGCCGGCAGATCCCGGCAGCAGAAAACCCGGATGGCAGTGAGCCGTCCGGGTTTTTGCATGCACAGAAGTTGTTCTTTCTATAGAAGAAACATGGTTTTTTTGCATATTTCCTAAAAAACATGAAAATTTATGCGCGTCTTCTCTTGCGTTATAAAAAATGCCATGTTATTATGTGTATATTCATCGCATATAACGCATAAAAATACAGGAGGTCATATTATATGAACAAAAAAATCGTACTCGCATACTCAGGTGGACTAGATACATCGGTGGCCATTCCATGGCTCAAATCACAAGGCTATGACGTCGTCGCTGTTTGCCTCGACATCGGAGAAGGAAAAGACTTGGACTTCATCAAACAAAAAGCGCTGCAAGTCGGAGCGGTCGAAAGCTATATGATCGATGCCAGAGACGAATTTGCCGAAGACTATGCACTCATTTCGCTTCAAGCCCATACATTATATGAAGGCAAATACCCGCTTGTTTCTGCATTGTCGCGTCCGTTGATTTCCAAAAAACTCGTGGAAATCGCAGTGGAAAGCGGGGCAACGGCTGTTGCCCATGGTTGCACAGGAAAAGGCAACGACCAAGTTCGTTTTGAAGTTTCCATCAAATCGTTGAACCCCGACCTTGAAGTCGTCGCACCTGTTCGCCAGTGGGGCTGGTCGCGTGACGAGGAAATCGCTTATGCTAAGCAGCATGACGTGCCGGTTCCGGTCAACTTGGATTCGCCATTCTCCATCGACATGAACCTATGGGGCCGTGCCAACGAATGCGGCATCCTCGAAGACCCTTGGGCAACACCGCCAGCAGATGCATATGATATCACCAATGCATTGGAAGACACGCCAGATACGCCGGATATCGTCGAAATAGAATTCGTCAAAGGCGTACCGACTAAATTGAACGGCATCGACTATAAATTGACGGATCTGATTTTCGAATTGAACCACGTCGCAGGCAAACATGGCGTCGGCAGAATCGACCATGTGGAAAACAGACTGGTCGGCATCAAATCCCGTGAAATTTATGAAGCGCCAGCAGCGATGACTTTGATCGCCGCGCATAAAGAACTTGAAGATATCACTTTGGTCAAAGAAATGGCTCATTTCAAGCCGGTCATCGAGAAGAAAATGACGGAATTGATCTATGAAGGGCTTTGGTTCTCTCCACTGCGTGTCGCACTTGAAGCATTCCTGAAAGAAACACAGGAATTCGTCAACGGCACCGTGCGTGTAAAACTATTCAAAGGCCATGCCATCACGGAAGGGCGTAAGTCACCAAACTCCTTGTACAGCGAAGAACTGGCGACGTATTCAACAGATGATACGTTCAACCACGAGTCTGCAGTCGGATTCATCGAGCTATGGGGCTTGCCGACAGTCGTCAACTCTAAAATCAACAAGAAAGAAGTTACGGTTACGGCACAAGTCAAAGAGGAGGTACAGCTATGACCAAACTGTGGGGCGGTCGTTTCCAAAAGACAGCTGAACAGTGGGTCGACGAGTTCGGGGCTTCCATTTCCTTTGACCAGAAATTAGTGCTCGAGGATCTCCAGGGCAGCATGGCGCATGTCACCATGCTGTCTTCCTGCAAGATCCTGCCGCAGCAAGACGCTGACTTGATCTTGTCAGGGCTTCAGACGCTGCAGAAAAAAGCGGAGAACGGAGAACTTGAGTACAGCGTATCGAACGAAGACATCCACTTGAATTTAGAAAAACTCCTGATTGATGAAATCGGCCCTGTCGGCGGCAAACTCCATACCGGCAGAAGCCGCAACGACCAGGTTGCGACGGATATGCACCTGTATCTAAAAAACCGCGTGACGGAAATCATCGAGCTGATCGAAGGATTCCAGTCGGCGATCGTCGAGCAGGCTGAAACGCATGTTGAGACGGTCGTGCCGGGGTATACCCATCTTCAGCGCGCACAGCCGATTTCATTCGGCCATCATCTGATGACCTATTTCTGGATGTTGCAGCGCGACAAAGAACGCATGCAGGAATCCTTGAAACGCATCGATGTGTCGCCACTCGGGGCAGGGGCGATGTCCGGGACGAGTTTCCCGATCGACCGCGAACTGTCCGCTGAACTGCTCGGCTTCTCAGGCGTTTACCAAAACAGCCTAGATGCCGTCAGCGACCGCGACTTTATCCTGGAATTCCTCAGCAACTCATCGATGCTCATGATGCACTTATCACGCTTTGCAGAAGAAATCATCCTCTGGTCGAGCGAAGAGTTCCGTTTCATCGAACTCGATGATACCTTCTCGACTGGCTCGAGCATCATGCCGCAAAAGAAAAATCCGGATATGGCGGAACTTGTCCGCGGCAAGACCGGGCGTGTCTACGGCAATCTATTCGGCTTGCTGACGACTTTGAAAGGCCTGCCGCTTGCCTATAACAAAGATATGCAAGAAGACAAGGAAGGCATGTTCGACACCGTCCACACTTTGATGGGGTCGTTGCCGATCTTTGAAGGAATGATCCGGACGATGAATGTCAACACCGCATCTATGGAAAAAGCAGTGAACTCTGACTTTTCGAATGCGACGGAGCTCGCGGATTATTTAGCGGCAAAAGGCATGCCGTTCCGCGAAGCGCACGATGTGACCGGCAAGCTGGTCTTCACGTGCATCCAGCGTGGCTATTATTTGAAAGACCTGCCGCTTGAGGATCTCCAGGCAGCCAGCCCGCTCATTGAAGACGATATTTACGAAACCTTGCTTCCGCAGACGGCCGTCAAACGCCGCAACTCACTAGGTGGCACAGGATTTGATCAAGTACATCATCAATTGGGACTAGCCAAGAAACTCATCGGGTGATCATTAGTCCATTTATATGCGCGCTTGCTTTGTTCGGTACAACAGGCAGGCACTTGCGCCCGGCTCTCTTCCCCCTAAAGAGAGCCGGTTTTTTTATGGCGTTTTGGCGCTTTGCGTGTATCCTTAACATATAGGGCGAAAGCG
>NZ_JAPEHT010000152.1 GCF_028823615.1 Planococcus sp. A6
ATCATGTTGACCGTACTTGGCTTTAATTTAATGGGAGACGGGCTGCGCGACGCACTCGACCCACGAATGAAATCATAAGAAAAACGCCCGGAAATTTTCCGGGCGTTTTTTATATGGCGTTTTCGATATCGCTGTCGACTTCTTCGCTATGGTAATTATGGTACGCGATGATCAGCAAGTCCAAATGCTCCAAATGCTCTTCGTAGTCAAGCAGGGCAGAGAGGACATGCATCAAATGGTAAACCGAAAATTCGTCTTCTTCGACTTCAGTCGATAGATTGATTTCCTTAACGAAAATCGACATGACTTCGTTGCGTTTCAACACCGCATCCGGCCCTGAACTTTCGCTATGTTCCGGACGGATTTTTCCGATGTATTTCATATAAAGCTGTTCATGGTAGCTCGCCAAGCTCTCGAGCCGTTCCTGAACCATCATATGGAATTGTTCGGGCAGGTCGCGCAGTTCATTCTCATAACGGTTCAGGCGCCGCAAAACTTCGAGGCTCTTTTTCGATGTGGCAATCATCTGCCTATAGAGTACCAGCTTGCGTGCTTTTGTATATTGCTGCTTTTTCGTATAACTGCGTTCTTCTTTATAAAATGAATACCATTGGTCCACTTTCACCAGCTTCTCGGTCAATTTGCCGATGTCTTCTTTTACCGAGGAATGATCGGAAGCATGGCGAATCGAAATCCGGATCCACCGTATGACATCTTCGCTGACGGAATGGATTGACTGGAACAAGCGCGTTTCGTATTTTGGCGGCAAAAAGATCATATTGACGATAAAAGCCGATAAAATCCCCAATAACACTGTCAGGAATCGCAAAGAGGCGAAGACGAGGAAGTCATCCGATTGCGAGTCCATAATGATGATCAAAGTGACCAATGTCAGGGGAACTGTATTTTCCAGCTTTAATTTCAGCATAATGATGATCGCTAAAATAGCGGCGACACCGATCGTCAAATAATTCGGCCCGAGCGTCAACACGAAGATAACGGCAATCGAAGCACCAATCAAATTGCCGTAAACTTGGTCGAGTAATGTCAGGTATGACCGGTAAATGGAAGGCTGTATGGCGAAAATCGCCGCTACCCCTGCAAATACCGGCGTCGGAAGTTCAAGAAGCGTCGCCAGAAACAAGGCAAGTGATATAGCGATACCAGTTTTGAATATGCGCGCACCGAGTTTCATCGGCAAACACCCCCTTCAGAAAGGAATCCGTTTTTACAATTGGGCAAATGCATGCTCTACCGCCCGAATCGACGTATCGATATCTTCCTCTGTATGTTCAGTGGTCAAAAACCAGGCTTCGTATTTGGAAGGCGCCAAATTGATGCCCTGCTCGAGCATCAGTTTAAAGAAGCGCCCGAACATTTCGCCATCCGTTGCTTCCGCTTGTTCGTAATTTTTCACTTTTTGATCGGTGAAATAAATCGTCAGGGCACCTTTTAAACGATTGATCGTAATCGTGACGCCGTGTTTGTCAGCAGCAGCCAAAATTCCTGATTCAAGACGTTCCCCAAGTTGGTCCATGCGTTCGTAAACACCTTTTTCTTGCAACACTTCAAGACATGCGATGCCTGCTTGGATCGAAGCCGGATTGCCGGCCATCGTCCCTGCCTGATAAGCGGGTCCAAGCGGGGCGACCGTTTCCATGATTTCACGCTTCCCGCCGTATGCACCGATCGGCAAACCGCCGCCGATGATTTTTCCGAGCGCCGTCAAGTCCGGCTCAAGGCCGAGCAAATTCTGCGCACCGCCGTAATGGAAGCGGAAAGCCGTAATGACTTCATCATAGACAATCAATGCACCTTTCTCTTTCGCCAGTGCATGGACTTCTTCAAGAAATCCCTCTTCCGGTTCAACAATGCCGAAGTTGCCGACAATCGGCTCGACGAGAATGCAGGCAATTTCGTCTCCCCAACGGTTAATCGCTTCGTTGAATGCCCCGGGATCGTTAAAAGGAATCGTGATGACTTCTTCAGCGATCGATTTCGGGACGCCTGCCGAATCAGGTGTGCCGAGTGTAGCGGGGCCGGAACCAGCCGCAACGAGCACTAAATCGGAATGGCCGTGATAGCATCCGGCGAATTTCATGATTTTGGTCCGTCCCGTGTAGGCACGGGCCACGCGTATGGTCGTCATGACAGCTTCCGTCCCGCTATTGACAAAACGCACTTTATCCATCGCAGGCATCGCTTGTTTCAGCATTTTTGCGAATGTCACTTCGTGCTTTGTCGGTGTGCCGAATAACACGCCGGTTTCAGCGGCATGTGCAATGGCTTTTGCGATATGCGGGTGACCGTGGCCTGTGATGATCGGGCCGTAAGCCGCTAAATAATCGATGTATTTATTTCCATCCACATCATAAAAGTGGGCGCCTTTTCCATAATCCATGGCAACAGGGGAGCCGCCCCCTACAGCTTTATAAGAGCGGGAAGGGCTATTAACCCCGCCGACAATATGTTCTAGCGCTTCTTGGTGCAATTGTTCGGAAATCGAGTGATCCATAAAATGCCTCCTAAAATAATCTATTCCTTATTGTAGACAATATCAGCAGCAAACGCCAAAGAAATTGAAAGTAATGAAACCGTCCGGTACGATAGAAGAAAGAAAAGGAGTGATGGGTTTGGCTACATTAGAAGGATTGGCAGCACCTGACTTCACATTGCAAAATGAACAGGGCGAAACAATTTCCCTATCGGATTACGCAGGGAAAAAATACGTCGTGCTCTATTTTTATCCGAAAGATATGACACCGGGTTGTACGACCCAAGCATGCGATTTCCGCGATGCCGAAAAAGATTTCTCGGAGCTTAACGCGGAGATTTTGGGCGTTAGTGCAGATTCCAAAGAACGCCATCAAAAATTCATCGACAAGCACGGCTTGCCGTTTTCGCTTCTCGTTGATGAGGATCACCAAGTGTCTGAAGCTTATGGGGTTTGGAAGCTCAAGAAAATGTACGGCAAAGAATTCTGGGGCATCGAGCGCTCGACATTCTTGATTGACCCGACAGGTACCGTCATCAAGGAATGGCGCAAAGTGAAAGTGAAAGAACATATCGAAGAAGTGTTGGAAACTGTAAAAGCAATCAGCGGTGACTGAGAGAGGAAGAATCTGATGGATGTCCTATTTACATTTGTGCCAAGAGAAAACCAGCAGGAACGACTTCAAGCCGAATTCCCTGAAGTGAATTTCCACTTCTTATATAAGAACAAGTCATTTTTGCCGACAGCCGATATTGTTGTCACATACGGAGAAGATTTAACGGCGGAAGATATCGAAAGCGCTGACAACCTGAAATGGATCATGGTAGCAAGCGCAGGAATTGAAAAAATGCCCCACGCGGCCATAGCAAAAAAAGGGATCATCGTTTCGAACGTCAAAGGAATCCATAAAACCCCGATGGCGGAATCCGCATTGGCCCATTTGCTGTCGCTCAAACGCTCCTTGCCATTCATTTATGAGAACCAGCGCAACAGGGAATGGAACCGGAAAACCAAATCATCCGAACTGGCAGGTTCTACAGTCGTCCTGTTCGGTCCTGGGGCAATCGGTTCGGAAATCGGCCGCTTGCTTCAAGCATTCGGAGTTAAGACGATCGGCTGCAACCGTTCGGGAAATGATGCTGAATATATGGATGAAATGGTTTCTATTGAAAATGTATCAGCCGTTCTTCCAAATGCTGATATTGTTCTGTCCGTATTGCCGAGCACGAAGGAAACTTATCATCTATTGAAGAAAGAGCATTTCCAGGCGATGAAAGAGGATGCGATTTTCATGAATTTAGGCCGCGGTGATCTGGTGGAAGACCAAGTGATGCTTGAAGCGCTGGAAAGCGGCGAAATTGGTTATGCCGTATTGGATGTTTTCGAAGAAGAACCGCTGCCGGCAGACCATCCGTATTGGAAGATGGACAATGTCATCATTTCCCCGCATGTTTCGAGCCATTCCGGAAAATACGTCGAGCGCGCCTTGGATGTTTTCATTCCGAATTTACACGCTTGGATTAAAGGCGATAAATCACCATCAAATCCAGTGGATATGAAAAGGGGTTATTGAAGATGAAAATCTATACGAAAACCGGAGACAAAGGAACGACTTCACTTGTATACGGCAGCCGCGTCAAAAAGAACGACCCGCTCGTCGAAGCCTATGGAACGTGTGATGAAGCCAATACGATGATCGGTCTCGGTGTAGGGCATTTGAATGGAGAATTTTTCGAGCAAAAAGAAGCTCTTTGTGAAATCTTCCATCAGATCCAAACAATTCTCTTCCACGTTGGAGCGGAATTAGCGACCCCGGCAGGAAAAGAAGTGAAATGGAAACTTGAGCAGGAACATATCACTCGACTGGAAACATGGATCGATGAATATGACGCAGAACTCCAACCACTTAGTAACTTCATCTTGCCAGGCGGCCATCCCGCAGGAGCGGCATTTCATGTAGCCCGGACGATCGTGCGCCGCGCCGAACGCAATGTTATTGCAATAGGGGAAGGCGTTTCGCCTAACGTCCTGGCATATTTGAACAGGCTTTCCGATTTTCTCTTTGTCGCAGCACGATTCGTCAACCAGCAACTAGGTTCTAAAGAAAAAGGGCTTCACGCAGAGTAAGCGGAAACTTCAAGCAGCTGGGTTCTATACCTAGCTGCTTTTTTAATTCAAAAATTAGCTAGTGGAATAAACAGAAAATTAGCGTCCTATAGCGATTTCTTGACACGCAAAGGTTTTTTTAGGTACACTAATTATAACGATTACAATGTAAGAATATATACGAAGTGAGGTGCCCAGCGATGTCTGAAGCCCAATTGAAAGACGCACTCGATACATTGAAGTCTACAGGTGTCAGAATTACACCCCAGCGTCATGCGATTTTGGAGTTTATGATCCATTCTACATCGCATCCGACAGCAGATGATATTTATCGCGCGCTTGAAAAGGCCTTTCCCAATATGAGTGTAGCCACCGTTTATAATAATTTGCGTGTTTTTAAAAAAGCAGGACTGGTAAAAGAATTAACCTACGGGGATTCTTCAAGTCGCTTTGATTTTGTCACACACGATCATTACCACATGATCTGCAACGAGTGCGGGAAGATTGTCGATTTCCATTATCCTGGATTGGACGAAGTGGAACATCTGGCGTCCCATGTAACAGGCTTCCAGGTGGATTACCACCGTTTGGAAATCTACGGGACATGCCGCGATTGTTATAGCGAGTCAGCTAAAGCCCAATAAAAAGAATGCCCGCCGATTTGGCGGGCATTCTTTTTTTATAGTTGTGGCTTTTTCTTATTATATTCCTCGTTGAATTCTTTACCTTCAAGAGAAGGGTCCATCGTCAACGGTTCATTGCAATGCATACAGATATCAACACGTCCGAGCATTTTTGTATGGCGCTCGCAATTCGGGCACTGTACAGGGACGGTTTTCATCGACAGCAGGCCGATCCAAGCATAGACACCCGTGCTTCCGATGATGGCGACAACACCGAGCAGCATAAAGATGACCATTACAATCGGTTGGTTACGGAAATAGATACCGACATACATAATCACGATGCCGATGAAAATCAATGCCAAAGCGAAGGTCCGGATGCGGTTGATTTTGTTTTTATAAGATTTCATGAGCGGTTCCTCCTTGCGTCCATCATACTATATCACAAACGTCCACAAAAAGGGTTAAGCTAATTCCGTTAAAGGAATATGAGAGAAATATGTCGAAATAAAGAAAAACGCCTTAGAATATTTGCATGCCTAGAGCATACAGGGCATCATAAAACATACAAAGATAGACTGCAGGGAGTGACGACGGATGGAACAAATATTGAGACCGCTATATCAAGAACGCGCGAGCCAGGAAACAACGCTCGGTGTCATCCTAATAGAGAAGAGAGAAGACATCAGCCCAATTACAGATACATTCGATTCAATCCTTCTGATCATTACAAAAGAAAATGAAACACCAGTTTTTACAAAACATTATACGTACTTGGATAAAAAAGCGGCAATGCACATCATCACAGAAAAGCAATTGCATAAGTGGCTTCTATTGGGAACAAACCGTAAAATTGTCGACTGGCTCTTTAACGGCCGTGTCATATATGATCGCAATGAATTTATGGAAAAGCTCAAAACGGAATTGAAAGAGTATCCCTTCTACGGTAGAAAAATCAAAATGGGGCTGGAGTTTGCTAAACTGATCCGCCGGTACCTAGAAGGTAAAATGTTCTTCGAAGAAAAAAATTATTTAGATGCGTATCATCACATGGTAGAGTCGCTCCATCATTTGGCTCGATTATCCGTTCTTGAGAATGGGCTTCCGCCTGAAGTGACAGTGTGGTCACAGGTGAAGAAGATGGAGCCGGCAATCTATAAATTGTACGAAGAACTCATATCAAGCGATGAACCGATTGACAAGCGCTTGGAGCTTTTATTCTTAGCCAGCGAGTTCTTCATCCATTCTCGCACACAAGACGGATCACAACATATTCGTGAAGTAATGGAGAAGCAAAGCAGCTGGACGATTCAGGAATTGCACGAACAGGAAGAATTGAAAAATTATTCTTCCAATCTTGAAGTGCTAATTGAGTTTTTAATCGAAAAAGATTTAATTGCAATTAACGGCGTAAAGACAAAAAGCGAAGGTATCTTCCATCGTTATTATTCAAACAAGCGCTAAATAATTTTACAGGAAGAAAGCTGACAGGGAAGTCGCCCCGTCAGCTTTCTTCATTATAGCAAGTTAAAGAATAGCAAAATACTGCACAAGAATAGATGTACTTCAAAACACTTTGAGGATATTTTCAATTTAAGCGTTGACAATCAAGAAACTAATGTATTATGATATTACATGTCGCTCGAACAGATTAAGTTTTTTACAATAATAAAAAAGACTTGACTCTTTCGCTCAGCGATGCTAAATTATAGAAGTTGCTCTTGAAGCAACGTGGAAATTTGAACCTTGAAAACTGAACAGCAAAACGT
>NZ_JAPEHT010000153.1 GCF_028823615.1 Planococcus sp. A6
TGCGGCAAGCCGCATCGGTTTCGCCAGTCCCGCGTGATCCCCCAGGCGTCGGCCCCTTCCACTCCATCTCTAAGTTCAGAAGGGGATTTAATTGAGTCATCTGCTCAAATCGATAAGTGAAATAATTACAGATTTATTTTAAACGGTTCGTTCACTAGATTGTGTTCAGCACATGCATTACCAATTAAGCGACGTACCCAAAAGCGACGAACCATCCAGAACCGAATCCATCCGACTCACTCGATTCAACGAAATGTCCAAGCCCCTCGCGCTTAAGGGTGAAGCGAAGCCAAGAGACAGGTGTTCTTCCTGGCTCATGGCGGGAGCTCAACCCCAAGCGAGGCGGCGGCTACCAAGGTGATGATAAACCACAGCTTCCTCCTCCACACATGAAAACACCACTCCGCTAAAAATTCGACAGCCCCAAACAAGAGCCTCGCCAGTTGCAGGCAAGGCTCTTCATTCGTATCAATAAGTTCAATCGCCCATCAAAGTCACGAGCACCGCTTTTTGGGCATGCAGGCGGTTTTCGGCTTCCTGGAAAATGACCGAATGGGGGCCTTCCAAAATATCGGTCGTCACTTCTTCCTCGCGGTGCGCCGGGAGGCAGTGCATAAAGATGTAATCCGCTTTCGCGTGCTGAACCAGTTCCGCGTTCACTTGGAATCCTTCAAAATCATTCAAACGTTTAATGGCTTCGGCTTCCTGACCCATGCTCGCCCAGACATCCGTATAAATGGCATCGCTGTTTTTCACGGCTTCGACGGGATCATGGGTCACCGTCACCATAGAGCCGGTGTCTTTCGCGATGGCTTTCGCAAGTTCGACCATTTCCGCCTGCGGCTCATAGCCTTTCGGGGCGGCGATCGCGATGTCGAGCCCGACTTTTGCGGCACCGATCATCAAGGAATTGGCCATATTATTGCCATCCCCGATATACGCCAGCTTGCGGCCTTTCAACTCGCCGAAATGTTCGATGAGCGTCATGAGATCGGCCAGCACTTGACACGGGTGGTAATCGTCGGTCAAGCCGTTGATGACGGGAATCGAGCTGAATTCAGCCAGCTCTTCCACAGCGGACTGATGGAATGTGCGGATCATCAAGCCGTCCAAATAACCCGACAGCACACGGGCCGTATCGGCAATCGTTTCACCGCGGCCAAGCTGGGTATCCTGGGAACTCAAGAACATCGCGTGGCCACCGAGCTGCAGCATGCCCGCTTCAAACGAAACGCGCGTGCGGGTCGACGATTTCTCGAAGATCATGCCGAGCACTTTTCCTTTCAAGAGCGGCAAATGTTTATTTTCCGGTTTCTTCAATTCAATCGCTAAATTAAGCAAATCAAGAATTTCCTCGGTACTATAGTCTTTCAATGAGAGAAAATCTTCCTGGGCAATAGTTGGGGCAAGCGGCATGATCATCGTCATTGGGCAAGCACTCCTTTCAAGCGTTCAGATTGTATTTTTTGGCTAACGGCGTAAGCATCGGCTGTTTCCGGGCGTGACCAGGCATGGAGGCGGTGGATGGCCGCTTGCGCCATGCGGCCAGCGTCAGGTGTTTCGGAAAAGTCGATATAGGCGGCAGCGTCTTTCGATAATAACCACTCGTCAAAAGAAAGTTGGTCTTCGGTGACGATCGTGAAGCCTTGTGCGCGCCAAGAATTGAGTTGCTCATAATCGGCGCTGTCCTGGGCGGCGAATAGCGTTGAGCCTGTTGCAAGTTTCGCCAGCTGGACGGAAGCGCCGGTCAATGCTTTTTCGAGCGCGTCTTCAAACAGCTTGGCTGTGCCAATCACTTCGCCGGTCGACATCATCTCGGGCGACAGGACAGGGGACAGGCCAGGCAATTTAATATGGGAGAACACCGGCGCTTTGACGGTGAAGTCCGGTTGTCCGTTATACATGTCTTCAATGCCGAGCTCATCGTACGGCACACCGAGCAATAAAGCGGTAGCGTGCTGAACGAGCGGCACATCCGTCACTTTCGAGCTGATCGGTGCTGTGCGCGACGCCCGCGGATTGATTTCCATGACGAACAATTGATCTTCTTCGTAGACGAATTGAATATTGAATAGCCCTGTGTAGTCAAGCTGTCTCGCAATATGCTTTGCGGTATCGATCAGCTTTTGCTGCTGGTCTTCGGTGAGCGTTACGGGCGGCGTGCTCGCGATACTGTCGCCGGAATGGACACCGGTTCCTTCGAGATGCTCGAAGATCGCCGACACCCAGACGTTGTTGCCGTCCGTTAAAATATCGGCTTCCGCTTCTTTGCCGGTGACGAAATGGTCGACCAATACCGGAAACGCCTTGTCCGCGCCCGCGAGCCAAGCATCAAGCTCCGCTTGGTCGTGAAGCACGATCATGCCGCGTCCACCGATGACGTAAGAAGGGCGAAGCAAGACCGGGAAGCCGAGCTTTTCCGCTGCGGGCAGCACTTCTTCCGGCGCATTCGCCGTCGTCCCTGGGATGGTCGGCAAACCGATAGACTCGAGAAACGCATAAAAGCGGTCGCGGTCTTCCATTTGGTCCAGCAAATCGACCGATGAGCCGAGCACGGTAATGCCCGCTTCTTCAAGTGATTTCGCCAAATTAAGCGAAGTCTGGCCGCCGAATTGGAGGATGACTTGGTGGATGCCCTCAAATTCCAGGACGTTCAAGACATCTTCCGCCGTGATCGGTTCGAAATAAAGCGCATCGGCCACTTCGTAATCGGTGCTGACGGTTTCAGGGTTGTTGTTGATCATGACCGCTTCATAGCCAAGTTTCTGTGCGGCCATAACGCTGTGCACGCAGCAATAATCGAATTCGATGCCTTGCCCGATGCGGATTGGGCCGGATCCGACGACCGCGACTTTTTTCGCATCATTCGAGCGGTCGACGTCTGCGGCATTGTCCCATGTGGAATAGAAATAATTTGTATTCGAACGGAACTCAGCGGCGCATGTATCGATCATCCGGTAGGCTGGCGCAATTTTATAGCTTCTGCGCTGTCCCCAAATTTCAGCTGCCGGCACATTCCAAATATCGGCCATTTGCTGGTCGCTGAAGCCGAGCTTTTTCGCCTGCAATAAGCGATCAGCAGTCACGGAGTTCCAGCTGATCGATTTGAGGTCTTGCCACTCTGTAACAATATTCGATAAAACGTATAAGAAATAAGGCGTGATGCCAGTGATGGCATGCAGATCGTCAGTGGTTTTCCCGCGGATGAGCAATTCGAACAGCACGAACAAACGGCGGTCGTCCGGCTTCATTGCGAGTTCCAATAAATCGCCTGTCGGCAATGAGGAGATGGCGGGAAGGCGGAACCCGTCTATCGGAAGTTCAAGCGAGCGCAGCGCTTTTTGCATAGCGGCTTCCATGCGGCGTTCGATCGCCATCACTTCGCCGGTCGCCTTCATTTGCGTGCCAAGCGTGCGGTCCGCTAAAGGAAATTGGTCGAACGGCCAGCGCGGGATTTTCAAGGCGACGTAATCGAGTGCCGGCTCGAAGCTGGCGTAGGTCGTGCCGGTCACCGGGTTCTTCAATTCATCGAGCGTATAGCCGATTGCGAGCTTGGCGGCGATCTTCGCGATTGGATAGCCGGTCGCTTTGGAAGCGAGCGCGGATGAGCGGCTGACGCGCGGGTTGACTTCAATCAAAAAATAATCGGAGGTTTCCGGATGGAGGGCGAACTGCACATTGCAGGCGCCGATGATGCCGAGCGCTTCGATGATGTTGATGCAAGACGTGCGCAACATGTGAAAATCGGGATCGTTCAAAGTTTGGCTCGGGGCGACGACGATCGAATCGCCGGTATGGACACCGACCGGATCTAAGTTCTCCATATTGCAGACCGTGATGCATGTGCCCGCTGCATCGCGCATCACTTCATATTCGATTTCCTTATAGCCGGCGATGCTCGTCTCGACGAGGCATTGCTTGATCGGGCTCGCCGACAAGCCTTGCGTGACCAGCTTGATATAAGCTGCTTCGTCGCTTGCGATGCCGCCGCCGAAACCGCCGAGCGTATAGGCGGGGCGGACGATAACGGGATAGCCCGTGCGCTGTGCAAAAGCGAGCGCCCCGTCGAGTGAATAGATGATGTCGGAATCTGGCACCGGTTCACCGAGTTGCTTCATCAAGGAGCGGAACTGGTCGCGGTCTTCGGCTTTTTTGATGGCGGTCATATCGGTGCCGAGCAATTCGACGCCGTATTGTTCCAAGATGCCGGCATCCGCCAGCGCCATTGCCAAATTCAAGCCGGTCTGGCCGCCGACAGTCGCAAGCAGGCCGTCCGGACGTTCTTTCTCGATGATGTTCGTAGCGGATTCGAGTGTCATTGGTTCGAAATACACTTTGTCCGAGACGCTTTCATCGGTCATGATCGACGCCGGGTTGTTATTGATGAGCACCACTTCGATGCCTTCTTCTTTTAGAGCCAAGCATGCTTGGGTACCGGAATAGTCGAACTCTGCGGCTTGCCCGATGACGATGGCGCCGGAACCGATGACGAGCACTTTTTCAATAGAGTCTAATTTAGGCATGCATTTTCACCTTCTTCATTTCATTTGCAGTTTCTAGGAACTGGTGGAACAAAGCGAGATGATCCGCTGGGCCGGGAGCTGCTTCCGGATGGAATTGAACCGTCGTAATCGGCAATTGCGGATGGATCAAGCCTTCGATGCTGCCGTCGTTGTCATTCAAGCTCTCCGCTTCGACGACATAGCTATGATTTTGGGAGCTCATGCTGACGCGTCCGGTCTTATTGTTTTTAACGGGATGATTGGCGCCGCGATGGCCGTAAGCGAGCTTCGCTGTTTTTGCGCCGAAAGCAGCAGCCAGCACCTGGTGGCCGAGGCAAATGCCGAACGACGGGTAGCGTTCTGCCCAGTCGCGGTAGACCGGCAAGCGGCTGTTCAATGCTTGCGGGTCCCCCGGGCCGTTCGAGAACAATAGCCCGTCAACGCCGAGAGCTTCAGGAAGGTCGGCTGCCCCGTTATAAGGGATGATGCTGACCGTGCAGCCGAGAGCGAGCAATTCTTTTAAAATAGAAGCTTTGTAATGGAAATCGACCAGGCCGATATGCAAAGGGCCTTCGCCGAGCTGCTTCGTCTCTGCCGCTTCGCTGGCCGGGAAAAAGTCGGTCTTAATCATTTGCCACGGCTGTTCAGTCGTGTTCTCGTGAAGCAGCTGCGCCGGCATGGTGCCCGTTTCACGGACATGTTGGATGACTGAGCGTGTATCGATGCCGCTCAGGAGCGGAACGCCTTGCGCTTCGGCGAATTGTGCCAGCGAAATTGCCTGTTTGGGTAACGGGCCCGCATACAGCTCGGCAACGATGATGCCCGAGGCTTGGATTTTTTCAGATTGTGCATAAAGTGATTCGATGCCGTATTGGCCGATCAATGGATAGGAAAAAACGATGACCTGCCCTTTATAGGAAGGGTCGGTAATGACTTCCTCATAGCCTGTCATGCCAGTGAAAAAGACGACCTCTCCCTGTACCGCCGCTTGTGTGCCGTGCCACGATCCCGTAAATGATGCGCCATTCGCCAAAATCAATTTTCCTGTCATGCTCCACACTCCTTTTGTGAATATATATGCAGTTTAAGTAATTTTTATAATAAATGATGTGTCCTGTATTATAATGTTGCATAAAAATTAAGTCAACAGTATTTTTATTAATTGTCAGGGGAATTGGTTAAATTCCGGTAAAATGCAGGAAAAAAGGAGAAAGGGCTTACAGAAAATCTTTTTAAATGGAATGTTTTTCATGTATAATAATCACAAAATCAGTAGGGAAGGGGCGTCCATAAGTGAAGAGAGAGAAAATGCATGAAAATCAGGGAGTGACCCCGCTGCAAAATGAATACACGCGGGCTGCAGAAATTGAAGACGCACGAAAAAAGCGGCATAAAGTAGTATTGTACAGACGCTTGGCGGTATTCGGCTTAGTGGTGCTGTTGACAAGTATTTGGCTAGGCTCAACCATTTATGCACAATCCCAGACCATCGCAGGCAAAGAACAGCTCCAGCAGGAAAAGCTGGCCGAGCTTGAGGAAGTCCAGAAGCAGCAGGCTAAGCTCGAAGAACAGATCCGTTTGCTGAACGACGACGATTATGTATCGAAGCTGGCGCGTAAAGATTATTTCCTGTCGGATGAGGGCGAGATTATTTTCACCTTGCCGAATGATGGCGAGAAACCACAAGAAGATGGTGAAGAAAAAGAGTAGTCGGTTGACACTCTTCCTTTCATCGCTATAATTAAAGGTGGGATCAGTCCCGCAAACTGTCAATTTGGCCCGAATTTGGAGTCATCTTAAATTTTAAGGAGGAGCATTTTTTTTATGTCGATTGAAGTAGGCAGCAAGTTAGAAGGAAAAGTCACGGGTATTACAAACTTTGGAGCGTTCGTACAGCTTCCAACCGGTGCAACAGGCCTCGTGCATATTAGTGAAGTCGCCGACAACTATGTGAAAGATATTAACGATCACTTGAAAGTTGGCGAAATGGTAGAAGTGAAAGTGATGAATGTAGAAGCAGACGGGAAAATCGGTTTGTCGATCCGCAAAGCGAAGCCTCAGCCAGAAGGCGGCACAAGCCGTCCAAGCCGTCCGCGTCCGAACAATCGTTCTTTTGACCGCGCCCCTAAGGAAACCTTCGAAACGAAGATGGCAAAATTCCTGAAAGACAGCGAAGACAACCTGTCGACGCTAAAGCGTGCCACAGAATCCAAGCGTGGCGGTCGTGGAGCGAAAAGAGGCTAACTTGCTAGCTGTTTTAATAGCATAGAGAAAATGCTTCAACTTAGTTGAACTGTGAAGATGGAACGCTTCTCCTTTCGGGGAGGGCGT
>NZ_JAPEHT010000154.1 GCF_028823615.1 Planococcus sp. A6
TTATCCATGGGATAAACCGGCTTTTTTGGTCTAAGCCTTACCATCAAAATGAATAGGAGGAAATCTAATTATGGAAAACACAATCTTTTCGATACTGCCGCCGATCATCGCGATTGCGATGGTACTGTTGACGCGCCGTGTATTGCTGTCGCTCGGCGTCGGCATTGTGGCGGCTGCTTTGATCCTGACATCGTTTGCGCCGCTCGAAGCCTTGAACGAATTATTCACTTCATTTGCGGTAATCTTTTGGGATGAAGGCTTTAACGCTTACAATGTCTTCATCATTTTATTCTTATTGCTGCTAGGGGTCATTACAGCATTCGTCAGTCTGTCTGGAGGCAGCCATGCGTTTGCCGATTGGGCATCTGCGCGCGTGAAAACACGCCGCGGGGCGAAATTGGTTACGGTGTTTCTTGGCATCTTGATTTTCATCGACGATTATTTCAATGCCTTGGCCGTCGGGCAAGTTGCACGGCCGATTACGGACCGTTATAAAGTATCGCGTGCAAAACTAGCTTATTTCATCGATTCCACTGCTGCACCGATTTGTGTAGTGTCTCCCGTATCCAGCTGGGGAGCTGCAATCATCGGCATCATCGGAACGATCTTGGCTGGGCAGACCTTCCTTGATTATTCGGCGCTGGAAGCTTTCCTGTGGATGGCACCGATGAACTTCTACGTCATCGCGGCACTTGCCATCGTGTTCTTCGTCGCAATCCGTGATGTGGATTTCGGGGAAATGAAAAAACATGAACGCCTGGCGATTACAGAAGGCCAGTTGTTCAATCCGGATAAAGTGATTCCTGGGGAAATGAAAGAAGATTTCCCGAGCCACTCGCACGGACGCGTCCGCGATTTGTTATTGCCGATCCTGTTATTGATCGTAGGAACAGTCTCAGCGATGATGTGGACAGGATATGTAAATGCCGATAGAGTATTTGACATTTGGCTTATTTTTGAAAACACCGATGTTCCTTTGTCCTTGATCACAGGCGGAATCGTCGGCGCACTTGCAGCGATCATCCTGTACGCACTGCAGATCAAGCGCAATGAAGCAGCGGAAGCGCATTGGATCGCTAGAGGCATCTGGGCAGGGATTCAATCAATGGCGGGAGCTGTCTTCATCTTGATCTTCGCCTGGTCGCTGACCTATTTGATCGGCGCTTTGGAAACAGGGAGTTACCTTGCTGACGCTGTCGCTCGCGGCAATGTGCCGACAAGCATCCTGCCTGTCCTATTGTTCTTGTTGGCTGGCGTCATGGCGTTTTCGACTGGTACTTCCTGGGGCTCTTTCGGGATCCTGCTGCCGATTGCCGGCACGATCATGATCCAAGCAGAACCTGAACTATTGCTCGCTTCCTTATCGGCTGTACTAGCGGGAGCAGTGTTCGGGGACCATTGTTCACCGATCTCGGACACGACAATTCTGTCGTCGACAGGCGCAGGAAGCAACCATATGGACCACGTTGTCACACAACTTCCTTATGCATTGACCTCTGCAGCAATCGCAGCAGTAGGGTATATCGTCATAGGCTTTACCGGCTCCTTGCCTTTGGCTCTTGGAGCGGTAGCAATTGTCTTGGCAATACTATTCGTTTTCTGGTCTAAGCGTACAACCTTAATGGAAAAACATGAACAGAACTAAGATCTGGAAGGCGGAGATATTCTATCTCCGCCTTTTTATTATTGTAATAATAGTTTTTTTGAAAAATTTTCAGAAATTATCTTTACTTTGAACAGGGTCCTAGTTATACTAAATTTAGATTCCAAAATAATCTGAATATAAACAAACTTCCTATTTTTCTGTTAAAAAATTGGGAGTTCACAACAAAGGGGGAAGAGAAATGGAACGTTCTACATGGGGAACGAGAGCCGGTTTTATCATGGCGGCGGTCGGTTCAGCAGTAGGTTTAGGGAATATTTGGCGATTCCCGTATGTAGCATATGAAAATGGGGGGGGCGCATTTTTTATACCGTATTTGTTTGCTCTTTTAACAGCCGGGATTCCAATCCTTATATTGGAGTTCACCATCGGCCATCGTTATCGCGGATCCGCACCACTTTCATTCTTTAGAATGAGCGGCAAGAAAGCAGAATGGCTCGGTTGGTGGGCGATGTTCGTATCGTTTGTCATTTCGGTCTATTATGCAGTCATCATCGCATGGGCGATGCGTTACACTTTGTTCTCATTCAATCAAGCGTGGGGAGAAGATACAGAAGGCTTCTTATTCAATGATTTTCTCCAGCTGACTGTATCGCCAGGTGAAACCGGGGGAATCGTCTGGGGTATTTTCATTCCATTAGCTATCGTATGGATTATCACACTCGGCATTTTGCTTGCTGGTGTCAAAAAGGGAATCGAAATGGCGAACCGGATTTTCATCCCTACCTTGGTCGTCATTTTCACAATCATCGTCATCCGTGCTGTCACGCTTGAAGGTGCATCACTTGGATTGGAAGCGTTCTTCCGGCCAAATTTCGACGCCATCATGGACCCGACCGTATGGGTTGCGGCCTATGGGCATATATTCTTCAGTTTATCGGTCGCTTTTGCGATCATGATCACTTACTCAAGTTATCTACCAAAAAAATCGGATATCACAAACAACGCGTTCATTACCGGATTTGCGAACTCAAGCTTTGAATTGCTTGCCGGTATCGGGGTGTTTGCGGTACTTGGTTTCATGGCGACACAATCAGGTGTAGAAGTGGCGGATGTAGCATCTGCAGGTGTTGGCCTGGCATTTGTTGTATTCCCAGCGATCATCAATGAATTTCCAGGGTTCAACGGCCTCTTCGGTTTCTTGTTCTTCCTGTCGTTGACACTTGCAGGACTCACATCACTCATGTCGATTACAGAGACGTATGTTGCAGGTTTCACTGAGAAGTTTGGGATTTCACGCCGAAAAGCGGTCGCATTCGGCGGATTGATCTCTATCTTATTTGCTACTCAAGGCGGATTGTTCTTCTTGGATATCGCCGATTACTACATCAACCAATTCGGTGTTGCCGCAGTTGGACTGGTGGAAGTTATCATGGTGGTCTGGATCTTGCGCAAAGCGGGCGCTCTCCAGAACCACGCCAACGAGATTTCGGACATCCATCTTGGCGGCTGGTGGAAATTCAGCTTAGGCGTCATCACTCCGATCGTTCTTGGTTATATGATGTTCGGCTTGCTGCGCTTGAATATTTTCCAGCAGTTCGAAACGGAAACAGGGAACTATGAAGGCTATTCGAATATGTTCACATTGTTCGGCGGCGTAGCCGTCGCAGCGGGCGCTTTGCTCTTCGGGATTTTGTTCTCGCTCGGCAAATGGCATAAAAACTATCGCTATTACGATGAGCATTCCGAGCATCCGGCACGAGAAAAAGAATAAGGAGGGATCGACATGTCAGTTAGCGCGATTGTAGTTATGATTATCGGTATGATCCTCCTCTGGGGAGGGCTTGCAGCGAGCATTTTCCACGCTGTAAGATCGAGCAAAGCAAACAAAGCAGAAGACTTAGGATAAAATGGAAAACCTCTGGCAGAACGCTTGCCGGAGGTTTTTTGTTTACTTATGCGACGATAGCACAGCTTGTCCACAAAGCCTTGGTGTGATACATTTGAAGCAGGTAAAGCAGGATGATGCGGGCCCAGGCTTTTGTCATTACTAGGTATGGGTGGTGAGGATATTGATCACAATTGAAAAGTGGAATTACGAGGTGATCGAGGATCATCGCGAAGGGTTTCAGGAAGAAGCATTCCAGAACAGGTACAGTGATATTCTGGCCAAATACGATTATATCCTGGGCGACTGGGGATACGGGCAGCTTCGCCTTAAAGGTTTTTTTGAAGATAGCAATAACAAAGCAAGCTATGATACGAAGATCAGCACGCTACAGGATTATTTATATGAATATTGCAATTTCGGCTGCTCTTACTTCGTCTTGAAAAAGGCCGGAAAAGCGCCGGAACCAGAAGTGCAGGAACAACCAGAACCAAAAGTACAGGAACAACCTGAACCCCCCACGGCGGATTGAGCCGCTGGGGGTTTTTTTGTGCCCATATGATATGATAGAGAAGAAACGCAACAGCGAGAAACAGCAAAATGGAGGGACTCATTATGTATTTTATCGACCGCGGAAAAATCAAGGAAGCCATCACGTATATGGATGCGCTTATCGCTTTATATGAAGAGAATGGCCAGTGGAATTCGTTGAAAGACCAATTGGCTTTGGAGCGTCTGGCACTCGGGGCGATTGAAGCGGTGATCGATGTCGGGAATTCGATGATCGATGGTTTTATTATGCGCGATCCGGGTAGTTACGAAGATATCATCGATATATTAGTGGATGAAAAAGTGATCACCGAAGAAATGGACCAGCCCTTGAAAGAACTCGTCGGCCTACGCAAGATGCTTGTGCGTGAATTCATTGCGGTCGACCATACAGAAATCAAGCGCGTAATGGATGCGCAGTTGGACAGCCTGAAACAATTCGGCCCTAAAGTGGCCCATTACCTTGAACATGAACTCGGCCCGGTCTCCGCGTTCATCCCGGAGAACGACAATGGAAAAAATTAAGCGCTACAAGGCGTATTGCCTGGATTTGGATGGCACCGTGTACCGAGGCGAAGCGCCGGTTCAGGAAGCTGCGCAATTTGTCAGCCGCTTGCAACAACAAGGCATCGAAGCATTTTATGTCACGAACAACGCCTCCAAAACGCAAGGGCAATTGTATGAAAAGCTGAAAAGGGTCGGTGTCAATGCCGATAAATCGCGCATTATGTCTTCAGCGGTCGCGGCGGCAAAATACATCAAGCGTTGGTACCCGGGCCGCACAGTTTACCTGATCGGTTCGGATGGCTTGAAGGAAGCGCTTGATACGGAAGGAATCGACTGCGTCGAGAAACAGGCAGATATCGTCCTGATGGGGCTCGACCCACAGATTAGTTACAGGAAACTATCGCGCGCTTGCCTTGAGGTGCAGAATGGGGCCGTGTTCTTGTCGACTAACCAGGATTTGGCATTCCCTTCGGAAGAAGGATTTCTACCAGGCAACGGGGCCATAACAGCCGTCGTGTCAAAAGCGACAGATGTCGATCCGGTATTTATCGGCAAACCAGAAATCCATATGCTCGAAGCCATTCAGCACGAATGGGGATTCGATAAAGAGGAAATGGTGATGATCGGGGATAACTACGATACCGACATTCAGGCAGGAATCCGCTTTGGAATCGACACGGTGCACGTCAATACGGGTGTGACCCCGATGGACGCGGTTATGCAAAAAGACCATCCTGCAACGCATTTGTTAGAAAATCTCAGTTTTTGGAAGCAATAAAAAAAGCCGTCCAAAAGGCGGCTTAAAACAATGGGTTTTCTTCTATGAACTCATATATTTTCTTGGTTAGCTCTTCAGGGGTGTCCGCTTCCACAATTTCACCGTTTACAAGTGCAAACAAGGATTCGGCACATTGGCTGCAGTAGCTTAAACAACCATATTCGAGTACATCCAGATTCGGGTCCTGCTCTAGTTTTGCAAAAGACTCTTCCGAACCATTGGCGAGATTGCTCATGCAAAATTCAATAATCGGGTTCATTCCAGCTCACCTCACTACTAGGAAATCCTACCGTGTTTCAGTGCAACCGTCAATTAATTGATTTTGCCCTGAAAGGATTGTGAAAGTTATCACAATCAGCTATACTCATATTTGGAATCAACAGCAGAATGACGGGCTAAAGGAGAATTATATGAAGAAATTAGTCTTACTAGGTGGCGGCTATGGCAATATGCGGGTCTTGCTTCGGCTCTTGCCGAATAATTTCCCGCAGGATATGGAAATTATCCTCATTGACCGCACGCCTTTTCACAGCATGAAAACGGAATTTTACGCACTCGCTGCAGGCACTGAATCCGACCACGAGGTGCGCGTCCCGTTCCCCGAGCACGAACGCTTGAAAATCGTCAATGGCGAAATTCGGGAGATCGGCCTGGAGGAAAAATGCATCTTTTTGGAAGACGGCCAACGCATCGCCTATGATGAATTGGTCATCGGGCTCGGTTGCATCGACAAATACCACGGCGTTCCTGGAGCGGATGAATTCACGTACAGCATCCAAACCATCGGCAACTCGCGGAAAACTTATGAAGCCTTGCTTGGATTGAAATCAGGAGCCACAGTCGGCGTTGTCGGTGCAGGGCTTAGCGGCATCGAACTTGCCAGTGAATTACGCGAAAGCCGCAAAGACCTGCAAATCAAGCTGTTTGACCGCAGTCCGCGAATTTTGCGCGACTTCCCGGAGCGGCTCAGCAATTTCGTCAAGAAATGGTTCGATAATAATAACGTTGATGTCGTGTCCAATTCGAACATCACCAAAGTGGAGCCTAATCTGCTCCACAATCACGAAGAAACGATCCCGGTCGATGCAGTCGTCTGGACGGCAGGCATCCAGCCAGTCAAGCCGGTACGCGACTTGAATTTGGAAAGCGACAGCAGCGGGCGCGTCATCATCAATCAATACCACCAATTGCCGAACGACGAGAATGTCTATGTTGTCGGCGACTGTGCCGCACTGCCAATGGCGCCTTCTGCACAGTTGGCAGAAGAACAAGCTGAACAGATCGTCAAAGTGCTGCGCATGAAATGGAAGGGCGAGGCATTGCCTGAAACGATGCCGGAGATCAAGCTGAAAGGCTTCCTTGGTTCGCTCGGGAAAAAACAAGGCTTTGCCTACCTCGCAGACCGTACCGTTACCGGACGCATTGCGCGTCTGATGAAATCGGGCGTCTTGTGGATGTACAAATGGCATAATGGGTAAAGAAAAAAGCGCTCCCCGG
>NZ_JAPEHT010000155.1 GCF_028823615.1 Planococcus sp. A6
GAGGGTCGGCATAATCGCTAACCGTTACCCCATCAGCCACAACAGGCGGCGCAGTGCCGCCGAGGCCGCCCATTGTCAATAGCAAAAGGTGGGCGCCGTGGCTCAAAAGACCTGTGCCGATAATGATGCGAATCAAACTTTTCGATAGCATTAAATATACAGCCGCCATGAACAATAAGCCGATGGCAACCGACATGACTATTTCCATTATTCATCCTCTCCAATCGTTTGAATAATGGTCATCGTTACTCCTACAACAACCAAATAGACGCCTATATCAAATAACAATGCCGAGTGCAGGGAGGTTTCGCCGAACAACGGCAAATCGAAATAATCATAGGCATGTGTGAAGAATGGGACATCAAAAAAGATCGATGCACTGGCGGTTGCGATAGCAATCAGCAAACCGACAGCGGTCAGCACGACGTAATTAATCGGCAGGATCTTCTTGATGGTCGGGATGTCGAACGCAAGCATCAACAAGACGATGGCACTTGCGGTCAACAATCCCCCAACAAACCCGCCGCCCGGCGTATAGTGGCCGGCGAAGAAAATATGGACAGCAAACATCAAGATGATGAAGGTCACCACTTTCGTGGCGGTTTGAAGCATGACATCATTTGTTCTCATGCTGACCCTCCTTTTTCGTGAGGCGAAGGCGGATCATCGTAATAATCCCGATGCCCGCAATGCCGAGTACTGCAATCTCGAACAAGGTATCAAACCCACGGTAATCGACGAGAATGACGTTGACGATATTCCCGCCGCCCGCTTCTTTATAAACTGTTTCCTTGTAGAATTCGGAAATCGAAGGCATAGCTTTTTGTGAATGGGCCGATAACGCGACCAAAGTCATTGTGACGCCGACGCCAAGTGCAACGAGTGCATTGCCAAAGCGGAATTTCATACGCTCTTCCTTGCGGCTGATCTGTGGCAAATGATAGAACGCCAGCAAGAACAAAGCGACCGAGATGGTTTCGATGACGAGTTGAGTCAAGGCCAAGTCAGGTGCGCGGAAGATGACGAACAGCAGTGCCACTGAATAGCCGACAGCCCCTAGTGCGATAATCGCGGTCAAACGGGACTTGGAGCCGAGAATCGTCAAAGTCGCACCGACCAATGCCAGAAGGATAACAATTTCATAAACGCCAATTGGCGCCAAATTGTTAAAGTCGATCTGGAACGCTTCGTTCAAGAACAAGGTCAGCAACACGATGAATGTCATGAAGCTGAACATATAGACGAGGTATGACCGGATAAAACCTGTCATATAAATCCGGGAGAAGCGGTTGGCCCCTCCGTCGCTGAGCAGCATCATTTCATCGTAAAGGCGGTTCAGTGAGATGGAATCCGGATACAGATCGTATAGATGCTGCCATTTGCGCAGCGTCCAGAACATCAAGCCACCGATTGCAAAAATACCTAGTGTCATGAATAATTCAGTGTTGAAGCCGTGCCACGCCGAAACATGGATATCCACATTCTGCGGGGAATCATAAAGAAACGGCTGAATAGCGGCAACAGCGGGTTTCACAAGCCAATCCCCGATCAAGTTCGGGATGAAGAAAATCATTACGACGAGTGCGGCAAGAAAAACCGGTGAAATAAGCATGCCGATCGGTGCCTCATGCGCTTGTTTCGGCAATTGCTCCGGCTGATGTTTGCCGGCAAAAGTATGGAAGACGAAATATAAGCTGTAGATGAACGTGAAGACCGAACCAATCCAAGCGATGATCGGGAACAATACCCACCAGACGTCCATCGAGAACATATTGAATTCCTGCAGCGACAGCATCGCCGTCAAGAACATCTCTTTACTGAGGAAGCCGTTGAAAGGCGGGAGGCCCGCCATCGACAAGGAGCCGATTAATGCGACCGTGAAACTAACCGGCATCAAACTCATTAAACCGCCGAGTTTCCGGATATCGCGCGTCCCGGTTTCATGGTCGATGATGCCTGCGATCATGAACAGACTTCCTTTGAAGGTTGCGTGGTTGATCAAATGGAATATCGCCGCGAACGCTGCGTATTTCAAATACGTGTCAGCAGCGCCTTCTACATGGTAAGCTGCTGCAGCAACACCGAGCAGCGACATGATGAGGCCCAGCTGTGAAACGGTCGAGAAGGCCAGTATGCCTTTTAGGTCCTTCTGCTTCAAAGCGAAGAACGATGCCCACACCATCGTGAACAACCCGACGCCGGCAACAAGCCACATCCAAACTTCAGATAAGGCGAAGACCGGTGTCAAGCGGGCGACCAAGTAAATGCCGGCTTTAACCATTGTTGCGGAGTGGAGATAGGCACTGACAGGCGTCGGTGCTTCCATCGCGTCCGGCAGCCAGATATAAAATGGAAACTGTGCTGACTTCGTAAATGCGCCGAGCAGCACAAGAACCAGGGCCCAGATGAAGAAGTCATGCTGTGCAAGTTCTGGAGCTTGTGCAATCAATTCGCGGATCGAATACGTGCCGCCCATGATGCTGAGCAACACAAATCCCCCAAGCATCATCAAGCCGCCGAAGACGGTAATCATCATCGACTTCAATGCGCCGAATCGGGAGCGATCGCGCGTATACCAATAAGCGATCAGCAAGAATGAGGAAATCGAAGTCAATTCCCAGAACAAGTACAGCGTGATCAAATGATCCGATTGCACGACGCCAAGCATGGCGCTCATGAAGATCAATAGATACACATAGAAGTTATGTAATTGTTCGCGGTGCTTGTCCAAATAGAAAATCGAGTATAGCACAACGAGTGCGCCGATCCCGGTAATCAGCAAAGTGAACAATAAGCTCAACCCATCGAGATACGCAATAAAGGCGATATCGAGGGAAGGAATCCACGAAAGTTCAGATACATAAGTGCCACCTTCCATAACTGAAGGAAGGCGGGTGGCGTAGTATAAGAACAGCGCTGCCGGAACCAGTAAAACGAACCAGCCTGTATGGATCTGGCCGAGTCGTTTAAATAGCAGCGGAATAAACAGCGCTGCAAGGATCGGTATGAAAATCAGAAATACAAGAGACAAATGAATCCTCCTTCCAAAGTGGTACGTGATGAGTTTCTAATTAAAAAGTATAACGCATTCAGAGCGGTTTTGCACCGTACACCCTTGCAGCTAGGAGGAAGAGCGTAAAGATTTCATGTATTTTGTAATAGGAAGAAACTCGATAAACAGAATATTGCGAATTTAAAAAGTGTACACAAAAAACACTTGCTGAAAGAAGGACTCTCTATCCAACAAGTGTTTTTTGGAAGATGTTAGGAGTGTTTCAGCTCTTGTTCCAAGAGCACATCTTCGAAATCCTGGTCCGGTTGTTTTTTTGTATACCAGAGGAAAACGAAGGCGAAAACGAATAATGATCCGGTTACAACGAAGACGGAAGAAATTCCGATAAACCCACTGACGATACCGCCGAACATCGGCCCGACGATATTGCCGAGAAAGCGGAAGCTGGTGTTATAGCCCATCACTTCGCCTTGGATGTCGATTGGCGCTTCGCGGCGCATCAGGGCAGTCGTTGTCGGAATCATGCCGCCGACCGCTACACCGAAGAACAAGCGCAGAACGATCAGCTGCCAAAGCTCGGTGACAAAGGCTTGCGGGATGATGAACAAGAATGCGAGCAGCAACAGCAAGCCGAGAATCTTCTCATAACCGACCGAATCCCCAAGCCTTCCCCAGAGCCTAGCGAACAGCAAATTGCCGACGCCCGTCGCGCTGAACGTGACACCTGCGAGAAAAGCTACTTGGGCGGTGCCTTCCGTCAATTCAGCAACATATAAAGACAATAAGGGCTGGATGCTGAAATTGCCAATTTGGATCAAAGCCGTGATGATCATGACATTCAGCAGCAAGCGGTGATGCAAGATGCCGTGGATCACGGTGCTGCGCGCATAGACATGGGCATCTTTTCGTTTCGGCTTGCGGATTTCCTTCAGCCCTAAGACAACGAATAATGCGGCGATGCCAATGATCGTAGCAGTGATGAGGAACGTATAAGTGAAGCCGAACGCATCGGCCATCAAGCCGCCGAGCACCGGCCCGAACAAGGTACCCGACACGCTGCCCATTTGAAGCGTACCGAGCGTTTTGCCGGCCGTCTCCTTGGACGTCTGGGAACTGACGAAAGCAAGTGAAGTTGGGATGAATCCCGTCACGACGCCCATGAATAAGCGGATCATGAACAAGCCAAGGACGGAGTCAGCTGTCCCCATCAGAAAGATGCTGGTGGCAATCCCGAAGCCGTTGATGATCAAAATCGGCTTGAAGCCGTATTTGTCTGCGATGCGCCCCCACACCGGCGACATGAACAACGCGGCGACGAAGGTCACGCCGAACACCAACCCTGACCAGCGTTGCACATACTCATCCGAAAAACTGCCAAGCGATTCAATGTACAGCGACAAAAACGGCATGATCATCGTCGTGCTGCCGGCGACCAGGAAATTGGTAAACATGATAATGTAAAAATTTCTTTTTTGAGTATCCAGTTGGAACCCCTTCTTTCTGAAAACCAAAACTCTTCCTATATTATATAATAGTTCGTTACCCGAAAAAAGCAGAATAAATTACCACTGTATTCTGAATTATTCTATGCTAGAATTAAGCGGGGTGAAACGAAATGAAAAAAAGTTTATGGTCAGTAATCCTCTTGATTTCTGCAGTTGCACTAGCAGCATGCGGCAGCTCGGGAGAACAACAGGAAACAGGCGGAACGGAGCCTGCTTCAACAGAAGAAGTGCAAGGCTATCCGCAACTTGAACCAGGAATAACAGAAGAAGCGGTTGTAGATCTGAATACATCAGAAGGCACGATCCGCATCCGCCTATTCCCTGAAATCGCGCCAAAAGCAGTAGAGAATTTCCTTGGGCATGCCGAATCTGGTTATTATGACGGCGTTATTTTCCACCGAGTCATAGAAGATTTCATGTTGCAGACCGGTGACCCGACCGGCACAGGAGGCGGGGGCGAAAGCATTTACGGTGAGGCTTTCGAAGATGAATTCAGCGACCGGCTATTCAATTTCCGCGGCGCTTTGTCGATGGCAAATGCCGGGCCGGGAACAAACGGCAGCCAGTTCTTTATCGTGCAGGCAAAAGAAATAAAAGAAGGAAGTGCCTCTGATTACCCGGAAGAAATCACGGCAGCTTACGAAGAAATGGGCGGAACGCCTTGGCTTGACGGGATGCATACAGTCTTCGGGCAGGTCGATGAAGGCATGGATGTCGTCGACAAAATCGCAGCTGTCGAAAAAGGCTCAAATGATAAACCGCTTGAAGACATCGTCATCGAATCGATCGATATCATCGAGCAATAAGAAAAAGCTATCGCAGCGGGCGATAGCTTTTTTCTTTTTTTCAAACATATCAACGGAGTGCGCGGATGACTCGGCTGACACCATCTTCTAAGGTCTGCCTAGGGCACGCGATGTTCATGCGCAAGAAACCGCGGCCGGCTTCACCGTATTTCGATCCCGGTTCAAGCGCCACTTTGCCTTTTTCAAGCAGGCGTTTCATCACTTCGTCTTCACTGAAACCGAGCGCCCGGTAATCGATCCATAATAAATAAGTCGATTGCGGCTTGCGGATCTTCAAGCCAGGAACTTCCTGTTCGAGCCGTTCCACCGCATAATCGATATGGTGGGCCAATACTTCGAGCAATTCAGTCAGCCATGGTTCGCCCTGTTCATACGCGGCTTTCCAGGCAACAGGCGCAAATGCATTCAAAGAGCCGGTGCCGTGTGCTTGCATATGCTGTTCCAAACGCACGCGCTTGTCGGAATCAGCAGCGACAATCATCGCTGCTTGAATGCCGGCCAGGTTAAAGGTTTTCGTCGGCGCGATGCACGTGAAAATGCGGTTTCGTTCACTGCCGGCAACCGACAGCAACGGTGTATGGGTTTCACCTGTATGAATTAAGTCGCTATGGATTTCATCCGAAAGAATCAACACATCATGGCGTGTGCACAACACAACGATGTGCTTCAATTCTTCCACCGTCCATAATTTGCCGCCGGGGTTATGCGGATTACACAAAATGAACAACCGTGCTTTTTTGAGCTTGGCTTCAAAATCAGCCCAATCGATGGTGTACTCGCCGTCTTGCTCTGTCAATTCGGAGTACAGGACTCCGCGTCCAAGATTTTTAGGGATGGAGAAAAATGGCGGATAGACAGGCGGTGTCACGAGTACGTGATCTCCAATGTCGGTAAAGACGTCGATGATACTTGCCATGGCTGGGATAACCCCTTGATGAAACAGCATCCAATCAGTTTGGACGATTAAGCCATGCCGCTTTTCCAGCCAGTCCGCGGCTGCTGTTTTACATTCTTCGCATATGTATGAATAACCGAAAATCGGATGTTCCAATCGTTCTCGCAAAGCGTCAGTCACTGGAGGCGGAGCCGGAAAGTCCATATCCGCAACCCACATCGGCAATATACCGGATGCATCCTGCATTCCATAGACTGACTCCATCCGCCCCCATTTCACCGAACGGCTGTCCCGCCTGTCATGTGTTTGTTCGAACAAATTCAAAGCAATCTCCTCATTTCTTTTTGGTTTCTATGATATTATAGCTGTTAACGATACAGGAATGATAGGTGAAAACGAATGGATACGGTGGACATGGATAAAAGAGCGCTGAGGATTATGGAAGGGTGGGACCCATTTTCTGTCGGCACTGGCGAGTACCACACAGAAGCGAATGATGTCATCGACAGGCTGCACGATATCGACCATCCATCAGATTTAGCGAAAGCGATCCAAGGCATATACGAATCAAGCTTCAAGCAATGGATTCCGCTTGAGAAATGTGTGGAAGTTTCCTATAAGCTATTGGCCGTAAAGTATGAAGCAAAACACATCATTTGAAAAAAGCCAAAATAA
>NZ_JAPEHT010000156.1 GCF_028823615.1 Planococcus sp. A6
CCGGCTTTTTTGATGATCAGCTAAACAAAGAGCTGTCTTAGCATTTTTGAAAAATCTTCCTTTTTGTCGTACATTGAATAGTAAGAATAGGGGGGGATTGTATGGATGTATTGATGTATTTATTTCTTGCAGCATTGTTGATCCCGGTAAATCTTTTTATCATAAAATGGCACAGAAGCGGAAAGTTCCCGCTCTGGGCTTCGGGCGTATTATTGGCTGTTTTCGGCATTGGCCTTGGCTATGCTGCCCGTTTCATCCTGGTTGATATTGGCTCTACCGGCCAAGGAGGCGCCATAATGGCGGTGTTCATAGGTCTCGTTGTACTGGCCAATGGCGCGATCCATTTCGTGATAGGGCTTGTATTGGCTATTGTAAAACTAGTTGCCAATAAGCGGCGTGCGCGAGCATAAGAAACCCCAAACTACGCAGATTCTGAGCGTGGCTTGGGGTTTTGATTTATACATATCCTATTAAAAGAATTTCACATTGGATCTTTACAGCAGTTTGATTTCAACTATTGATCTCATCAAGTTCCACTTTCATCCATCCGCGGACGCTGTTGATGAACCAGATGGCGTCGAATGTGCCGAGCTCGTCTTTTTTCAGCACTTTCGTTTCGATGCGCCCTTCTTCAAGGAGCTGTTTGCGGTAGGTGCCGCCGAGCAGGCCGCTTGAGACGGGCGGCGTGTAGAAACGGCCGTCTTTTTCTGCGACCAGGTTGCCGATGGTAAACTCGGTCAATTCCTCGCGGTCATTCCATAACAGTACGGAAAAAGCGTCCGGTGCGTGCTGTTGGTGCTGTTCATAGATGCCGCGGTTGGTCGTTTTGTGATAGAGAAATGCATTTCGGTTGTCGACCGGCGATTTGGCGAGTGCGCAGTGGATCGGCTGCTCGACCGGGGCTGCCGGCTGTGCAGTCAGCTCCATCCTGCCGCTGCGCTCAAGCGTCAAGCGGACTTTGAAAAGGCCTGTCGCATGCTGTGAGGCAAGTGATTCCAATTGTTTCACCACAGCCTCTTCATCCCATGCAAAACGGAAATATGCCGCGCTTTTTTTCAGCCTCGCGAGGTGAAACGCGACCAGCGGATAGTTTCCGTCTTCCAGCTTGAGCGATTCGAGCAAGGCGAATTCCGGGCGCTGGTCTGTCAGCACGCGGGCTTTCGTCAATAACTCCTCGTACTCGCCTTCGGATGTCGAATCCCAGGTGATGCCGCCGCCCACGCCGTAACGCGCAGCCGATTTGTCCTGATCGATGACGACGGTACGGATCGGCACGTTGAAGACGGCGTTTTTTTCAGGCGTGATATAGCCGATTGCGCCGCAGTAGACTTCCCGCGGCGTCTGTTCGAGTTCGGCGATGTAGCGCATCGTGCTGACTTTCGGCGCGCCAGTGATTGAGCCGCACGGAAACAATGCCTGGAACCAGTCGAATACGCTGAGCCCTTCCGGCAGTTCAGCTTCTACTGTTGACGTGAGCTGATGGACAGTCGGGTATTTTTCCGCTTCAAACAGCTTCGGCACTTGCACCGTTCCCCGCTTGGCGAGTCGGCTCATATCGTTTCGCAATAGATCGACGATCATCAAGTTCTCGGCGCGTTCTTTTTCCGATTCGAGCAGCACATCCAAAATGGCCTCATCTTCCCAGCTCGTCCTGCCGCGCGGTGCGGTGCCTTTCATCGGCTTCGTGCGGATACGCGGGCCGTCGATGCGGAAGAATAATTCGGGCGATGCCGACAAAATCTGATGGCGCCCGATATCTAAGTAAGCGCTGTAATCTGCTTGCTGGTTGCGTGCAAGCTGCTGGTAAAATGCTTTTGCGTCCCCTTTGAATCCAGCGGTGAGGCGTTCCGTGTAATTCACTTGATAAGTATCGCCTTCTTCGATCGCCTGGCGGATTTTCTGGATGCCGTCCTTGTACTCAGCCACGGAGCCTTCGAGCGTCCAGGCCGACACTTCATAATTTCCATCGCCTGAAGGTGTTGGCGCTTGTGGTTCGCTATAGATGCCAAACCAGACGAGCGGCATTTCAGCATCTTTGTGCACAGCCATTTCCGGATGGAAAGCAGGCGCCGCTTCGTAGGAGACATAGCCCGCCGCGTAATAGCCTTGTGACGTGTAACGGTCGACTTGTTCAAAAATGGCCGCCACGTCCTTAAGCGACTTCGCTTCAAGTACTGCATGCGGCTCGGAAAAGGCGATCGTCTCCGGTGTTCCGTCGTCTTTCGCAAAATCAAACTGCAGATAAGGGGCCATCATGTGCGCCTCCTTTCTTTTCACGATTCCATAATTGGGCGTTCTGATAGGCGGTCACAAGCATTTGAAACCCATCCTTCGTCAAAATTGATTCGGGATGGAATTGGATGCCCTCGACCGGCAATTCTTTGTGGCGCACGCCCATGATGCTGCCATCCTCTGCTGTTGCCGTCACTTCGAGAATGCCTGGAAGCGTATCGATTTCTGCCACGAGCGAATGATAACGCACGACTGGCGTCGGTGAACTCAACCCCGCAAAAACTCCCTGCCCGCTGTGTACAACTTCCGATACTTTGCCGTGGACAGGCTGTGCGCCTTTACGGACTTTGCCTCCGTAAAACTCGACAATGCTCTGGTGGCCAAGGCACACGCCGAGTATTGGCACAGTTCCGCTGAGCTGTTCGAGCGCTTTTGTCCCGACGCCTAGCTGCAAAGGCTTGCCCGGCCCTGGCGACAGCACAATCAGCTCCGGCGATAAGGCTTCGATATCTTGCAGCGCGGCCCGGTCATTCTGGAAGACCTCCACACGCGCACCGAGCCGTTCGAAGTAATGGACCAGATTATATGTAAATGAATCATAATGATCGATGATGACAATCACGGGAAAAACTCCTCTTCAAATGAAATGTTGCGTAGTTTCATTATAAAGGGAGTGAGGCGATTAAGCATAGCTTATGCAATAGCATGCAAACAGAAGAATGTCCGAATTAAGTTTACTTAACGGAACACTGACTATAAATAGCCTCATCCGTAAAGCATAACGCTAGTTTATCCAGATTCGCCACTTTAGATAATTAAATCTGCCAGCATGCCCACCGTAACATGTTGACCCTCATTTTCCAAATAAAGGATGCATACTAAAAACCCGGATCGCCAGGCGTCCGGGTTTTGTCTATTTAATCGATCTGGCGCAATGCGGCAGCGAGCCGTGCCGCGAAATTCTCCGGCGGTTCCTCTGCAATCAGTCGCAGACACACAATATTCGGGTTCGAGTCGATGCTTTGCTCAAATTCTGTCGGCAAGGCAATCGGGTATTGCTGCAATGCTTGCGTAAATAACGTCACTTCTTCAGGGAGCAGGTAGATGTCTGCTTCATTCATGGCAGAGCCATCGGATTTCAGGTTTCGAAACGATATATCGTGTTCCAGCGTGCAATCAAAACTTTTATCATGCAATTGAATGGTTACGGTGCGGTTTTTCTTGATCAGGCATTCCATGTCCGTGGTATCGGTTTCTGCCTCAAGCAAGTTACCGACCTGTTGTGCCAGGTCCATGATAGTGTGTTCGATTTTCATATCGTTCCCCTTTCTTAAAGCAAATTACGCCGAAAAGAAAACGCCGAAAAAAACCCCAAGCAAGGGCTTTTTTCGGCGTTGGTTCCAGCGCTATAGTCTGTTCCATTTTACCAAATTAGAGTTGTATGTTTTTGAGCAGTGATAATTAATGCCTGATCGGAAATACTATGGCTTCCCGTTCGTGAATAGTATAAGATAAATCGTCCAAAAAGGGAAACTATAGGCCTACACTTACTTATACAAAATCAATCTTCTTCATCTTCCTCATCATCTTCATTGTCTTCAGAGTCGCCTTGTTCTTCACCTGGCATGACGTCTGTTTCTTGTTCCATTTCCGGCTCGTCTTCCCCGCCGCCGCAAGCAGCCAGCATTCCCGCAGACAGCATTGCCGCTGCGCCGACTTTCAACCATTTCTGTTGTGCCATAGACTTTCCTCCTCTGTTTCGATTCCTTATTAGCTCTATACCCGCTTGTCAAAAGGAGAAACTACAGGAGACTTTCAAAAGTTGGCGGCTAAGGGCACGCCTTTATGATAGCTGTATTTCGTCAACACACTTTCCGCGAACGCATCACAGCGCATACGGTCACCCGCAGACGGCATCTGTTCGACTTTGAGCGTTGCGGCTAAGACGGTTGTCGCATGCAGCATATCCCGGAACAGATCCACCGCGCCGCAATACGTCGCAAAGCAGCTGTCGCCTGTGCCGAATACGCCTGTGATGGGCGTCTTATCCAGCTGTTCCATCGCTTCGTACAGGCCATGGAGCTGCTTCGGGATTTCGCCGTTCATCCACGTATATGTACCAACCACAACTATATCGTAACGGCATAGTTCGACGAGATCGAATTCCTTCACGCGAAAAACATCCGGTTGAGCCCCTTGACGAACTAGCGCATCCGTAACCATTTGGGCGAGGCTTTCCGTGTGCCCCGTCGCAGAAGCATAGACAATTGCAATGGTCGGTTTATAATTCGTCAAAGCCGTTCGACTCCGACACTTTCGTATAGGCGCGCGATTTCTGTTCGAAGAAATCCGACTTTGTGCTGTTCATCATGTCATCGCCGAAGACGCGGATCCACGGCATCGGATTGTCGCGCGTTTCGTAGAGGTTGCCGAGGCCGAGTTGGCGCAGCCGCTTGTTTGCCAAGTACTCGACATATTCGTTGAACTCATCCAAATCCAGGCCGTCAATCTCCCCGAGGATATGCTGTGCCCATTCTTTTTCGAGTTCCACAGCGTGCGCCACTTCATCGCGGATCCAGTCGTTCATCTCATCTGTCGCAAGTTCCGGGTTTTCCGCAATCAGGATGCGGATAAACTGGGAAACGAAATAGGCATGCTGCATTTCATCGCGCTGGATGTAGCTGATCATCGTGCTGGTCTTGAGCATTTTCTGCTGGCGCGCGAGGTGGTAGAAAAACGCAAAGCCGGCATAGAAATAAATGCCTTCCAAATTAATCGAATTGACCGCCAGCTTCAATAAGTTTTTCAAATCAGGCTCGGTGCGGAACGCTTCGTACGCAGACAAGATCCGTGCGTTGCGCTTTCTGACGAGCGGGTCGTTCTTCGCTTCATCAAAGCGCCGGTTCTGTTCATCGAGCGGCACCAGCGAGCTGAGTACGTAGGAATACGACTCGGTATGGACCGCTTCCTGCTGGGCGATGACGGCAAAAATCGACTTGAAGCTTGAATCGCTGACATAGTCCATTACTTGGGTCATCGTCGGAGTCTGCAGGCTGTCGAGAGACGCAAGCTGCGTGTTGATGCGCAAAAAGACATCTTTTTCGGTATCCGATAGCGAGTCCCAATTTTTAATATCATCCTGCATATTGATTTCCTGCGCTTTCCAGAAGTTCGCGAGCAGCGCTTGGTACAATTCATACATATGCGGATGGGCGATGTCATTCCAATTGAGCAAACCGGAGCTCGCCCCGCCGACAATAGCGGTCGAGCGGTTCGGTGCATCCGGATCCATCAATGGCTGTTTCGTTAAAGTTTGCATGTTCCTCATCCTTCCTTAACTTTCACATGCCTCGCATGCTTCGATTTCTTCCTGCGACGTGCTGCGCACATAATAGCTCGTCTTCAATCCACAATCCCACGCTTCGAGATGCAATTCGAGCAACTCCTTGGCGCGGATCGTGTGCGGCACATACAAATTAAAGCTGATCGACTGGTCGATATGGCGCTGTCTCGCGGCATTTTGGCGGATGCTCCATTTTTGGTCCAGCACGTGGCGTGCGCGGCGGTAATAATCGTATGTGTGGTGGTTAAGGTCCGGTGCCGTTACATTAAAGCGGAAATTCTTTTTCTCTTCTGCGTATTCGACGGCATACAAAGGATCGATGCCGTCTGTCGAACCGCCGATTTTCGCAGTCGACGAGTTAGGCGCGACAGCCATCATCCAGCCATTGCGGACGCCGGATGTTGCGACTTTACGGCGTAATGCGTCCCAGCGTTCGCTGTTGTAGCCACGGCGCTCGAAATACTCACCAGTGTGCCATTCAGAACCTGTGAATTCACTGAATGCGCCTTTTTCTTCTGCCAGTCCCGCTGATGCGCGGATGGCGTGCCAAGCGATTTCTTCATACAATGTATCGGCATAATCGACGGCTTGTTGCGTTTCCCAATGAATGCCCCGAAGCGCGAGCAAGTGGTGCCATCCGAATGAACCCATTCCAACGGCGCGATATTTTAGGTTCGTCACTTCCGCCTGGCCGACCGAAATGGTATTCAAATCGATGACATTATCAAGCATGCGCAATTGAATCGGGATGAGACGGGACAAGACGTCCGCCTGCACCGCTCTTGGCAAATTGATGGACGATAAATTGCAGACGACGAAATCGCCCGGTTTTTTCACAGTGACGAGATTCCCTTCTTCGTCTTTGTATTCTTTGATGATTTCAGTCGGCGACATGTTCTGTGCGATTTCACTGCACAGATTGCTGCAGTAGATAGATGTTTTGCCGATGCCGCGCAAGTGCTTGTTCGGGTTTTGGCGGTTCACTTCGTCGCGGTAGAACATATACGGCGTGCCGGTCTCAAGCTGCGACACCATGATGCGCGCCATAACATCCATCGCACGGAACGATTTTCTGGCCAATAAAGGATGGTTGACCGCTTCCTCGTATTTTTCCGTGAAGTATTTACGGTCCGTTTCATCGTAGAAATCTTCCAGGCCAAGCGGATTGCCCTGGTCGTCTTTCCACCCCATCACTTGCTTCACTTCGTGCGGGCAGAACGTATGCCATTCGCCGATGCTGCGGCCATTTTCATCCGTTTCCTGCAATTTTTGCATAAACAAATCCGGAATCGA
>NZ_JAPEHT010000157.1 GCF_028823615.1 Planococcus sp. A6
CCTAAAACAGTTAAAACAATTAAAACAAAGTAATTAAAAACACCAACAACACGCGTACGCGCGCGAGCTGGTGGTGGTGGGCAAATAATAGGGACCGAAAGTGTGGCATTTCAAAAATCCTTCTCAGATCGCCATGACTTTTTCTATAAAATCATTGATTTTACAGAAGACAAAGTGAATCGCCCTCCTGATGCATCTATAGAACGCACAGAACCCCCTTTAAAACGATTTTAAGACCAAGATTGAAGAGAACTAAGGGTTCATCTTTAAAATCAATTCTAACCCCCTTAGAAGCCTTTTTTTGACAAACAAAAAAACTCCGCAGAGAAATGATGGGAGTTTTACAGGCGAAATGCTTTTAAATTGCTCTCAATTTGCTCGTCTGTGATGCCAATGTAACGCAAGGTGATCTGCGGATGCGCATGGTTGAGGATATTCTGCAGCTCGGCAATGTCTTTAAACTGCTTGTAATGCCAATACCCAAATGTTTTCCGCAAGGTGTGCGTACCGATCCCTACCGAAATATCGACCATCTGTGCGGCCTTCTGAAGCTGTCTGTACGCTTGAACGCGTGTAATGGGTCCATTTCCCTTACGACTCGGAAAAAGCCACTCAGCGCCTTCTAACGTGCGAATATAGGCATCCAGTTCTTCGTAAATGTTTCCGAGATGAATGGTCCGGCGTTTTCCGGTCTTTCCTTCACGCAACGACACCACTTGCTTGCCCTGGATCTCACTCGTTTTGATGGTTAACAGATCCCCGACACGCAAGCCGGAATTGATGCCCAAGAGAAACAGAATGTAATCCCGTTCGCTGCACCATTTCTTTAGGCTCCATTTCATGTCCTCGATCTTTTCTAGCGACCGAATCGGCTGCACATCTTTAATTTCACTTTGTTTACTCATGAGAGGCTCTTTCTGACCGCTTACGGAAGAAAAGTTCGCTGATGATATTCACCACAAAACCACTCATCAAGATCCAAAAGGAGGCATTAAATTCGGACAAGAAAATTAGAGAATAGATTGCATGCCCTAAAAGAGCGACAAGGAGAAATAAATAACTTATTTGAACGGCTTGATTTGAACTTTTTTTCTCGGCTGGTGTCATATTTCGAAAAAACATGTGCGGTCTCCTTTTGCTCGCAGTGAGCTTGGTTTTTTTTACGGATTAACTTATGTAGCGAACTACTCAAGGCATTTCGGTCAAAAGAAAAGAGCGCCGCCAAGGAAAAGCGAACGCAGGAAAGTCAGGGATCTGAATGTATCATTTTTTCTCGTAAAATCAGTTTCGCTCGTTTTTCTCGGGAAGTCAATGGAATCAGGGTTTTGAATGTAACTTAATTAGTAATAAGTTACATTCAGATCAAAGCAATAGCATATTATTTTCCCTGGACCTAACCGGTTACGTAAATAATTGTTTCATATCTTCGCGGTTATACTCATAGAGCCAATCAGAGTATTTTTCATACAACGGCCGTAACGTCTCTTTATCAGCTGCAATCACTTCACAGCCTCGATCATCGTAAATAAAGAAGATAGCATTTTTGGTGAGGTTGATGAAAAAAGTATCAGGATAATACATCCCCTTTTCTCTTCTAAATTTAGGCTTCAAGGGAAAATCTTCGTTACAGGCAGCCTGGATCAGCTGAGGATAATGCAAGTCATGTTTCCTGCATTTCAAATGATACTGCGCCGTATAATAGTCTTCTGCTTCTTCCTCATCGAAAACATAGGGCAGTGTGCTCAGCTTTAGTTGTAAAGCCAATTTTTTATTTTTGACGCCATTTTTATATACCTTGAAAGGTTTTGTTCTTCCGTTGGCATTTTTTCGGTGATAGACATTCGTTACTAAAACCAATTCATCCTCTTTAGAAAAAAGATCGTTAAAGATTGCCAAGGTTTGCTTGTATGCATTTTCAAACCGGTGTAGATTCAGTTTGTCCCCTTCTTCAAACTGATAAATTCCTAATCCCAGTTCGAAATGAATACCATTTTTCCATTGAAGATAAAGGCTTGGCTTTAAAACCAGCCCAGGAAAAGTAGTATGTAAATATTCTTGTAAATCCATCAATTTATATGCTCCTTTTTCGAAACAAATTTCTTGAATTGAATGTAACTTAATTCACATTAAGTTACATTCGGTTTATCAGAATCGAGTGAAGTATGAATACTTGATATTGAACTTCCTCAACAAAATATCTTCTAGTTTAGTTAAATACTGGTCTACTGCTTTTAACAACACCTCAGAAGCTATCGTGCTTTCGTGTTCAAATTCTTGCCAAATTGAAAAGAGCTGCCATTCATTTTCGCTTTTTCTAATAAAAGATAAAATAGGTCCTTCCCTTTCATCATGTTCCATCGTGAAGTAATAAAAATCATTTTCTCCTTCGGAATCTTTCGCTCTCCACTCTTTTAAAGCAACACCCAGTTCAAGCAACGCTAAGGACGGTTCATGAAAGAAACACGAATGACCAATATGAATGGTTAATTCCCCTTGCACATCAATCAATAATTTTCCGTTTTTCTGTCGAATTAGCTTTTTATCCAATTTCAATAACGGATCCAATTCAAAATCAATAGCCAGATTCTCCATGCAATCACTCCTTCAGTACGTTTCTACTGGAATTTTTCAGTGTGAATGTAACTTAACTGCACTTAAGTTACATTCAATTCCTCTAAATCAGTGCCTTTTATTTGTTCCATATTCTGGCCCATAAACTTCGCGTGTCTTTTTTGGGCGTAACTGTCTCAGGTTCGCTTTCTTCCTCTTGTGAGGACGATTCTGGCGCTTTTAACTCCAGTTCTTCCGGTACTGGTGCAAGTAATTGCTTCTGTTGCTCTTCTATCTGATCAATCTTCTTCTGCATTTTCTCCAATATTTCTACAAACATCATATCGCGTTCTTTTTGACGCTCTTCTTGTTGCTGTAGCTGGTTTTTTAGTCTTTTGACCTCCTCCAGCGTAGCAGCTGCTATGTCGTCGCTATCGCGCTCGCGTGGCGCTACGGAGACACTCTTTTTCAAACCCTTAGATGCCTCTATAACAGCCTCTTCAAGCGATTTTTTACCGCTATGTACTGCCGCTATGATGCTTTCAATCGCTATGTACTCGCTATCTGTATAAAGTCGAGCGTTTTTATGGGTTCGTTGGAACTGGATACCTTCCTGTTCCAACAAAGCCGAATACTTCCGTAAAGTGGAGGGTTGGATTTTTAATTTCGCGCTTACTTCACTTGGAGTCAACATCGAACATTCGCCTCCTTTTCTTTTTCTTCATGTTATAAGAGTCCGATCAATCCTGCATCTTCTTTTTCCGGAAAAGGTTGCTAGAAAAATAAAAGAGAAAATGCTGCGGACCAGCACCTTCTCCAATTTTCTGTTATTGAACTTCCGATAAGTCGGGATATGTAAACTTACCTTATCTCAGAAGCGATAATTTCCGATGAACTACTCACACTAATTTTTTTTGGAAATTTAAAAAGGAAATGGTAAAGGTAATGATAGATAAAATAAGAAAAAATACTCCAATGAAAATCGGGATATAAATATAGGCATTGATCATGGTTTCAGATGTCTCCCATACGGATGCACCATAGGGTCTTGAAAGTGTAGAGGCAACAGAATTCCCGTTAAACCCAAAAATTAAAGATACAACTCCCAAACAAAAGAAAATAATGGACATAAAAAATGAAGTAACAACATTCTTTTTCACAATCGATCCTCCTTAATTATCAACTTGATTTATTTTACCCTTTATCTTTTTAAATTGTTTGTAAATTTTTACTTTATACCTAGTATTTGTGCGAAAATAGAAAAGAGACCGTTGTTGGCTTAACGCTCCAACTCCTGGTCTCTTTTTCTAGCCATAGTTTTTTGTTTTTCTTGCTCACGCTCTTTTTGCCATTCCTTGAATTTCTCCAAGTGTGTTTTTGCAAACTCCACCAACAGATTCAACTTGCTTCTCAAGGTTTTATTTTCTTTTCGCAACTCCTGATTTTCTTGTTTCAACTGGCTGTTTTCTTTTTGCAGCCGTTCTGTCTTGGATTTCTCTTGATCCAGTTTCCGATCGCTGGAGACCACCGCATCAAACATGTCATCAAATTGCTTCTCATGCGTCGCGATGGTGCTTTCAATAGCTTCGGTCGCTTTGGCTCTTGCTTTGAGGGCTTCAAAATCCTCTACCGGCAATTTCACGTGGTTCCGGTCAAATAGCGTGGGTTTGCTGACTTGCAGCTCATCGACCTTCTTAGAAGCCGTCAGGGCGTTTCTAAGGGCTTCCGTTTCCTTCTCCAGGGTTTTAATCTCCTCATTGAGCGTCAAGGCCTTAAAACGGCTCATTTCGATGTGTTTCCGGTCCGAAGCAATGCCCCGTTCGACCTCAAATCCTAACGTTTGCATGTGTTTCGGAAATTCCTCTTGCATCCACTGCAATTCCTGGCGATTAAAGACGTTCTTGCCCTGGAGTTTGCCGTCACGCATCGGAACGACTCCTAAGTGCATGTGAGGCGTTTTCTCGTCGTTGTGAACCGTCGCATACGCGATATTTTGTTGGCCGTATCGTTCCGAAAACAATTTATGGCTTTCCTCGAAAAACCGTTTCTGTTCGGCCGGATCTAATCCGTCAAAAAATTTCCGGTCCGACGTCACCAGCAGCTCATTCACGAGCACGGCATCTTTTCGTGTTTTTCGCTCACTTACTTTTTGGCTCTCGATGATGTCTTTTACTTGTTTGTTGTAATCAATTTTCTCTTGATGCAGCAAATCATAATTCAAGTGCTCACGGTCCGGATCGATGTCTGGATTCGTCCGACTTTCCCGTTCTCGCTGATTGTGAAATTGCATGCCCTTTAAATCCGGACTTTTCATTTTCTGCATCCGTACCACAGCAAAACTCACAAAAACACGCCCCCTTATTCCGGTCAACTTCCATGTAAAGTATAGCACACTATACTTTATTGCATAAAGGTGTGCTCTCCGAGGGTAAGAGCGAAGGTCAAAAGCAAGGGGCTGCCTCAATAGTGAGGCGCCCCCAAAGTCAAAAGCATGGGGTCGATCGTCCTCGATGGACGTTCATTCCCCAGTGACGCGCCCCCAAAGTCAAAAGCATGGGGTCGATCGTCCTCGATGGACGTTCATTCCCCAGTAGTTCAAGAGCAAGAAAAGACAGCCGGCTTTGGCTGTCTTTTCCGTAGATCAACAAAAAAGTGATGATAGCGTAAGCGAATATTCCTTAGACCTAAAAGTGAATAAATCGACAGCTTTTCAAGGAAACTGACTTCTCAAAAAAACTGTTGATTAATTAGAAAAAAATGTATATATTTAGATAAATTTGGTAGGTGTTTTTAAGTAAGTTGTTAGGTATGAAAGTTCTTACGCGCTGCTTTCATTGCTAAACTTAAGGAGGATATTTTGAGAAAAATTCAGGGACTATTCATACTCATCTTTCTTTTTCTATTGACGGGTTGCTCTCACGTATCCGAAACGGATGATAAAGCTATCTATGAATCATTTGAACAACCGATTACAAAAGTTGAAGAAGTTTTTTCCTTAGGATTGTATGATGGACAGGATTTTGAATACGACCGTACTTTTGAAGTTGCTAACGATGTTTTTCGAAAAGATCTAGTGCTAGGAAATAAAACTTCAGAAAAAGGTTCGTTTGTACTCGTGATTTTCAACCATGGAAAACAGCTGGAATTCCAAGTTGGGAATGAAATTACCAGCCAATACAGTTTTGATATTGAGCCAGACGACTACCACAAAATGGACATCTCCTTACTGGATCTAGAGGATGGTTTTCATTCCATAACTTATATGCTTTTTGATGATCCTGAAACATTCCCACAAGATTACGAAGTCTCCATGGACCTTTCCAACATATTTTCTATACGAGTAAATCTATTCAAAAATATAAATGCTATTCCAGACGAGCGACCAGAACTAGTTGCTGACGCTATCCAGAGTGACACAAGAAATATTCACGGACTTTTATTAAGCGACAAAAAGGAAAAGTACAAAGTGCTATTCAACGAACAGTTAGGAGCGAATCAAACGGTTCCCTTTACCTTGTATTATGGAAATGGCAATTTGGATGCCCTGGACTTCTATCTGGTAAGCTTGCTGAACTTTGAACAAGTTCCCATTAACGATGCCTCTTACCTATACGATGCGCTAGGTTCTGAGGAGGAAAAAGAACTGTCTCTCGATATAAGTTCTCATTCTCTCACTCAGGAAAAGAACTCGTATCAATTCATCATGATTCCTACCCCTTTTAAAGCTCTAACAGACGAAGATCCCTTCTTGTTACAAGATCCGTTAGCCAGTAACAGAGCCACTCTAATAAGAGAATAGCTTTTTCATTTTTCAACACATAAAAGTAACTAGTAAAAAACGTTCGTAAATGCGACTATGCATTTGTTCGAACGCTTTTTATTTTGAATGTAAACTACTAAAAAGACGGCAAATTCAGAAGATTGCTGCGTAAAAAAATCCGACAGTGCCCAGTTATACACCACCCTAAAATCGGGGTGATGACAGGGTTTTACTTGTCGCCTTCGGATATCCAAAAGAGAGAAAGAAAGAATAAAAAATGAATCAAA
>NZ_JAPEHT010000158.1 GCF_028823615.1 Planococcus sp. A6
TGGAATGCAATTGCCGTGCTGGCGATTGCGGACCGCGGAAATTTACTCAATGCACCGGATATGTACATGGACAAAATTGCAGTCGGCCCAGAAGCTGTCGGCAAAATTGACATCAACGCCCCGGTCATCGACAATTTGCGCGCAGTCGCTAAAGCAAAAAACAAGGATATCGAAGACGTTGTTGCCACGATTATTGACCGGCCGCGTCATGCACAGATCATCAAGGAAATCCGCGATGCGGGAGCACGCATCAAATTGATTACTGATGGCGATATCGCCGGCGCCATCAATACGGCTTTCGACCAAACGGGCGTCGACATCCTATTCGGCATCGGCGGAGCTCCGGAAGGGGTTATTTCTGCAGTCGGTTTGAAATGCCTCGGCGGGGAATTTCAAGGCAAGCTCGTTCCCCAGGATGATGAAGAACGGCAGCGCTGCCTAGATATGGGCCTCGAAGTCGACAAAGTGTTGATGATGGATGACTTGGTTAAAGGCGACGATGCGATCTTTGCAGCGACAGGGATCACTGACGGAGAACTTCTTCGCGGCGTTCAGCTGAAAGGTTCTTTTGCCGAAAGCCATACCTTGGTCATGCGTGCAAAATCCGGCACGGTTCGTTTTGTCGAAGGGCGCCACAGCCTCAAGAAAAAACCGGATCTCGTCATGAAAGATTGATTTCCATACTCCAAACCTGAGTCCGGCTTTATGCCGGGCTCCTTCTTTAATGACTCCAGAACAAGAGAAATTCCCCAGAAATTCTGAAACTAATGATAAGTGTGGTGTCCAACTAGATGGCAACGATGACAATTTCTGCATTGGAAAATATGACGCTCAAAGAGCTTTATAACCTGGCAAAAGAATACAAGCTGAACAATTACAGCAAACTGACGAAAAAAGAATTGATTTTCGCCATTTTGAAAACCCGTGCGGAACAGGAAGGCTTCTTTTTCATGGAAGGCGTCCTGGAAATCATCCAATCGGAAGGCTTCGGGTTCCTCCGCCCGATCAATTATTCACCGAGTTCACAGGATATTTACATTTCCGCTTCCCAAATCCGCCGATTCGACCTTAGAAACGGCGACAAAGTATCCGGAAAAGTCCGTCCGCCAAAAGAAAATGAACGCTATTTCGGGTTGCTTCAAGTAGAAGCCGTCAACGGCGAAGACCCGGAAGTCGCAAAAGAACGCGTCCATTTCCCAGGCTTGACGCCGTTGTATCCGGATCGCCATATCCGCCTTGAAACGGGGCCGGAACATTTATCCACACGCATCATGGATCTTGTGTCCCCGGTCGGCTTTGGCCAGCGCGGCTTGATCGTCGCACCGCCAAAAGCCGGAAAAACGATGCTGTTGAAGGAAATCGCCAATGCCGTAACGACCAACCATCCGGAAGCGGAACTGATTGTGCTGCTGATCGATGAACGGCCGGAAGAAGTGACGGATATCGAACGCTCGGTTGACGCTGATGTAGTGTCTTCGACTTTCGATGAAGTTCCTGAAAACCATGTAAAAGTAGCCGAGCTGGTTCTCGAACGCGCCATGCGTCTTGTCGAGCACAAGCGCGATGTCGTCATCTTGATGGATTCGATCACGCGTCTTGCACGCGCGTATAATTTGGTCATCCCGCCAAGCGGACGCACATTGTCTGGCGGTATCGACCCTGCCGCATTCCACCGCCCGAAACGCTTTTTCGGGGCAGCGCGCAATATCGAAGAAGGTGGCAGCTTGACGATCCTCGCGACAGCGCTTGTCGATACGGGATCTCGCATGGATGAAGTCATCTACGAAGAGTTCAAGGGTACCGGCAATATGGAGCTGCATCTCGACCGCAGCTTGGCTGAACGCCGCATATTCCCGGCGCTCGATATCCGCCGTTCCGGCACGCGTAAGGAAGAATTGTTGATGGATCCGGAACAACTTGATAAACTATGGACTATCCGCAAAACCTTTTCGGATTCGCCGGACTTTACCGAGCGTTTCATGAAAAAGCTCAGCCACTCGAAAACCAATGAAGAGTTTTTCGGGCAATTGCCAAGGGATAGCAAGTCATCGCGCACTCCGCGAAAGACGAATTGATTGCTTGCAAAAGCCTATAAGTTTTGCTATGATTATAAGAGTGAAACAAAACAGTACTATTGCATATACGGCCTAACGAGCCGTGTAAGGCAATAGGCAAAATAGATTAAACTCTGTTCCAGATGGTTCAGGGCGGGAGGAGAAAATATTATGAAAACAGGTATTCACCCAGAGTACAAAAAAGCAACAGTGACTTGCTCATGCGGCAACTCATTCGAAACAGGTTCAGTAAAGGAAAACATCAACGTTGAGCTTTGCTCAGAATGTCATCCATTCTATACTGGACGCCAAAAATTCGCAGCTGCAGATGGCCGCGTAGACCGTTTCAACAAAAAATACGGCCTCAAAGAAGAAATCAACAACTAAGTCACTATTATACCCGTCCGTCGCGAAAACGCCGGATGGGTATTTTTTTTCGTCAAGGAACGGAAAAAATCAATTACATAGCAGAAAAATGATAGGCACACCCACCATTTTTGGTATGATATTAACAGCAAATGTTTGAAAGGGGTCTCCACTATGTACGTCATGAAACAGACCGGATGGGTCGAGTTAATTTGCGGAAGCATGTTTTCCGGAAAATCCGAAGAGTTGATTCGCCGCATCCGCCGCGCGCAATTCGCCAAGCAGAAAATTGCGGTATTCAAGCCGAAATTGGATAACCGCTATAGCGAGGAAGCGGTCGTCTCCCATAATGGAACTACGGTCATCGCGCTGCCGATCGGACATTCCGGTGAGATGAAAGAATATATAACCGACGAATTTGATATCATCGCCATCGATGAAGCGCAATTCTTTGATATGGAAATCGTCGACCATGTGCAAAAATTGGCCGATCACGGATTCCGCGTAATTGTCGCAGGCCTCGACCAGGATTTCCGTGGCGTGCCGTTCGGTCCGATGCCATCCTTGTTGTCGATCGCGGAGCAAGTGACCAAATTGCAGGCCGTCTGCACAGTTTGTGGATCTCCCGCAAGCCGCACACAGCGCCTGATCGACGGCAAGCCTGCCGGTTCGGATGACCCGATCATCCTAGTCGGCGCTTCAGAAGCCTACGAACCCCGCTGCCGCCATCACCACGAAGTCCCAGCCGGTGTTACGGTTACAGAATAAATGTCTGAAACCTAAGCAAAATGAAGCAAAACTGCGGAGACTCCCGCGGGAAAGCGAGAAAGCCGAGACCCCGCAAGGCGCAAAGCGACTGAGGAGGCTTGGCGCTCGCCCGCAGGAAAGCGAAGCATTTTTGCTGAATGTAGGGAAATGTAAAGTTGTAAGTACTATTTATATAGAAGAAACTAGAGGTGAAAACAATGTTTGACCGTTTACAGTCTGTCGAGGACAGATACGACCGTCTCAACGAAATGTTGAGTGACCCGGATATTGTCAGCGATACGAATAAGCTGCGCGATTACTCCAAAGAACAATCCGATTTGCAGGAAACTGTAGAAACCTACCGTGAATACAAAGACGTCCAGACGCAATTGGCCGATTCCAAAGCCATGTTTGAGGAAAAGATGGATGCCGATATGCGTGAAATGGTCAAAGAAGAAGTCGCAGAACTTGAAGGGCGTTCAAAAGAATTGGAAGAACGTCTCCACATCCTGTTGATTCCAAAAGATCCGAACGATGACAAAAACGTTATCATGGAAATCCGTGGTGCAGCAGGCGGCGACGAGGCAGCCTTGTTCGCAGGCGATTTGTTCAAGATGTATTCCCGTTTTGCTGAAGCCAACGGATGGAAAGTCCAGATTATGGACTCGAACCAAACAGAAATTGGCGGATTTAAGGAATTGGTCTTTATGGTGACCGGTAAAGGCGCTTATTCCAAACTGAAATACGAAAACGGCGCCCACCGTGTGCAGCGTGTTCCTGAAACCGAATCCGGGGGGCGCATCCATACTTCGACAGCGACGGTTGCATGTTTGCCGGAAGTAGAAGAAGTCGAAGTTGATATTCACGATAACGATATTCGCGTCGATACCTATGCATCTTCAGGGGCGGGAGGACAATCGGTCAATACGACCATGTCGGCAGTGCGCTTGACGCATTTACCGACGAATATTGTCGTCACGTGCCAAGATGAGAAATCCCAGATCAAAAATAAAGCGAGTGCCATGAAAGTTTTGCGCGCCCGCGTTTATGAAAAGTTTCAGCAAGAAGCACAAGCTGAATATGATTCCGTACGTAAATCCGCTGTCGGTACAGGTGACCGTTCAGAGCGCATCCGCACTTATAACTTCCCGCAAAACCGAGTGACGGACCATCGCATCGGATTGACCATCCAGAAGCTGGATCAAATCCTGCAAGGCAAGATGGATGAAATTGTTGACGCCCTGGTGATCGATGAACAATCAACGAGGATGGAGAGTTTGAACAATGAACAAAGTTGAAACCTTAACGACAGTGGAATTTGTATATGAAGCCTTGGAGCAAGCAACAAGCTATTTAAAGCAATACGGCCGTGAAGAAACACCGGCCCGCATTCTGTTGCAGCATGAACTCGGAGTGGATTACTCCGGTTTGGTCGCGGCGATGCGCGATAAAATCGAAGAGCGCCAATTTGAAGCCTATTGGTCCAATGTCGAAGAATTGGTTGAAGGCGTACCTGTCCAACATTTGACGGGCGTTGAACAATTTTACGGCAGAACCTACCAAGTATCTCCAGCCGTCCTCATTCCACGCCCGGAAACAGAAGAGCTGATTGAAGAAACCTTGAAGCTGAAGCGCAAGCTATTCGGCACGGAAGAAGTGCAGGCAGCTGATATCGGAACAGGAAGTGGAGTCATTGCAATCACTGTGAAATGCGAATTGCCCGAAGCGGAAGTGATGGCGACGGATATTTCGGAAGAAGCTTTGTTTATGGCTGAACGCAATGCTGAAACTTTGAACGCAGATGTCCATTTCGCAAAAGGGGATCTGGCAGCGCCGCTTGCGGGAAGAAAATGGGATATTATCTTGTCCAACCCGCCGTACATCGCTCATCATGAAGCACCGGGGTTGTCTGATACGGTTCGCGAATTCGAACCGCATGAAGCTTTATTCGCAGACAGCAACGGACTTGCGGCTTATGAAACTTTGGCAGAGCAAGTGCCGGAATTGATCAGCCGCCCGGGCATCATCGCGCTTGAAATCGGCAGCAGCCAAGGAGCTGCCGTAACGGAATTGTTCCAGAAAGCCTTGCCTGATGCGCGTGTCTATTGCAAAAAAGATATCAACAAACACGACCGCATGGTATTTTGTATTTTAGAGTAAGTTGTGCACAAATCACCTGATATTAAGGGGTGTTATCCACAAAATGTGGATATTGTCGCCAAAACCTTATTGTACTGGAGATGTTTAGGTGGAAACAAAAACAATTCTTGTGGATGAACATGTGAACAATGACGAAAGTTATGCACAAGCTGTGGATTATATCCGTGGGGGGGAAGTTGTCGCATTTCCGACCGAAACCGTTTATGGCCTCGGCGCGGATGCGATGAACGCGACCGCTGTCGATAAAATCTTCGAAGCGAAAGGCCGCCCAACCGACAATCCATTGATTGTTCACGTGGATTCCAAAGAGACCGCCTTGGAGTATGTCGAAGATGTTCCCGAAAAAGCTTTACAATGCATGGATGCTTTTTGGCCAGGGGCACTGACTTTGATCATGCAGGCGAAACCGGATACATTTGCCTCTAATGTAACAGCCGGCTTGCCGACGGTAGGCATCCGTGTGCCAAACCATCCGGCAGCTTTGAACTTATTGAAGCGCTTGAAGCAGCCGGTAGCAGCGCCGAGCGCCAACACGAGCGGAAAACCGAGCCCGACTTTGGCTGAGCATGTCTATTTCGATATGAACGGTAAAATTCCGCTCATTTTAGACGGCGGGCCGACACAGGTCGGCATCGAATCGACGGTGCTCGATATGACGAGTGCACCGCCTGTTATCCTGCGCCCAGGCCAAGTAACGAAAGAACAATTGGAAGAAGTGATCGGGACTGTCCGCTTGTCTTCTGAGACAAAAGGCAATACCCCGAAATCTCCTGGCATGAAATATGCCCATTATGCTCCACAAGCTCCGCTTTATTTGATTGAGCACAATAGTAAGCTCATCGAAAAGGCGATCGACCATATCCATGGCAAGAAGAAAAAAATCGCGGTGCTGAGCCGCGAAGATTTCGAGACAGCGGATTATTGCTTCCCGCTCGCTGTGGATAAGTTATACGATAGCTTGCGCAGATGCGACCAGACGGATGCTGATTTAATCCTGGCCTGTGTATTGCCGGAAAATGAAGACGCTGCCCTGATGAACCGCCTGGAAAAAGCAGCGGACCATAAATGGTTCAGCTGACTCAAGCAAATGAATTAGATGACAGTATATAAAGCCACTGGGAAATTTCCAGTGGTTTTTTTGTTGTTTTAAATAAGGGAGAATGGGAGAGTCGGCTGCAAGGAGCACGCTTGGGGCTCGCAGGATGCGAGTACGTGCAGCTGAAGCGACAGAACGTCGCCATTTTGAAGATGGATAGTGGAGCTGTTAGTGGAAGAGATTCCGCTGCAAGG
>NZ_JAPEHT010000159.1 GCF_028823615.1 Planococcus sp. A6
TTTTTCATTTCTGTAAGGTGAATGAAGGTGATGATATTGAAAAAATTGTTGATTGTTCTAGTGGTATTGGTAATCTGTGCGGGTTTTTATATCTTATGGGATGCTGGCAAAGACGATCAACATTCTGCTTTATTGGATGAAGATGCCTTTCTTTTGATTGCTCATCGGGGAGCGAGCGCAATTGCCCCTGAGCATACTTTGGCATCCTATCAGCTGGCGATGGATATGGGTGCAGATTTTATTGAAATTGATTTACAGATGACAAAAGACGGTGTTCTGGTTGCCTTTCATGACGATACTGTGGACCGCACGACTGATGGCAGCGGAAAAGTAACGGAAATGGACTTGGCAGACCTTAAAGCACTGGATGCGGGTTCCTGGTTTAATGCCGAAAAACCGGGCAGAGCGAAAGATGAGTACGTAGGCATTCAAGTTCCCACGCTTGAGGAAATCTTTACAGCTTTCGGTGACAGTGCCAATTATTACATTGAAACCAAGCAACCGGCTGAAAGTGAAGAAATGGAAGAGAAGCTGCTGGAATTGCTCGATCAGTTTGGGTTGTTGGACGAGTCTCTACCGAAAGGCAAAGTGATTATCCAGTCGTTTAGTTCAGAGAGTTTAAAGACGATTCATGAATTGGACGACGATATACCACTCATTCAATTGATAGACGACTCGAAGCAAGTAATCCCTTCACCTGAAACTTTTGAGTTGTATAGTGAATATGCCGTCGGTATTGGCGTTAGTCACAGGAAAGCGGATGAGGCATATATTAATGCTGCAAGAGAAGCCGGCTTATTGGTCCATCCTTTTGTTGTCGACAAACTGGCAGAAGGAAAGAAGCTGAAATCCCGGGGAGCAACTGGGATCTTCACGAATGATATTGAAGCTGTTAGCAGTTTAAAATGATGAAACTTTTAATCGCGTCCTTGTCTCAGTCAAAAATCAAAGTCAAGCTCCCAAAAGAAAAGAGCCGTCAGTTCAGATTTCAACTGGCGACTCTTTTCTTTGCATTCGTTGGCATCATAATCGGTAACCGGGAGAGTGAAAGTTTGTTTTTGTTCGTTTGAAGCAAGATTTAAGAACTTAATAGTTTTTCAGAGATCTCATGTGAGATTAATAGATATTCTAAGAACAGGCCATCTAGCTCTTTGTCATTAAAATGAAGATGATCCAAGTCTTCGAAAAAGAGATTTAGGCTATCCGGAGTCAAAGCATCTTTTGGAGAGCTATTCAGGTACAGCCCATCTCTAAATTCTTTGAAGGTTTTATTCTTATATACGGATGAATTATTATCTAAACTGCTGAAAAGATTATTTGCGGTTTCTGGGTAAAAATATTCCAGTGACACTAAACTTAAAAACTGCGTTCTCAAATTTAGTGTCACTGCCGGGGATAAAATGGTTTTTCCGCAATTTTGGTGAAGGCTTTTTAGGCTATAGCTTATGGACGTATGCTTCGACATGCTATGAAGTGGACAGTTACCGGGCGTGGTCAGCTACTCTGCCTATGTCCGATTTAAATAATTAGTATTAACAATTCACTTGTGATTCATCAATATTCTAATCATCAGAATATTTTTTTAAAGTATTTTTCAATGAAAGATTCTCTAAAATTGATCTCATTTCGGGTTCAGTTGGTTTCGGGTTTGTATTTGAATGATTGTTTTGTGAATTCGGTTTAGTAACCGTATTATTTGAGCTGTTGTTATCAGGGGGAGTACTAGCACTCATTAAAATTCACTCCTTTTTGTTAAATCTTTAATCCGATAAAATAAGGCAGATAAGCCATAACAGCAGCTAACAATACTGCGGACAAAGACCATCCACACAGTCTCAAATATTTTAGTTTGCGTTCGTTTTCTTTCATATTTGTTGTAGTAGCCTTGATATAGACTTTAATCAAGAAATTTTGTACATCTGCGGTTGCTAAATCATTTGCTTTTTCTTCGCTATGATTTTCATTAAGGTAATAAGTGACTAATTTGTCTTGATAACTTTTTATTTCAACAGGATAAGGAATGTAATCGTATCTATAACCATAATAAGCTTTAAATAGGAAAAACAAAACTTTGGATACGCTATTAGTTATATTATCGAGATTATCAAGATAAAAGAAAAGCGCGCCTACTAAAAGAGTGGTGATCGTAATTGGAACTGTAATTCTGGTATTTATTTTCTCCTTATTTTCTAACTCATTATGATAAGCCTCTTTATAAAAGTCGAAAATAATTACACCTCCAATAATTATGCAATTTATTACTCTTTCTCTATATCTATCTTTGGTGGCATTTCGTCAATTGATCGAATATTAGGTTCTGGCGGCCTCTCGTTAGGTTTATTGACTTGATCTTCTTTCTCTTCATTGGCCTCAATTTTAATTTGGAATGGCATTTCGACAACTACTCGAATATCGGGTTCCGATGGTTTCTCGTTAGATTCAGCAACGGAATTATTTTTGTTTCTATTTACAATGCTTTCGATTTTAGACAGCTTTTCGTTTGATGCATCTTCCGGGACTTCTTTCATAAGAATGCCTCCCTTTCATATTAATTTTCATGTACATTATAATATGAAAATTATCATTTGTAACTAATAAATAGGAGAATGATGGGGGGACTCGAGCTTAACCTAAATTTCGGAAATATTTTCTTTTGATAATTCATATGGGAATTGTGTGTGTTACTATAAAAAGTCGTTGGTTTTTATAACATCAATCATTACGTGCTATTTATAAATGTTGAGAAAACAAAACAGGAACAATGGATATTACGGAAAGCCAGGTCAAACAATATATAGAGCAGACTCACCGATTAATCTTTTGATCCGCGCCTCATTTGATGGACAGTTTATAAAAAAGGTACCCTGCAGCTAGGCTTCGAGCAGAGGACTTCGGTATTGGTGCCGTAGTCCTCTTTTTTTAGATTCCATTGCTAGCGTGTTCCGTTGTAATACGCCATGTTACTCATCCACCAGCTCTTTCAATTCATCCAGACTGATGGCTTATTTAACATCGACATCATCTTTAAAGTGGCAAAAAAACGATTTGATGGGAGCGTTGTCGAGGCAGTTGCCCCGGCGGGACATCGACTGGGTCAATTTCATTTACTTTACGCGCTGTTGGTATTCGGGATGGGTGTAGTGGAAGCCTTGATCGGAATAGATTATCGCTTCCGGATGAACATTACCATCCAGCGCTTCCTTCAGTTTTCGTTGACGGCTTTCACCTTAAATTCAGGTGTGTATTGAATCGTTCGATCCGAAACCGGTTTGACATTCGGATTCGCTCCCAATATGCGCCGTTGACATTTGTAAAAAATGATTTTACTCATGATAACCTCTCCCGTTCCAATGTATATGTTCAGTATACCGGAGTCTGAAAACAGAAAAACCCCCAAATGAGGGGCACTTTTTAAAGTGTCTATCATTTGGGGGGCAGTTCAGAAATATCCAATACCTAAGCCTTATATGAATTATATAAAGAAAGTGGCATGGAAGGAACTTTTACCATTTCTGCTTGAATGATAATCACGCTCCTTACTTCAAATATCAATTATAATAACAGATAAAGTTTTGTTTGAAAAATTCAACTTTAATTTTTTGCACTAAAAGGGCGTAAAAATACATGGTCTTCTAGCTTTTTTATTCTTAAGTTTTTACACATTGCTGAATAGATTTTCAGTAATCGCCTATTCATTTCTTCATTACCAGGATTTTCATGAGTAACTCCATCAAGGAATCTTAATAAAGCTTCCGTTACTTCGCTATCATTTCTAAAAACAACGTACAATTTATTTAAATTACCTACAAATTCTTCTCCTGTAATTTTATTTCTATGTTGCATGAACTCCAAAAAGACTTCATATTTATCTCTATTGGACTGACGTACAGCTGTAGTAATTAGTGTAACAATTATACCTACTAGACCTGAAAAAAGGACTAGAATGATGTATAACCAGGCGGGTATTAGACTCAATTTATTTCATCCCTCTCTTTGTAAATTTAGCCATCAATTATTATTTCACTAAATAGAATTAGTAAAATAACAGTTTCCAATGTCTACTTTAAATTGAAATTAATTCAATTGGCTGCCAATTTATTATATATTGGGTAATTAAGAAAAGCAGTAATATAAATCTGATTTTAATACAATTTTTTTATAAAGAAGTCGCTTGCTTAACAAGAAAATATCGATTGGCCGAACAGCAGCACCGGCAATTTTTCACTTGCGAACAGTCAGGCGCAATTTATGTGAAGTACTGGAACGAGAAATTGGAAAAGTCGAGAGAGACTGGGACAATGGACTCCTCTCGAGTAGGTGGAAGTGTAGAGGAATTTTCGGATTTTGAGGCTGTATGCCGACTACTGGGAGAAGTTCTGCTGAAAAGCAGGCTTTCTTTGATCAAACCGGCGAAGTGTAGGTATCCTGCAGCAAAGGAAATACGCTTATTTTTGCCTGAATTAAGCTGAAAAATGACACAATGAAGCTTAACTCTAGTCATTTTTACAGGTCATAATAGTTTTAATAAGATAATGACCATTTTCGTTTAAAAAAGGAAAAAATATCTATACAAGTAGACCATAAACACTATATAATAATAAAAGTTAGAATAGAGTGACAAATTTTATTCCGCTTTAGCGGCCTGAAGAAATCCGGCTTTATCCGCTGGAGATCAACGGCCGTGAGAGCCCGATTGGGTCGACCAGCCATCAGCTTTGTGCTCGCTGATGGGCGTTTCTCTCAGGCGTGGAAGAATGTGATATGGCGCGATAATGATTGCGGCGTACTGATGAATCGGATAGCTGTTCTCGAAACTGACGACGAATTTTGAAATGGGGGGGTGTGCTGTGTTCACTGCTAGGGGGATAAAGACAGAAAGAAACCTCCGGATGTCATAGTCTTGGCCGACAAACATCCGGAGGCAGTCAGTTGGAGTATACCAACTATTAGTTAGTATACTCCTTTTTCGGTAAAGAAATACATCAAAAACCACCAAAGGGGATAGAAACGTGAGAAAGCGTAAGAATTTCAAGTTGGAAATGAACATAGAGAAGGAAATCGGGCAAGAGACCGTATTGATTTTGCCGGACTACGATGAAAATGGCTGCTTGAACTCGGTGATTTACCATACGGACGGCATGATCAAAGTTGAGTCGAAGCCTTTCGATTTGATCGATACAAATCTGCGTTTCCGGGGTTCGAGCATGCGCGGCGCGGTGGAAGGCTCGTCGGCGATCCTTGGGAAACTCAATAAGAACCCGGTTATCATCGACCGGGATAAGGGAATCATCTTGTTGCCAAGCAAGTCAGCGATTTTGGATGACTGCGTTTGGCTGTCGTTGCAGCATATTATGGAATGCTTTAGCTTGGAAGGCAATCAGACAAAAGTGACTTTGAGCAATGGCAGTTCAATCGTGCTCGCAGGAAGCAAGAAGTCGATCCAGCGCCGCATGGAAAAAGCGTATGAGCTGCAGTTCAAGATGGAAGCGCAAAAGCGCATTTTCGACAACGGAAGGGTCATCTCGGAAAATGCGTATCATTTGGTGAAGCAGGCGGGCCAAGTGAATTATGAGCATCAGGTGGAATAGGTTTTCGGGGGAGAGTGGGCTTTGTGCCTGCTCTCTTTTTTAGTGTCCCTGTGTCAGACACAATTCTTATAGATTTGTATGATCAGAAAGACCGCCAGGTAGGGGTTCATGTTGGGCATGCTTGCTTTTTCGTCCCTGTGCAAGACACAATTCGATGCGGTAGAATGGAGAAAACGCAGTGGAGAGGAAGTCATACAGATGGACAGCATCATTTTTGATTTGGACGGAACGCTTTGGAATCCGCTCGAGGTATCGGTAGCGGTGTGGAATAAGGTATTGGAAGACAACGGTGTAGAAGAGAAGCTCTCGAAAGATGATTTGCGGGGCATCATGGGGTTGCAGGCGGATCAAGTCGGGGAGAAGTTGTTCCCACATCTTTCGAAAGAGCAGTGCGAAAAACTGACGGAAGAGTCCTCGGAACTGGAATGCGTGTATTTAAGAGAACAAGGCGGGCAGTTGTATGACGGCGTCGAGCAAGTGTTGGAGCGGCTGTCACAGAAATACAATTTGTACATCGTCAGCAATTGCCAGGACGGCTATATCGAAAGCTTCTATGACTACCACGGATTGGATCATCACTTCATTGATTTCGAGAACCCTGGGAGAACGGGCTTGTCGAAAGGCGAGAATATCCAATTGATCATGGAGCGGAATGATGTGGAGTGTGCAGTGTATGTCGGCGATACGAAGGGTGACCATGAGGCTGCGAAAAAGGCAGGGATTCCTTTTGTGTATGCGGCGTATGGATTTGGGGAAGTGGATGAGTTTGATTATCTGATCAAACGATTCGATGGATTGTTGGAATTATTCGATTGAAAAAAGCCGGAAAGCTCGTTTTTCGAGGTT
>NZ_JAPEHT010000015.1 GCF_028823615.1 Planococcus sp. A6
TTCAGTTCACCTGCTGCGGGGCGCTTTTTTTATCCCGTGTCTGTCTCTTTAAAAGCAGTTTAATCCCATTAAGGACGTTTGTACCTTTTTTCATAGGCAAGGCTTATACATGCAAATTACGCGGTTGTGCGATTTTAAGCTAACCCCATCTGTGTCGCGGATTTGCTTATTTTTATTGGGTGTTTTTTCGAGAAAAAAGAGTTTGTACCTAGACTTTTTTATTTATCGAAAAGGACTTTTGCAGGTTTGAAAGAATACCTAGAAGTGAATATACTGATTACGACTGAAATTTTCAAACCTTAATTTCAAGAAATCGGGGGCGTGCAAAATGATGAATTTTTACTTGACCCAATCCAAAAAATCTTATCAGTCAGCAGACGGAGATGCCATTTCGATGCATTCATACCTCGTTGTTGAATCTGTGACTAGATCCCTTGGACAGGAGTTTAAAAATCATAAGCTGGCATGGGAAGCAGAAGACCGCTGGCTGCTTGCAGACGCCCCGGAGAAAATCATCCATATGCCAGATGGCTATCAGCGTTTTGAACTCTCAGAGCCGGTGTTTGCTTCCTTGCGCTTGCTGGCTGAAACCCAGCCAAAAGAGCTTCATACCTTGACGCCTTTTTCCAGAAAACGCACTTCCGAAACATTCATCGAGCAGCAGCAAGCTGAAGCGCGGAGGGAATTTCACCTGAACGACGTAGCCAAGAGCTTAAAGCAGATGTTCAAAGACATCATGACGGTCTAGAAGCTCTGCATATAAAAAGACGGAGAACATAATCTGTTCTCCGTCTTTTTGTGTTTAATTCGCTTTAAATTTGTTCCGGGTCTTCTTTGGCAGCTTCATCTACAGGCTGGTCATTTACCTGGTCATCAAGCTGGTCATTGGCTGGTTGGCTGACCGGTTCGATAGCCCGTGTATTTTTCGATGTGTAGGTTTTCAGCATGTCAGCAATATCAATGCCCGTCATTTCTTTCAATGGCTCCTGCATGTCGACCATCGTGCGTGTCACGCTTCTGCCGAATGACGGAACACCTTGGCCGTTACCGGAATCAATGATTTTCACGGAATCGATATTATTGAGCGGCTGCGCCACTTTTTCAGCGAATACCGGCAGCATATCGATCAGTTTCTCCGCAATGATGACATCGCCATGTTCTTCCATGGCTTCCGCAAGCAATTTGCGGGATTCCGCTTCTGCTTTACCGCGTTCACGGATGACTTCCGCTTCGGCAGCCCCTTCATCGCGTTTGATCTTCGCTTTCGCTTCCCCGTCGATCACTGAACGTCTTGCTTCCGCTTCTGCCGTACGTGTCGTTTCGTAATAGCTGGCATCCGCTTTTGTTTTGCGGACTTTGCTTTCTTCTTCTTCAAGGCGGACCGCACGTTCGCGCTCCATGAACTGCATATTCAATTCTTCTTCCTGGATTTCCATTGCGAGTTTCGCTTTTTCGAGCTCGTATGATTGCTCAGACTTGGCGCGTGCGCGTTCGGTTTCTTCCTTGAAGGCTGCATCTTTCAAGTCTTTCTGTTTGCGCGACTCGGCAATGGCGATTTGGCGCATATATTCTTCTTCTTTCGCTTCCTGGTCGGTCTGGGCACGGTGGATGCGTGTTTCCCGCTCCGTGTTCGCTTCTGCGATTTCCGCTTGCTTGCGGACTTCAGCAATGCGCGGGCGCCCGAGGTTCTCGAGATAGCCATTGTCTTCATCGGCGTCGCGAAGGTCCGTCAATCCGAGTGAAGTGATTTTAAAGCCCATTAGATCGAGCTGCTTTTGAGCGATTTCCTGGACATCCGTATTGAATTTCTCCCGGTCGCTATTGATGTCTTCAACGGTCATCTTCGACAAGATGGCACGCAAATTACTGCCGAGCACTTCGATAATCTCGCGTTCGATTTCATCTTGCTTTTTCCCCAGGAATTGCTCTGCATAATTGGCAATGCCATTCAAGGTATCTGCAACTTTGACCATCGCGACAGCATCCGCCACGATCGGCACGCCGGCATTCGTGTAAACACGCGGTGTCGACAACTTCAATTGGAACGACGTCAAATTGACCGGCGTCGAAGTCTGGAAGCGGCGCAGCAAATAACCGCCGCCGCGGATGATCTTCATGGATCGCCCTTCATCGTCCGTAAAGATGTTCGTGTCTTTTTTCGGATCCCCGAGTTTCGGCCCTGTAATGATCAAGGCTTCATTCGATTTGGCGGTACGGTAGCGGATTTTCATCCAAAAGAAATAGCCGGCGCCGGCAACTGCCGCCAAAATAAGAATCACAATTAAAATTGAAATAATTCCGATTGACTCCATCTTATCCCATCCTTTTCAATAAGCTGATTTTCTCCTGCACTATTCTATACGGTCGAATCAGTAAGATGTTTCAAAAAAAGGGAAAGAATAGCCATTCTTTTTGCAAACTAGTCCGCCATCACTTTAATCAATGAAAAAGTGACGGATAACACCATCAACACAAACACAAAATATCCGAAATGAATCCACGGTTTCGTATGCGGCTGGATGAGCCTGGGTTTCCTTTGTTCCGACTCTTTCTCCAGCGCCGGGTTTGGCGGCATCTCTTCATCCCTCATCTTCTAATCCTCCTGTAATCAAGTTTTCCCCTATTTAAGCTCCAAAGCTTCGTTGATTAGTCTTGATAGTAAAGTGCACTTCTTTCATTATATCAATTGACGGTAAATGGAATATAAAAATATTTTGGAAATCATTAACTAATTAAAAATTATTCCATCTATTGTCTGATTATTTGGTAAGATAGAAAAAACGCTGCATGGCAAAAGATGGTTATTTTCTTGGAAATGGGGTGGACAGGCCATGAAACTTATCGATGATCTGGCTGGTGCGATTTATGATGTCTTGAGTTGGCTTTTATGGGGTTTTTCATATTTTTCTGCAGGGATTATTATTGTAGGCATCCCGTTATATTTAATCACTTATCTATTCGAATGGTTAGCCTGAACGAAGAACCCCCTGTCACATTTGTGACAGGGGGGTTTCACCGTTAATATTTAGTTCCTGAATCTCCATGCCGCTCGAGCAATTCGGCAAAAGATAGGTTCTTTTCGCGCTCTTTGCGTTCAAACTGCCGCTGCGCTTCTTTTTCTTCTTCAAGCTTCTGCTGGTCTTTCACTAATTCTTTTTTTGTGGCCTTCAGCTTCATTAGCTGCTCTTCTGAAAAAAGGCCGTTATCGTTGAGTTTATCTTTCGCCATACTATTCTCTCCTTATGGGCGTTTTACGATCGTTGCGACGCCTTGTCCGCCACCGATGCAAAGTGTCGCAAGGCCTGTCTTGGCGTCGCGCTTTTTCATCTCGTGCAGGAGCGTCACGAAAATCCGTGTACCGCTCGCGCCGATTGGGTGGCCAATTGCGATGGCTCCTCCGTTGACGTTCAATTTTTCGTGATCAAACTTCAATTCACGGTCAACTGCAATTGATTGTGCCGCAAACGCTTCGTTCGCTTCAATCAAATCGATGTCGCCAAGCGTCATTCCCGCTTTTTTCAAAGCATTTTTCACCGCTTGTACGGGTCCGATGCCCATGACAGCAGGATCGACGCCTGCGTTGCCGTTCGCAGAAATGACCGCAAGCGGCGTGATGCCAAGCTCGTCGGACGCCTGCGTTGCCGTTCGCAGAAATGACCGCAAGCGGCGTGATGCCAAGCTCGTCGGCTTTTTCTTTTGTCATGACGATGACTGCCGCCGCACCATCGTTAATACCGGACGCGTTTCCGGCTGTGACTGAGCCGTCTTTCTTGAACGCTGGGCGCAGTTTTGCTAACTTCTCTTCAGTTGAAGAAGCCTTTACATATTCATCCGTTTTGAAGACGACGGGCTCGCCTTTGCGCTGAGGAATTTCGACGGGCACAATTTCTTCGTCAAAACGACCGCCTTCGATGGCCGCTGATGCCCGGGCTTGTGAACGGGCCGCAAAACGATCCTGTTCTTCGCGTGAAATCTCATAGCGGTCACACAGGTTCTCGGCTGTTACACCCATATGATAATCATTGAATGCACACGTCAAGCCGTCATGGACCATGCTGTCGACCACTTTCTTGTCACCCATGCGGTAGCCGTCTCTTGCGCCTTCTAATAGATACGGGGCACGGCTCATATTTTCCATGCCGCCTGCCACGATGATATCGGCATCACCCGCAAAAATCGCCTGGTACGCCAAATGGATCGATTTTAAGCCGGATCCGCATACTTTATTGATGGTCATTGCCGGCACCGTCTCCGGAAGCCCTGCTTTGATAGAAGCCTGGCGCGCCGGATTTTGCCCGAGTCCTGCCTGCAGGACATTGCCCATGATGACTTCCGATACTTGGTCGCCCGCTACCCCTGCGCGCGATAAAGCTTCCTTGATGACGATGGCGCCGAGGTCGGTCGCCGGCACATCTTTCAGCGCTCCCTGGAACGAACCGACTGCCGTTCTGACAGCGCTTGCAATTACGATTTCTTGTGACATTTCTTTTATCCCCCTTGTCTGCTTCTTGCTCTTTTATCCCCCCTATCGCTACAATAAAGCTAAGGGGGGATAGTATGTTTAGTTTACCAAAAACCGCTACGATTATCGAGGTTGGGCCGCGCGATGGCCTGCAAAATGAAGCCAGGACCGTTAACACCGAAGACAAACTGGATTTTATCAAGGCCTTGCAGGAAGCAGGATTAAAGGAAATGGAGTTGACTTCATTTGTGTCGCCGAAATGGGTGCCGCAAATGGCCGATGCACGGGATATCGTTGCCGGTGCAAAAAAGATCGGCCGCCAAATGGTGCTGACGCCGAATGAACGTGGCATCACATCTGCCTTGGAGGCCGGTGCCGATTCAATCGCCGTCTTCGTGGGCGTTTCCAATTCATTCAATGAAAAAAATATCAACAAGACGACAGCCCAGTCCATGGAAACATTGAAGCCATTGATCGAAAAGGCCAAACAGGACGGCATCTTCGTCCGCGCCTGTATTTCAACAGCGTTCTACTGCCCGTTTGAAGGAAAAATCGATCCGCAACGAACGGTCGATTTATGCCGCCAATTCGCCGATTGGGGAGTCGATGAATTGAGCGTCGCTGATACGATCGGCCTGGCGAACCCGCAAGAAAGCCATGAGTTGTTCAGCCGATTGAAAGAGCAATTTCCGGATGTGCTGATTGCCGCTCACTTCCACGACACGAGACGCATGGCGCTAGCTAATGCCTATGCAGCACTTATTGCCGGAGTCGACCGGTTCGACGCTTCTGCTGGCGGGCTCGGCGGTTGCCCGTTTGCACCGGGTGCTACCGGCAATGTTGCGACAGAAGACTTGGTCCACATGTTCCACCGCATGGGCGTCGACACAGGGGTCGATCTCGAGAAACTGTACGAAGCGATTTCGCTCATTGAACCCCATGTAACGAATCCGCTGGACACAGGGATGTATACGTTGTACAAAAATAGAAAATGAGGTGTGTGCGCCATGAAAAAGCGACTATTGATGACTACAGCCATCGTCTCGAGTACATTGACTGCTTCTTTTGCCGCATTGGGTTTTGCCGCAAGCAACCGTCTCATGTATGTGAAGAATAAAGACGCATCCTTAATTTTGGAACGGGAAACGAACGCCAAACGCTATGATGAAGCTTGGTATGCCAACGCCAAGAAAAGCGAACAATGGATCGAATCCGCTAATGGCTATCCGATCAAAGCGATTTTCCTGGAGCCGCACACCACAAACCGTTACGTCATCATTTGCCATGGCGTCACCGAAAGCAAAGTGAACTCATTTAAATATGCGCGCATGTTCGAACGCCTCGGGTTCAACTCTGTTGTCTATGACCACCGCCGGCACGGCGAATCTGGCGGCAAGACGACGAGCTTCGGCCATTATGAGAAGCTGGATTTGCAAGCAGTTGTAAAGGCCTTGAAACTCCATGTCGGGCCATCTTTGTTCTTCGGCATCCACGGGGAATCGATGGGCGCCGCGACGACGCTATTATATGCAGGAATGGAGGACTCGGCGGATTTTTACATCTCCGACTGTGCCTATTCCGATATCAGCGAACAGATTCTGCACGTCATGCGCACGACGACGCCGATGCGTACGTCCTTGGCACTTCGCCTCGCCAATGTATTCCTGAAACTGCGCGACGGCTATTCCATCACCACCGTATCGCCTAGGGAAGTCGTCAAAAAGATTGCAAAGCCTGTGCTGTTCATCCACAGCCTGCCAGATGAATTCGTCTTGCCGAAAATGACGAAAGAATTATTCGACTTGAAACTAGGCGCCAAACAGCTGAAGTTATTCAAACAAGGCGAACATGCCCAATCGTTCAATAAAAATCCGGAAGAATACGAAGGGACGGTTGCAGAGTTTCTAATGGCCTATGATTTATTGGCCCCTAAACCTGCTGCTGAGATTTCACAGATTTCCAGCTGACCCAAATGAATGCACAAAAAAGAACCACCGTTCAGAAGCGAACGGTGGTTCTTCTTGTATTCATCACCTATGGGCGAATAATTGCATAAGCGTTTATTTTTTGCCCGGTTTTGTCGAGGCTTTGTTCATTTGAGCCATCATTTGGTTGATTTTCTTTTGAGATGGTTTTTGTCCCATTTGCATCATCATAATCCGCAGCATCTCTTCGTTGATCGGTGGGTTGTCCTGCAAATATTTCATCATGTATCGGCGAGCGATAAAGAATCCAAGTGCAACACCTGCGAGTAAAGCCACAATAACGATAACAATCCAGATCCATGTATCCATACAAATTACCTCCTTCGTGTTGCCAATTAAATCATGCACCAAAAAGGATTATACTATAAATTTCAAGACGTGACTATATGCACGGCATTAAAATTACGGAGAAACAAAGACTGCGTCCCAACATACACTGAGCAGCCGCGGTACGGTTACTCGCGGGACGAATCTAAGGGAACATATCCCGCTGCTTCAACCAAGCGCTGCCCTTGACCGGAAGTGAACCATTGTGCCAGTTCCAAGGCTTCCGGGCTGCTATGCTGCGTGGTGACGATATAAAACTCCGAAGTTAGGGGATATTCATCATTTCGAATGGCGCCAACTGACGGAATAACGCCATCGATAGCCAAGTATCGAATCACTTTATTGCCGGCCATTTCCTCCCCGTAGAAACGGAATGTAAAGCCGAGCGCATTTTTGTGGTTTTTATATTCTGCCACCTGATTGATGATGCCGCCCATGCCTTCTTCTATGTTTTCACGTGGAGCCTCCATCACTGGCACGTCTCCCATGAACTGAAGCAGCGCTGTTTGGCTGCCGCTATCTTCCGGACGCTGGAAAGCCCTGATCTCTTCAGCCTCTCCACCAACTGAAGACCAATCGGTGATTTCGCCGCTATAGATCATGCGAAGATCTTCAGAACTCAATGACTCGACCGGGTTGTCTGCATGGACGAAAAAAACGAAAGCCTCTTTCCCAATCGGCGTTAGTGTAAGCTCGAGCCCCTTGGCATCTGCTGTTTTCAACTGCCCTTGTGATGGCGCAGCGGCAAAAATTGCATCCGCCTCTCCTTCAAACAAATTGGAATAAGCAAAAGGCGTTGTATTGACCATCACTTCGCTGTCGGATGGTTCATACCAATCTTCCGGATAGAGCATTTCTGCAGCGGCTGCATATATGGGGTAAAGTGCGGTCGCCCCGTCGAGCCTTGGCAAATCCCCTTCAAACTGGAGTTCGGGTTCCTCGTCCATTACATTCAGCTTGGAGTCTTCTTGAAAAGGCATATATGAATAGATGTCCACTTCAGCCGAAACGCTAGGGATGGAATCTAAATAAGCTTGGTAAAGCGGCCAAACGGCAAGCGTGATGGCAAGAACAATGAACACTACTCCTGTCTGTTTCCATCTCTTCGCGTCGCCAATTCTCTTGGATAGCAAAAAAATGAAAAACAAAAACAGGAGGACAAAGAAAAACAGCGGCAGCCACGCCATTTCTCCCGAGAGTAATAACATGATGCCTCCAATAAAGCCGACAATGCTTATAGCGATGAACATAGCAAACGCTGGTATTAAACTCCATAATTTCTTCATAATTCCACCTCTTAAAACGATTATAACCGGACAGTGCTATAAAATGATCGAACAAAAAGACTTTCCACTAAAAAAAAGCCGCCAGAATTAACTTCTGACGGCTTCATCTTATTTCAAGAATTTCTTTTCGTTCTCAAAATCGGAAACTAAACCGGAATTCATCTGTTGATCAATTGCTTCACTTTCGATGCAACATTTTCAGGCGTGAAACCGAATTCTTCCATGATTTTCTCGCCAGGGGCACTTGCACCGAAGTGATCGATTGCGAGAACATCACCTTCAAATCCAGTGTAGCGGTCCCAACCGAATGATGAGCCCATTTCAATAGCGAGGCGTTTTGTAATGTTTTTCGGCAAAACGGATTCTTTGTACTCTTTATCCTGCTGTTCGAAACGATCCCATGATGGCATCGACACAACAGACACCGAGATGCCTTGTTCTTTCAATTGTTTCTGTGCATCAATTGCTAGGCTGACTTCAGATCCCGTCGCTAGAAGCAAAGCTTGTGCGTCATCAGCTGGAGATACGACGTAAGCGCCTTTTTCGACTCCTGCTTCCGCTTTTTCGCCTGTCGTTTCAAGGACTGGCAAGTTTTGGCGGGACAATACGAGCAAGGTCGGCTTGTCTTTAGACGTAAGCGCCAAGCGCCATGCCGCTTTTGTTTCGTTCGCATCGGCTGGGCGGATAATGCCCAAGTTTGGCATTGCGCGAAGTGATGCAAGCTGTTCGATTGGTTCATGTGTCGGACCGTCTTCTCCGACCGCTACGCTATCATGCGTGAACACGTAGGTAACCGGAAGACCCATCAAAGCGCCTAGGCGGATCGCTGGGCGGACGTAGTCACTGAACACGAAGAATGTACCGCCGAAGACATGCAAGCCACCGTGAAGCGCCATGCCGTTAAGTGCAGCGCCCATCGCGAATTCACGAACGCCGAACCAGATATTGCGGGCTTCTGGATGCTCAGCATCGAAGTCGCCGCCGTCTTTGATATTGGTTTTGTTCGAACCAGCAAGGTCAGCGCTGCCGCCGAAGAACGAAGGAACCGTCTTAGCGATGGCATTGACCATATCACCGGATGATGCACGCGTTGCTTGCTTTTTACCGACTTCGTATTGCGGGAACTGCGAGTCGAAATCAGCCGGCAAGTCACCGCGGATCGCTGCTTGCAGCTGGGAAGCAAGTTCAGGATGCTGCTCTTCGTACTGCTTGTACAGTTCATTCCAAGCCGACTCCGCTGTAGCGCCAAGTGATTCTGTCGCTTCTTTGAAGGTTTCGTAAACTTCTTCAGGAACATGGAAATCTTGATCGAACGTCCATTTATAGTATTCTTTCGTCAATTTCATTTCATCTTCGCCAAGTGGAGCACCGTGCGAATCCGCTTTACCGGATTTGTTCGGGGAACCATAGCCGATGACTGTCTTGACTTCCACCAATGTCGGTTTGTCAGTAGATTTTTTCGCTTCAGCGATTTTTGCAGACAAATCGTCCATGTCGTTGCCGTCATCTACACGGAGATAGTTCCAGCCGTAAGACTCGAAACGCTTCTGGATATTCTCTGAGAAGCTCATCGACAAATCGCCGTCGAGTGAAATGTCATTGCTGTCATACAAAACGACTAATTTATCCAGTTTTAGGTGCCCTGCAAGCGAAATTGCTTCTCCGGCTACTCCTTCCATCAAATCACCATCTCCGCAAAGAGCGAACGTGTGGTGGTCAATGATGTCGAGACCTTCTTTATTATATGTAGCTGCCAAATGGCGTTCTGCCATTGCCATGCCGACTGCCATGCCGATCCCTTGGCCAAGCGGTCCAGTTGTCGCTTCGACACCGACAGTGTGCTTGTATTCAGGATGTCCTGGCGTCTTGGAATCCCATTGGCGGAAGTTTTTGATTTCCTCCATCGGCAATCCGTATCCGCTTAAATGAAGCAGGCTGTAAAGCAACATTGAGCCGTGTCCTGCTGACAGCACGAAACGGTCGCGGTTGAACCAGTCTGGGTTGTTCGGGTTGTGGTTCATATGTTTTGTCCAGAGTGTATACGCCATTGGAGCGGCGCCCATTGGAAGTCCCGGGTGTCCGGAATTGGCTTTTTCGATAGCATCGATAGAAAGTGTACGAATGGTATTCACTGCAAGTTGATCTGCATGGTTTGACATAGTGACATCCTCTCTGAAACTAAATTTAATCCTATTCTAGTTTAGTCAACAATAGGACATAATACAATGAAAAAGAGAATAAGTATTAATTCAAATACTTATTCTCCCGTTTATTTTTAATTTTGTCTGGCGTTACGTCTTTTCCTTCCGGATCGATGACGGTAACATTTTCTATCGTTCCACGCATTGACTTGCGGAAACTTTGCAAGTATTCCTGGCGCAATGCTGATTGTTCTTTTGCTTCTTCTTGCGACAGCCCGTCACGCTTGGACTTTTTCGATAGTTCATTGATACGTCCGATCTTATCTGGAGATAGCATGTAAAGTCCCCCTTTCCACTGCTCCATCGTACAAAAAAAGGCGGGACAGTGCAAGGTTTCAGCTTTCTTTCATTTGCTGGTACTCGCGGAAACGGCGGTGCACCGTCGCTTTGCTTGCTTGATAGCCAAAGCCTTGCAGCGTAACCGCGATTTCATGGAAGGTCAAGCCGCTCGCTTTCAAGCTGACGATTTGGTCTACCGGAAGATCCAAGCGCTCACGGCCGTCCGGATTGCCTTTTCCTTTCAAATTGCGTTCTGGCTTGTAGCCGTTCTCCACAGCACGCTTCATGCCCCGTTTGATCTTGGCATTGTGGATTTTGCGTTGGTATTCTTCAACTATAGCCAAGATTTCGAGCACCATGTCATCCATATCGTTCAAAGCGATCGGGCCGTGGTCGGACAAGGTGTAGACATCGACTTCATGCTTTTTCATGACATGCAATAAAGCGATGCGGGCATGCCCCCTACCTAAACGTGTTTCATCCTGGATGAAAACGGCATCAACTTTTTCGCTTTTGACTTGGTTGAGCATCTCGAGAAGCCCTTCCCGGTCCATCTCATAGCCGCTATGTTGGTCACTGTAAACGTCCTCGACCAGGTAGCCTTGCTCGAATGCAAATGCCAGCACTTCTTCTTCCTGCCGTTCAAGTGAAGTTTCCTGCTCGTCTTTAGTAGTGCTGACACGGCAGTAAACTAACGCTTTTTTCTTCATTCTGCATCACCTGCGTAGTATTTAGTTTCATCCGGAGAAAAGTTCAACTGATCTGCAGGAATCTTCAACGATTGCCCTGCTACAATTTTTGTCGTCTTCAAATTATTCACTTCCATAATCTCTTCTATCCATTCATGGTGGGGAGTTTCGCCGCTGAACGATTCAGCCAGCTCCCATAGCGTATCACCTTTTTCAATTTGCAGCTCGCCCAATTGCTGCTTTTCGGCATTATGGCTGATCACCGCGTAAAATGTAAACACTACAATGAGTGAGAAAAAGAAAACCAAATATGAGTTCCGTCGAAAGAATGTCATTCAAGCCGCCTCCTTTAGAATATTTGTTCGGAATGTATGTTCTCATATTAAAGCGAACAAGCGTTTCTTGTCAAGATTAAATTCGAACCTATGTTTGCATTTCAATGCCCGAGTTGCTATACTATAGATAGTTAATCTTAAATAAATCCTATAAAGAGGTGAAACTGGTGAAAAAAGTATCTAAGCGTCAGGAAGACATCCTGAATTTCATAAAAGATGAAGTCCGTGCAAAAGGCTATCCACCCTCCGTTCGGGAAATCGGCGAAGCGGTCGGCCTAGCATCCAGTTCGACTGTTCACGGCCATCTAGCGAGACTCGAAAGCAAAGGCCTCATCCGCCGTGACCCAACTAAACCGAGAGCCATCGAAATCATCGGCTCCGAAGAAGCACTAATCGATAAGAGCCCTGTACTTCATGTGCCGCTGATCGGTAAAGTTACAGCAGGTATGCCAATCACTGCGATTGAAAACGTGGAAGAGTATTTCCCGCTGCCTCAAACATATGGCACAGAGGAAGACCATATTTTCATGCTGGAGATCATGGGTGAAAGCATGATTGAAGCCGGCATTCTAAATGGCGATTACGTCGTCGTCAAGCAACAGCAAACTGCCAACAACGGAGACATCGTCGTCGCGATGACCGAAGAAAATGAAGCCACGGTCAAACGCTTCTTCCGTGAAGATAATTACTTCCGCCTGCAGCCTGAAAATTCATCGATGGATCCGATCATCGTTGACCAAGTGAGCATTCTCGGCAAAGTCGTCGGCGTTTTAGAAAAAAGGAGGAACGCATGACTTCCTCCTTTTTTCTATGGCTTTTTTATCGGTAATAATCTTATGTAACCTTAAAAATATGAAAACAGCTGGAGACCTATCCCCAGCTGTCTATATGGTCTTTTTTTAACTTGTTTGTGTTTCCGTTACGACGATGTATTTGACCAAGTTAATGGTAATGCGATAAATCTTGCCATTCGCTTCGTCAGTCAATTCATAGGTGCCATTCGATGGCACTTGGCTAATGGCCGATTCCTTGTCGATCGCTTTCACTGTATGCACGATGGTATTTCCTTGATCAAAGAAGAATTTCACTTGAAACGTTTTCACCGAGATTCCTCCCTTCGATATGAATGGATATGCATTTATTAGTGTAGCATAAACTGCCGCTTAGTTTCGGTTTTGCCATTCCTTGAAAATCATAACTTTCAAAGCCAGCATTTCTTCCTCATTTAAATCGTCGTCGAGTTCATCCATGACTTGTTCAGCTGTCATCGTGTCGTTTTCGACGGCATTCTTCATTTTCAGCAAATTGCGAAACCCGACTTTCTCCATCATAACGCTAGCTGCATCCTCTTTGGTTTCAAAAGCCAGTTTTTGCTCTTTTGGCGCTTGTGGAGGGTCGACTTCAAAAGAATCACCTTCATCGATGGTTCCTTCTTCAAACTGCTCGTCCATGCTGCTGCCTTGAGATTCTTCCGGAATCTCTTGCTGGGATTGCCATTCTTCCATATAGCGGCTGACTTCCGGGTCCGCTTCGATTTGCTGGACCATTTCCTCCATCTTGCCGCTTTGCTCGAGTTCTTCAAATGCTTTTTGTGCTACTGCCTCCGAAGATAGATTCGGCCCCACTGCATACAAGGCGATTCCCGCGAATGAAAAGGCAATAAGAAAAACGATGATGACATTCATAAATCGCATTTTATCCCTCCAGATATTAAAAGTTCTTTCATATAAGTAAAATCTTACCACGTTTTCACCGCTCAGCGTATGTGTGAAAGGGCACAATCTTTAGACAGTTTCCCTTGAGTGTGCCCTATATCTCTTACCGTATGGCCTAAGTCATTTTCCATCATAAAAAAACCGGAGCGCTGGGCTCCGGTTTTTTCACTATTAATACATTTTCAAGTATTGCTCGCGCTCCCATGGGTGCACGCTTGTTCTGAACATATCCCATTCGATTTCCTTCGCTTCCACGAAGTTATTCAAAATGTGTGAACCGAGTGCTTTTGTCATGACTTCATCGTTTTGCAACTCGTCAAGTGCTGCATACAATGTGCCTGGCAGATCTTCAATGCCAACTTCTTTGCGTTCTTTGCGGTTCATTGCATAGATATTGCGGTCAACAGCTTTTGGCGGAGTCAAATCACGCTTGATGCCATCAAGGCCAGCGCCTAGCAATACAGCCATAGCCAAGTAAGGGTTAGCAGCAGGGTCAACAGAACGTACTTCTACGCGCGTAGACAAGCCGCGTGAAGCAGGGATGCGAATCAATGGGCTGCGGTTTTTACCTGACCAAGCGATATAGCAAGGTGCTTCATAACCTGGTACAAGGCGTTTGTACGAGTTGACTGTCGGGTTTGTGACAGCAGTGAATGCTTTCGCATGCTCGATGATGCCTGCCATGAACTGGTAAGCAGTTTTGCTCAACTTCAAATCGCCATCTTCATCTAGGAAAGCATTTTCATTGCCTTTGAACAATGAAACGTTCATGTGCATGCCCGATCCGTTGACGCCGAACAATGGTTTCGGCATGAATGTTGCGTGAAGGCCGTGTTTACGGGCAATCGTTTTAACAACCAATTTAAACGTTTGGATATCATCACACGCTTTGATGGCATCTGCATATTTAAAGTCAATTTCATGCTGTCCTGGCGCTACTTCGTGGTGGGATGCTTCGATTTCAAAGCCCATTTCCTCCAGCTCAAGCACGATATCGCGTCGGCAGTTTTCGCCAAGGTCCATCGGTGCCAAGTCAAAATAGCCAGACGGTTCGCCTCTTTCATCAAGTTTGAACAGGAAGAATTCTGGTTCTGGCCCTAGGTTGAAGTGAGTGAATCCAAGTTCTTCCATTTCTTTCAAGACACGCTTCAAGTTTGTACGTGGATCGCCAGCAAATGGCGTGCCGTCTGCATTGTAAATATCGCAGATCAAACGTGCAACTTTTCCTTTTCCTGTAATCCATGGGAATACGACCCATGTATCAAGATCAGGGAACAAATACATATCGGATTCTTCGATGCGGACAAAGCCGTCGATTGAAGATCCATCAAACATCATTTTGTTGTCGAGTGCTTTTTCAAGCTGTGATGTTGGGATTTCTACGTTTTTAATAACGCCGAGAATGTCGGTGAATTGCAGGCGGATAAAATTGACGTCTTCTTCTTTTACCAAACGAATAATGTCTTCTTTTGAATACTTGCTCATGTACTGTTCACTCTCCTAGGTTATATTATGTAGCCCGCTTATTTAAAAAAACGGGATAAATCACCGTGTCTTTGGGATGCCTGGCTAAACGGCCGTGCCTGATGCTTCATCTCCTCGCGCAGCAAGCTGCGGAGTTCTGCATCACTCAATGTCTTCGGCTCGGCTTGGTCGTTTTGCGGCATCTCTTTTGATTCGTACAGTTTTCTGATGCCCGCAACGTTAAGTCCCTGCTCCAGATAATCTTTGATCTCGAGCAGTGCATCGACATCATTTAATGAAAACATGCGCTTATTGCCTTCTGTCCTAGCCGGACTGATCAGCTTTTGCTCTTCGTAATAGCGTATTTGCCGTGCTGTCAAATCCGTCAGTTGCATTACGATGCTGATCGGGAGAATGGGCATGGTGCGGCGAACCCGATTTGTCATAAGTTTCACCCATTTCACTAATTACTACATTTTCAGTTTATTACATGTCAGGTTATTTGTCAAACGGATGTTAGATTTTCTGACATGATTTTTTACAAGCTATTTTTAATAGCACTTACAGCAATTGTTCTTTCTCCAAAGCTTGCAATGCGTTGACGACCGCCAGCTTTACATGCTCATAAGTCAATCCACCCTGCACAAATGCTGTAAATGGCGCCCGAATTGGCCCATCAGCTGTCAATTCGATGCTTGCGCCTTGAACAAAGGTGCCGGCTGCCATGATGACATCGTCTTCGTATCCAGGCATATAGGCCGGTTCCGGCAGAAATTGTGCATTAACTGGAGAATTCGCTTGGATTGCGCGGCAAAACGCCACCATTTGTTCAGCCGTCTGGAACGATACCGATTGGATCAGATCTGTCCGCTCTGCACTGTAATGCGGGCTGGTTTTCATGCCGGCCGTCTCCAATAAAGCTGCAGTGAAAATCGCCCCTTTCAAGGCTTGTGACACGATATGCGGAGCCATGAAGAAACCTTGATACATGTCAGCGAGCGCATTGAGAGAAGCTCCAGCCTCCCCTCCTATACCCGGAGAGGTCATCCGGTAAGCGCATTTTTCAACAAATTTGCGTTTACCAGCGATGTACCCTCCGATTTTGGCAAGGCCGCCTCCCGGATTCTTAATTAAAGAGCCGGCTATTAAATCTGCACCTGCTTCAATTGGCTCCTCGGTTTCAACGAACTCGCCGTAGCAATTATCGACGAATATGACAGCATCCGGCTTGATGTCCCGGATTTTTTCGACCATGCCCTTGATTTCGCTGATGGTGAAAGAAGGCCGGTTATCGTAACCTCTCGAACGTTGGATCGCAACCATTTTGGTATTGTCTGCGATGGCTTGCTCAACAGCTGGCCAATCCACTTGGTGTTGTTCGTTCAGGCCTACGTGCCGGTAGGAGATAGCGAAATCCTTGAGGGAACCTGTATCTTCATCTCCGCCAGAAACAATTGAAGCAAGCGTGTCATAAGGCTCGCCTGTGATATATAGTAGTTCATCCCCTGGCCGCAAGATGCCGAACAGCGAGATGGTAATGGCGTGCGTGCCTGAGATGATCTGCGGGCGGACCAGCGCCGCTTCTGCCTTGAACACATCAGCATAAACACGCTCCAATGTGTCTCTGCCTTCGTCATCATAACCGTAGCCTGTAGATGGGTGGAAGTGATGGTCGCTCACTTTCTGCCGGTGAAAGGCTTCAAGCACTTTCTGCTGATTGTGCAAGGCGATGTCATCTGCAGCTTCTAATTGCGGTCGAATCATATCTTCTGTCTTTTTGATTAGGTTATACATAGGAATCTCCATTTCTCTTCGGTGATTGATTGCTCATTAGGCTATTTGAAAATGACTCCAATTCTGCTACAATTCATAGAGTTGTTTAAGTTAAGGAGGGCGTCGAATAATGGCTTGGGAAGTACTAAGCGCCATCGGGACCATTGCTTTCGCGGTATCCGGGGCGATCATTGCCATGGAAGAAGAATACGATATTTTCGGCGTCTATCTGCTTGGCGTCGTTACGGCATTCGGCGGCGGAGCCATCCGCAATCTATTGATTGGGGTGCCCGTATCCGCTCTATGGGAACAGGAATTCATGTTCCAATTGGCGCTCATCTCCATCACCATCGTGTTCTTGTTTCCGCATAAGACACTGGGCCACTGGAATCGCTGGGGCCATTTCTTCGATGCGATCGGCTTGTCCGCATTCGCGGTGCAAGGCGCTTTATTTGCGGTCGAATTAGGGTTGCCGGTCTATGCAGCCGTTGTGGCTGCAGTGCTGACGGGGTCAGGCGGCGGCATGGTGCGGGATCTTCTCGCAGGAAGAAAGCCTTTGGTGTTAAAGGCTGAAATATACGCTGTTTGGGCAGCCATCGCAGGATTATTGATCAGCATTGATGTCATCCGGACCGATTTTATGCTTTACGCCTTGTTTTTCGCCATTACACTGCTGAGGATCTTATCCTATACGTATAAATGGAAATTGCCAACACGAAAAATTCTCACCACATCATAAAAGCCGACCGGCAAATGCCGATCGGCTTTTTTTCATCCGTAAACAGTAACACCGCGCCATGAAGACATGCCGCCGTCGACATTGACTGAATGGAATCCATTCGACTCCAAGTATTCTGAAGCTTTCGCGCTGCGGCCGCCTGCCTGGCAGACGACATAATATTCTTTCGAGGAATCCAATTCCCCGGTGCGCTCCGGCAATTCGCCGAGCGGGATGTGCTGTGCTCCCGGAATCATACCGGCAGCCACTTCATCTTTCTCACGAACGTCGATGATGTGGAGTTCGTCTCCAGCATCCACTTTCTGGTTCAGTTCATCTGTGCTGATTGATTTCATTCGCTATTCCTCCCATTGATTATTTGCTTTATTGCATTGTTTATTCCTGATGCTCGATCGATACCGGTTTTGACGGCGAAAAAGTCGAAATGGCATGTTTGTAGATCAATTGTTGCTTGCCTTCCGTTTCCACCAGCACCGTGAAATTATCATAGGATTTGATGGTGCCTTTCAATTGGAAGCCGTTAAGCAAAAACACCGTGACGAAAATATTGTTTTTGCGCAGCTGATTTAAGTATACATCTTGGATATTAACCGGTTTCATGGAACTCCCCCTGTTTCTCTAGCGTATAGTTTTGGCCATTTGTTCAATTCGACGATTCCGGTCGCTTTCCTGCCAGAAGCGCTTAATTTCTTCCAAATTGTTTTCCGGGTCCGCTGTTGCATCCAGCCAAAGAATCGGCATCTTATTGCGAAAATAAGTAAATTGGCGCTTAGCGTATTGTCTTGAATTGCGTTTCAGTTTAACAATTGCCTCTTCCAATGGATACATGCCATCGAAATATCCATACAATTCCTTATACCCGATCGCTTTAATGGACTGAACATCACGCAACCCACTGTCATGCAAGCGCCGGACTTCATCCAGTAAGCCGGCTTCCACCATCCCGTCGACGCGGCTGTCGATGCGCTCATACAATTCGGCCCTTGGCACATCGAGGCCGATGATCAATTCATCATACATCGGCGTCCTTGCCAGACTGCCGTCTTCTTTTTCCTCGCCGCTCAATAAAATCTCTAGCGCACGCAAGACGCGCCGTGTATTGTTCGGGTGGATGTCGATGTCCGGATCCAAAGCCATTAACTTGCTGTGCATCGCCTCTGGCCCAAGGCGTTCGAGCTCAACCTGCAATGCGCGTCTGAGCTCTTCATCGACTTGCTGCTTAGAGAAGCGGTAATCGAACAGCACCGATTGGACATATAGCCCCGTCCCACCGACAATGATCGGCAGCTTGCCACGCTGTTGGATTTCTGCAATCTTCTCGCGAACCAGCGATTGGTATTCAGCAACTGAAAACGATTCGTCCGGGTCACGGATGTCGAGCAGATGATGCGAAATGCCGTCCATCTCCTCCGGCCGGATTTTGGCCGTTCCGATATCCATTCCCCGATAAACCTGCATTGAATCCCCGTTGATGATCTCTCCATTAAAACGTTTGGCAAGTTCGATGCTAAGTGCGGTCTTGCCGGAAGCGGTTGGGCCAACAATGGCGATTACTTCAACCATAATCATTTATCCAATCGATAATGACTTGCTGATACGTTTCAGCGTTCAACTCATGCAGCACTTCGTGGCGACCTTCTTCTGCCATATAGACTTTCACTTTTTCAATGCCCGCTTTCTCGAATTGGGCAGCCGCTTCGAATACGCCGCTGCCTTTCGCGCCGACCGGGTCCATCGATCCGCTGATGAACAAGACGGGAAGCTTTTTGGGAATTCGCCTGACTTCATCCATCTGGTGAATAATCTCCAAGCCTTCGAACAAGTCGACATAAAATTGGTTGGCCATTTCAAACCCACACCACGGATCCGCTTCGTATTGTGCGACAGTTTCTGTTTTGCGGCTCAACCAGGAAAACTTGGATTTTTCATCCAGAAAATCTTTATTGTAACTGCCGAAGATCAACTTCCCGAGAATCGGGTTGATCGCTGTCTTCCCTTCGATCCTGCTGAAGCTTTTCGCGGCAGCGATGCCTGCAGACAATGAAAATCCAGGATGCCCGCCGGTTCCAGACAGCACAGCACAGTCCACTTGCTTTCCATAAAGCTGCAAATAGCGCCTGGCGACAAATGATCCCATCGAATGGCCAATCAGCGTGAACGGCAGCTTGCCGATTTCTCGTTGTGCATGAACAATGGCTTCGTGTGCATCTTCAACGACGCGCAAGAAGCCCTCGTTTTCCGCAAAATATCCAGCTGCTCCATTGTGTTCCGCTGTTTTGCCGTGGCCTCTTTGGTCATGTGCCGATACTGAATACCCTTGTTGGTTCAGTGAACGGATAAAATCTTGGTAACGGCCGCTATGTTCAGCCATCCCGTGGATAATATGCACATGGCCTTTCGGATTTTCTGCCCTATGCAAGCTGCAGTAGAGTTCGTGGCCATCCGACATTCGAACGAATGAACTTGTCATGTCCATCGATTCACATCCTTTCTGTAACCTTATAATGATATATCTTCTGCCATTCCCTTAAGTACTTGCCGATAAGCCTAGGAACTCAATTCATGACCCGCTTGAACATTTTTTCGATATCGTAGGTTTTGAAATGAATGATGACCGGGCGCCCGTGGGGGCAAGTGAATGGCTGTTCTGCATTTTTCAAATCAGCCAATAAACGTTCCATGTCATGCTTTTGCAGAAAGTGATTCGCTTTGATCGATCGTTTGCAGCTCATCATGATTGCCGCATCTTCACGCAATTTCTTGATATCGACTTTGCGCTCGGCCAACACTTGTTCAATCAAGTCCTCAATGACTTCCTGTTCAAAGCCTTTCGGGAACCAAGTCGGGTATTCCCGCACAATAAACGTCGTATCGCCGAATTCCTCGAGAAACACGCCGCTTTCTTCCAAGGCATTCAATTGATCTTTCAAATGCAACGCCTCATCGCGGCTGTAATGGAAGGTTAACGGCAGAAGCAGCGACTGGCGTTCGTTCGAGTCAGTTTCGCCAACTTTTTCACGGAAAAACTCATACTTGATGCGTTCTTGAGCTGCATGTTGATCGATCAAATAAAAGCCGTCAGAGCTTTGTGCCACAATGTAAGTCCCGTGGATCTGGCCGACCACTTCCAGTTCCGGAAATTGCGGACCGTCGTCAATCGCTTGACGGCTTTCGGGTTCATCAAATGGCCCTTGCACGTCTTCTACCGGTTCCTGGGCCGGTTCAATGACCGGTTCAAGCCTTGGCTTCAGCTTGAAATCCTTGACCCGTTCTTGCAGTTTGTCCTGTTTCCAATCCATCGATGACAGGGGTTCCGGTTGATGGCGCGATGTTTCTTCAACGGGGCGCTTCCACAAATCCAATTGCCGGCTCGGCGCCTGCTTGGCCGGTTTCGGCTTCTCGATGACCGGTGCGCGAACGGCGGTCTGGATAGCTCTGCGAATCGTGTGATGGACCAGTTCGAGCAATTCCTTTTCTTTGCTCAGCCGGATTTGCTGTTTCGAAGGATGGACGTTGACATCTGTCAAATACGGGTCCCCTTTGATGTTCAAGACGACAATCGGCTGGCGCTCAAGCGGCAGGAATGTATGATACGCCTTGTGCACCGTATTGGCGATGGCATAATGCTTGACCCAGCGGCCATTGACAAACAGCGAGATGTAATTTTTATTGGCGCGCGTAATTTCAGGCAATGAAGCAAAGCCTTCAATTTGATAATCAGGCGATTCGCCTTCAAACGCGACCATCTTCTTAGCAATGGCCACTCCGTAAATATCCGCCAGCACACGGCGGATCTCTCCGCTTCCTGCAGTCTGGAGGAGTTGCTTGCCGTCATGGACCAAGCGGAATGAAATTCCCGGGTAACTGAGTGCAAAGCGGTTCATCAAATCGATCGTGTGCCCGAGTTCTGTCTGCAAGGTTTTCATATATTTCAATCTTGCCGGTGTATTGAAAAACAATTGGCCGATGCGGATATCCGTGCCTTGCCGCAAGGCCCCGGCGCGATGTTCTGTGGGCCGGCCACCTTCGATTTCCAGATAAGTGCCTGACTCACCGTCGGATGTCTGCAATGTAACTTTCGAGACAGAAGCGATACTGGCGAGTGCTTCCCCACGGAACCCAAGTGTTCGGATGCGGAACAGATCGTGTTCATTTTCAATTTTACTCGTAGCATGGCGTGAAAAGGAGAGAACGGCATCTTCTTCATCCATGCCCGCTCCGTTGTCGATGATCTGTATCGATGTCAGCCCCGCTTCTTGCAAAAGCACTTCTATAGCCGTGCTGCCGGCATCGATCGCATTTTCCACCAATTCTTTGACCACTGAAGTCGGCCGTTCGACGACTTCCCCTGCCGCGATTTTATTGGACAGCGGTTCGTCCATTAACCGGATTTTGCCCATAGGATCAGCCTCCTCCGCTTATTTTCTCCTGCAAGTCGTTGATCAGCTGCAACGCTTCAAGCGGCGTCATGCGTGAAATCGACGCATCTTTGATAGATTGCAGAACTTCTTCGTTCACCGTATCCCGTTCATCAAAAAACGATAATTGTTCTGCCTGCTGCTGCGTTTTGTGGTTATCTGCCTCGAAACTAAGCAATAATTCGCGCGCGCGGCGCAAAATTGCTTCCGGCAAATTGGCGAGTTCCGCCACATGGACGCCGTAGCTCTTATCGGCCGGCCCGCGTTTCACTTTATGCAAAAAGACGACTTTTCCGGATTGTTCCATTGCCGAGACATGGACATTGCTCAGCTTCGGCAAGGTTTCTTCCAAAGCCGTCAGTTCGTGGTAATGCGTTGAGAACAAGGTATTGGCGCCGATCTGTTCATGGATGTATTCAATCATCGACTGTGCCAACGCCATGCCGTCATAAGTGGAAGTGCCGCGGCCGATTTCATCGAATAATAACAAACTGCGTTCCGTCGCATGGGTGATGGCGTATTGCGATTCCATCATTTCGACCATGAATGTACTTTGGCCTGAGACGAGATCATCCGCAGCGCCGATGCGCGTGAAGATCTGGTCGACGATCGGCAGTTCCGCAGAAGCCGCCGGGACGTAGCTGCCGATTTGTGCCAGGACGATCGTCAAAGCGACTTGGCGCATATAAGTGCTTTTCCCCGACATGTTCGGACCAGTAATCAATAGCATATTGCCGTCGTCGCCGAGTTCACAGTCGTTCGGTACATAATGCTGTTTATTGAGCATTTTTTCGACGACTGGATGGCGGCCTTCGCGGATCGAAATTTTCCGCCCGTCGTTAAAGGCCGGTTTCGTGAAGCGGTATTTTTCCGCGACATCCGAAAAGCTGATATAGACGTCGAGTGCGCTGACTTTTGAAGCCAATTGCTGAATTCGCGAAATGTATTCCTTTACTTGCTCGCGCACACTGACGAATAATTCGTATTCCAGTGTCAGGCTCTTTTCTTCAGCCGTTAAAATCAAAGTTTCTTTTTCTTTCAATTCCGGCGTGATATAGCGCTCAGCGTTTGCCAAGGTCTGTTTTCTTTCGTATCGTTCAAGGTCCGCCAAATGCATATTGGCTTTTGAAATTTCAATATAATAGCCGAAAATCCGGTTATAGCCGATCTTCAACGATCGGATTCCAGTTTTCGCCCGTTCTTTTTGCTCGAGTTCCGCAATCCAGTCCTTGCCGTTTCGTGAAGCGTCCCGGTATTCATCCAATTGCGCGTTGAAGCCGTCACGGATGATGCCACCTTCTTTGGCCGATAGCGGCGGATTGTCGCTGATCGCTGACAGCAACTCGCAAACTTCCGGGCACGGATCCAAACCGGCGCTGAATTGCTCAAGCGAAGCGTGGCCTGAATCTGCCAGCTCACGTACGAGTTCTGGAATCTTCTCCAAGGAATTGCGCAGCTGCGCCAAATCCCGCCCGCTCGCGCTGCCGAATGCCACACGTCCAGACAAACGCTCCAAGTCATACACTTGTTTCAATAATTGTTGCAATTCCACGCGCACGAAATAGCGGTCCATTAAAGCTTCGACCATTTGCTGCCGTGCTTCGATTGCAAAGCGGTCCGCCAAGGGCTGATGCAGCCATTGCTTTAACTTGCGGCTGCCCATGGCCGTGACCGTTTCGTCCAATAGCCATAATAACGTGCCTTTATTGTCTCCGCCGCGAATGGATTCAATCAACTCCAGATTGCGTTTCGAGTAATAATCGATGCCTAGAATGCGGGCGTTTTCACGGAATGTGAAGGGCTGGATATGGCCGAGCGATTGCTTTTGGGTCGCTGCGATATAGGCAAGCAATCGCTTGCCGCACATTTCAAGCTCGCTTGGGCATTCGGCGAATAAGGCCGGTTCCGCCGTAAAAGGCGCTTCCATATGCTCGACTGATAAAATGAGTTGCTGGTCTTCTTCTGCGAGCAATAAGCGTAATTGCTCCGAGACGACCAGTTCACGGATGTGCAGCGCCTGGAGTTCGTTGAGCAATGCTTTTTCATTGCCTGCTATGTATGTGGCGGTTGATTCGCCCGTTGAGATGTCCAAATACGCCAGGCCGAAACCGCCTGCCACTTCATCGGCCGCCGCAATGAAATTATTCGCCTTGGCATCGACGCTCTTGCCTTCGGTATGGGTACCAGGTGTGATGAGGCGGACTACTTCGCGTTTGACTACGCCTTTGGTCGTTTTTGGGTCTTCCACTTGTTCGCATACCGCGACTTTATGTCCTTTTTGGATCAGCTGGTCAATATAGTTTTTCGCGGAATGGTGCGGCACCCCACACATCGGAATGCGATCTTCCCCATTGCCGCCGCGGCTCGTCAATGTGATTTCTAGCAACTGGGACGCTTTGATGGCGTCGTCGTAGAACATTTCATAAAAATCGCCCAAACGGAAAAACAGGAATGCATCCTGGTACTCTGATTTCACTTGCAAATATTGTTGGATCATTGGTGTCGGTGCCATTGTCTACCCTCTCTCATTCAATCAATTGTCCGTTTCCCCATTATAACAAACTCGCAGTCAGAAACGAAAAAACTGAAAGAGCTGGGCTCTTTCAGTTTCTATAAGATTACTGCGCAATTCGTTCCGCGCTGTGGATTATGAGCAGCTGCCGCCGCCATCGTTTCTTACTTTGGATCCTGTTTCGCCGCGCAGCAAGTCGCCGCCGGTATCTGTGATGATGTTGTTCGTCACTTGATTGGCAATCGCCGTAGAAACCATCTGCAATAGCGAGTTAACATCGCTTTGTGATTGCTTGAATTCCTGAACGATTGGTACAGCGTCGATTTCATCTTCGATTTTTTGAATTTTCTTCTCGATCAATTCAAGCGCGCGTTCTTTTCCGTAATGCTGGAAATTGACGGCTTGTTTTTGAAGGCTTTTCAAGCTTGCGATTTTTTCACGGATCTGCTGATTTTCATTGATCTGTGCTTCTGCACGTTTAAAGAAATCCACTTCTTCTGTTTCAGCGATCATGTCCGCTACTTCACGCGCTTTATCGACGATTTGTTGTTTTGTATAAGTCATTACCGTAGACACCCATTTCCTGGTCCGGTGCCGAGAGCTGGCATCAGACACTGTATTTTGATTTTCTTTATCTGTCAGAACACTTTCGCTTACGATTGTACAGTGAATTCGCTAAGCCCGACAAGAATTTCGTCTCAAGCCAGCCATTCGTCCATCTCTAACCATTATACTGAACCAATGGGGCTTGATACAAGCTGTCCGGGCAATTGTCGTTAATTCGACACCGGGATCATGCCTGGAAAGGGTAATCCTCATTGATATAAATTCTCTCGCAACTTAAAGCTTTACCCGTATTGTCGTCAATCTCCGTGAAAAATCCGCTGACGACCGAACGGCCCGATTTAGGCACTTCAAAGCGGGTCGGCATATTCGTCTTGAAACGGTATAGAACCGAGTCCTTTTTCATGCCAAGGATTTCGTCGTACGGGCCGGTCATGCCGACATCCGAAATATACGCCGTTCCGCCAGGGAGAACACGCGCATCCGCTGTTTGGACATGGGTGTGCGTCCCGACAACGACAGAAGCGCGACCATCCAAATGCCAGCCCATCGCAATCTTTTCGCTTGTCGCCTCCGCGTGGAAGTCGACGAAGACGAGCGGCGACACTTGCTTGGCTTCTTCGATCAATTCATCTGCCATCTTGAACGGATCGTCATGCGCAGGAAGGAACACTCGGCCGTGCAAATTGATGACCGACAAAGTTTTGCCGTTTTTCGTGACAGTTGCCATGCCACGTCCAGGTGCCTCTTCCGAAAAGTTCGCCGGGCGGATCAAGTAATCCACATCGTCGATAAAATCAAAAATTTCTTTTTGGTCCCACGTATGGTTGCCCATTGTCACCATATCGACCCCCATGAACAATAGATCCTGGTAAATCGATTTGGTAATGCCGCGTCCTGCAGCGGCGTTCTCGCCGTTTGCGATGACGACATCCGGTGCATATTTGCGCTTCAGCCGCGGCAAATAACTTTCGAGTGCTTCTCTCCCGATCGCCCCTACAATATCCCCGATAAATAAAACTTTCATGCAATCACCTTTCTCCATAAGAAAAAGGCTTCTTTGAATGGATATTCAACGAAGCCTTTTTCGTTTTTTTATTTTGCGTATTCAACGGCACGCGTTTCGCGGATGACCGTCACTTTGATATGTCCTGGATAATCCAGTTCTTCCTCAATGCGCTTGCGGATATCGCGTGCAAGGCGGTGAGCTGTCATATCGTCGATCTGCTCCGGGCGAACCATGATCCGGATCTCGCGGCCTGCTTGGATGGCGAACGATTTCTCGACCCCTTCGTAAGACTCTGAAATCTCTTCCAGCTTCTCAAGCCGGCGGATGTAGTTCTCGAGCGTTTCGCTTCTGGCACCTGGACGTGCTGCGGATAATGCGTCCGCAGCTGCGACGATGACCGAAATGACCGAAGTCGCTTCTGTGTCGCCGTGGTGGGAAGCGATGCTGTTGATGACGACTGGATGTTCCTTGTATTTTGTGCCGAGCTCTACACCGATCTCGACGTGGCTGCCTTCAACTTCGTGGTCGATGGCTTTACCGATATCGTGCAAGAGACCTGCGCGTCGTGCAAGTGTCACATCTTCTCCAAGCTCTGCTGCCATGAGGCCTGACAAGAACGCCACTTCCATTGAGTGTTTCAGGACGTTCTGGCCATAGCTCGTACGGTAGCGGAGTCGACCGAGTATTTTGATCAAGTCTGGATGCAAGTTATGTACACCTACGTCAAATGTGGTTTGTTCCCCAATTTCACGAATTTGTTCATCGACTTCACGTCTTGACTTCTCAACCATTTCCTCGATTCTCGCTGGATGGATGCGCCCGTCCGACACCAATTTCTCAAGTGCCAGACGCGCCGTTTCGCGGCGGATCGGATCAAATCCGGAAAGAATGACCGCTTCCGGCGTGTCATCGATAATCAAATCGATACCGGTCAAGGTTTCAAGCGTCCGGATATTGCGTCCTTCACGCCCGATGATGCGGCCTTTCATCTCGTCATTCGGCAAGTTGACCACGGAAACGGTCGTTTCCGCTACATGGTCTGCAGCAAAGCGCTGCATCGCCAGCGACAAGATGTTCTTCGCTTTTTTGTCCGATTCTTCTTTGGCACGGGCTTCCGATTCCTTGACCATGACTGCGATATCTGTCGACAATTCGTTCTCCACTTGCTCGAGAATGATGCTTTTCGCTTCTTCACGCGTCAACGATGAAATCCGTTCCATTTCGGTTTGTTGCTGCTGAACCAAATTCTCAGCTTTGCTCTCCATCTGTTCAATATGCTGTTGTTTTTCGGCAAGAGCCTGATCCTTGCGTTCAAGGCCGGCCTCACGTTTGTTTAATGCATCATCCTTGCGATCCAAATTTTCTTCTCTTTGCAACAACCGATTTTCGTGTTTCTGCATTTCCGATCGGCGTTCGCGAATTTCAGATTCAGCTTCAGTACGCAATTTATGATTTTCGTCTTTCGCTTCCAGCAAGGCTTCTTTTTTCAGCGCCTCTGCTTCCCGTTTTGCATCTTCGACGACTTGCTCTGCGGAATGTTTGGCGCCTGCCATTTTGGAATCGTTTGCCTTTTTCAATGCAAAATACCCAACAACTACACCGACGATGATACCAAGCAAAGCGAAGATGAACTCAGTAATACCCATTCGGACACCTCCTCTTGCTATTGATTTTTTACATTTTCAAAGGATGAATCAATAACTCTTTGTCTTTCATCATTCGTTTAAAAATTAGTAAATAATACAATTTTAATTGTATAGATGGACCTATGCGCTGTCAACCCTGCCAAGCCGGCGCCCCTTGCTTGTAAAAAGACTGCGAAGCATTCGCTTCGCAGTCTTGGCAGAAAGTCATTATAAAGTTCCAGGAACAGCCTATTCCTCTTCGTCAGTGAGCAAGTTAAAGTCTTCTGCTTCTTTCTTGTCACCTTTAGGAACGGATACTGAATAGGAAGCTGCGGTCATGCCGTAGTGTTCACGGACTTTGCCTGCAATTTCATTACGGATGTCTTCATGCTCGCGCATGAATTGCTTGGCATTTTCACGGCCTTGCCCAACTCGTTCGTTATTGTAGGAGTACCATGAGCCGCTCTTTTGGACGATATCGAGGTCTGCTGCAAGGTCAACGATCTCACCTTCACGCGAAATCCCTTGCCCGTACATAATATCCACTTCCGCTGTGCGGAACGGCGGAGCTACTTTGTTTTTGACGACTTTGATCTTCGTGCGGTTACCGATGATGTCGTTGCCGGACTTCAAAGCTTCTGCACGGCGGACTTCAAGACGTACGGATGAATAGAACTTCAACGCGCGGCCGCCCGGCGTGACTTCAGGGTTCCCGAACATGACGCCGACTTTTTCTCGGATTTGGTTGATAAATACAGCGATGGTGTTCGATTTGTTGATGGCGCCCGACAGTTTACGGAGAGCCTGTGACATAAGACGAGCCTGGAGCCCGACGTGTGAGTCGCCCATTTCGCCTTCGATTTCAGCTTTTGGCACAAGTGCCGCTACGGAGTCGATAACTACGATATCTACTGCGCCGCTGCGCACGAGCGCTTCTGCGATTTCAAGTGCCTGCTCGCCTGTATCCGGCTGGGATAGCAATAGCTCATCCAAGTTGACGCCGAGTGCTTTTGCATACACCGGGTCAAGGGCGTGCTCCGCATCGATAAATGCAGCCGTGCCGCCTGAAGCTTGTACTTCAGCGATGGCATGAAGTGAGACTGTTGTTTTACCTGAGCTTTCCGGCCCGTAAATCTCGATGACTCGCCCGCGCGGATATCCGCCTATGCCGAGTGCGATGTCCAGTGACAACGAACCACTTGAAACAGTTGAGACATTATGGCCTGTGCTTTCACCCAATTTCATGACAGAACCTTTACCGAATTGCTTTTCTATTTGTTTTAGCGCCATATCCAGCGCTGCTTTACGATCGCTCAAAAGAAATCCTCCTCTTATGTGAAAACCAATTTTCTAACTGATTTCAGTATACTAGTTTATTGAGAAATTTACAAGAAAAAAGCGAACGTTTATTCGTGTTCGTATTATTGTTTCACGAATTTGATCCTCGCTATCCTATCATTCCCCTGAAATGGGCATGAAAAAACACGCAAAATTAAATTTTGCGCGCGTCTTCATCTGCCAGTGTCCGTATCAAGTAATACAATGCCAGTTTCACCGCTCGTAAGCGATTCGTGTTTCTCAAGCCAGATAGTTCGAGCCGGTAAGTATGGGTACCTTGATCGCTATCGATGCCAATCCAAACCGTCCCGGCCGGCTCTTCTCCGTGAGCATCAGGACCAGCTGCGCCGGTGAGGCTCACTGCGATGTCAGTGCCGAATTTCTCCCGGGCAGCCTTTGCCATTATGGCTGCCGCTTCTTCGCTGACAACAGAGTGCTTTTCGAAAAACTCAGGTGCTATGCCGAGCTGCTGAACTTTCATTTGCTTATTATAGGCTACGACGCCCCCATTCAATACAGCACTCGCCCCTGTAACGGATGCGAGTTCTGACTGGAACAATCCTGCCGTCAGGCTTTCTGCTGCCGAAATGGTTTTGCCTTGCTGCTTCAACAGGTCGATTGCTTTCGAAGCGAGCGAATCGTCATCATAGCCATATAAGTATTGGCCGACGCGCTCCAAGATTTCTTCTTTTGCACCGTCGATCAATTTCCATGCCTCATCCGTGGTGTCCGTTTTTGCCGTGATGCGCAGCGTGACTTCGCCGGCGGATGCCAGCGGTGCAATCGTCGGGTTGGTCTGTTTGTCCAAGATATCCTGCAGGCGGTCTTCGATTTCCGCTTCCCCGATGCCATAAAACCGCAAGACATGCGATAGGATGATATTTTCTTCATTTAGCATCCGCACCAATTTCGGTTTTGCCTCGAATTGGAACATCGGCTCTAATTCATGCGGCGGGCCTGGCAACAACATATACATATGATCGCCGTTTTGATACATCATTCCCGGCGCCATGCCATTCTCGTTGACGAGCACTTCGCTGCCCTCAAGGACAAGAGCTTGTTTTTTATTGTTTTCAGTCATCGGCCTCCCTGCCCGTTCGAAAAAGGCAGCGATCGATACCATTGCATCATCATCCATTGATAAGGTTGTGCCTAGATGGTTGGCAATGGTCTGTTTGGTCAAATCGTCTTTCGTCGGCCCGAGCCCTCCAGAGAAGATGATCAGGTCTGCACGCGATTCCGCGACAGCGATCGTTTCTTTCAAGCGCTCGGGGTTGTCTCCTACTACCGTATGGTAATAGACATTGATCCCGATTTCAGCGAGATGCCCGGAAATGAAGCGGGCATTCGTATTGGTAATCTGGCCGAGCAGGAGCTCCGAACCAACTGCGATAATTTCAGCGTTCATAGCAACCTTCCTTTCATGTGGCGCTTATTTGGATGTCATAAGCCCTTTGCGGTTGGCATAGAAATAATCCCATCCGGACCATACCGTAAACAGCAAAGCGATATAAAGCATGATCTCGCCGAATGGAATGCCGACCAAGGCGAAGAGCATATTGTAAAGCAATAGCGAAATGATCGCGAATAATTGTGTGACGGTCTTGATTTTGCCCAAGTTGCCGGCTGCCACGACTTCCCCTTCACCAGCTAGCACTAAGCGCAGGCCTGTGACGGCGAATTCGCGGCTGATGATGACGATGACGACCCATGCCGGCGCGAAGCCAAGTTCGACCAGAATGATCAATGCCGCAGAGACGAGAAGTTTATCGGCAAGCGGATCCAAGAATTTGCCGAAAGTCGTGACTAAATTGTATTTGCGTGCATAATAGCCATCGACCCAGTCGGTAGCGGATGCGAAAATGAAGATCAATGCACCGATGAAATGCGCAACCGGCAGTGTTGCACCCAGAAGCGTCATCTCTCCCCAGCCGAAATCGATAAGCATGAAAGCCATGAAAATCGGGATGAGCAAGATGCGTGAAATGGTAATTTGGTTTGGAATATTCATTTGTTTTTCTCCTTTCAATCCTTGCAGAAAAATAGCCATCGGGTGATGGCTATTCAGCATCATCAAAACGGATGACGATGTTTTGTGGTTTTCGCTCTTGTTCATACGGCACCGTTTCGCCGTTCAATTCGATTGACAACATCGAGTAATCCCCGACGCGCATAAAGATTTCCGTTTCATCAGACACATCAACGGCTTCCGTTTCTCCTGCCTCGAAAACGCGGGCGAGGCTCAGTAGTTCCACGCCGCCTTCATTCAAGACGGTCAGCCATGATGCCCCATCTGCCGTGAATTCAAGCTCCCGGTCAGCCGGTCCAGAGAACGTATAAGTCGTCGTTTCGCCCGAGACGCTCTCAAGTTCCAATTGAGCTTGTGGCTCTTCAGGTTCCGGTTGTTCTTCCGGTTCATCAGCGGGAGCTTCTTGTTCCTCGGCCGCTTCCGGCTGTTGTTCAGGTTGTTCAGCCGGTGCCTCGTATTCCACATCGCCCCCGCCTTCTTCTACCTGTTGCACATCGTTTCCCGACGTACTGAGCAGATAGAAATACCAAATGACCAATAGTATGAAAACGATAAATAATGCTACCAACACCTTCGGCATAGATTCTGCGACGGGGCCGGAGCTGCGTTTTTTCTTCTCGGGCCTGCGCGTCAAATGCTCTGCAGGAACGGCTTCCGGTGCATCTTCCGGCAATTCGTTTTTGTGCTCCATCAACAGCGAATCGCCATCCAAGCCGACCGCTTGCGCGTAGCGCTTGATAAATGCACGCACATAAAAGCCGCCGGGGATGGCCGAATAATCCCCTGTCTCGATGCCTTCCAAATGATGCTTTTGGATTTTCGTCCGCTCATTGAGCTGTTCAAGGCTTAAGCCTTGCTCCAGCCTTGCCTGTTTCAGCTTCGTGCCCAGTTGTCCCATCGTCATCACCTGCCTGGTTAAAAATTGAAACCGTCGCCGAACATATCCATCTGGTCTTTATTGTCCATAAACGTGTTTTTCTCCAATACTTCATACGTGATCTTTTCTTCGGGATGATGGCGCAATTCGATAATGTAATCGAAATCGTCGATGCTGTACTCGGAATGCTCAACGAATTTATCGGGATGCTCAACCACTTTGATGGTCGGCATACGCATCATCTCCCTCACGAGCTGCAGATGGCGCTCATCGGCTGAACGCCTTGTGACGATGCCGTCCAAGATAAAAATATTATTGTCGTTGTGTTCATCGCCCATTAATTGGTTGCGGACGGTTTGCTTGATCATCGTGGACGACAGGAATATCCATTTCTTGTTGGCGCTGACGCTTGCGGCGACGATCGACTCGGTCTTGCCAACACGCGGCATGCCCCGCAGCCCGACCAGTTTATGGCCTTCCTGTTTGAAGATTTCTGCCATGAAATCGACGAGCAGCCCGAGTTCATCCCGCACGAAGCGGAAAGTTTTGCGGTCGTCTGCATCGCGCTGGATATACCGGCCATGGCGCACCGCGAGAATGTCCCGTAATTTCGGTTCGCGGAATTTCGTCACCGCTATGGTTTCAATTGTCGAGAGGATCTGTTCAAAGCGTTCTATCTGCACGTCATGCTCTGCACGCAGCAGCATGCCGCGGCGCCCTTGGTCTACGCCGTTGATGGTAACAATATTGACGCGCAGCATGCCGAGAAGCGATGCAATGTCCCCGAGCAGGCCCGGGCGGTTGACTTGGATTTCATACTCAAAATACCATTCTTTCATGCTTCACTCTCCCTCCCATACATGTGTCATCCTATGGTCCATTGCCTTTATGATAGCCTAGATTAACAATGATGAAAAGCTGGCGTACGCTAGATCAACCAGCCGCCATTGACACGGATTGTCTGTCCGGTAATATAATCCGCCTTGCCACTGGCTAAAAACGCAACCGCATGGGCGATATCTTCTGGTGAACCAGCCCCAAGCGGAATTTCTTCTTCGAGCTCCAGCCAGCCTTCATCTGTCAACCCGGCATTCATTTTCGTGCGGATCAACCCGGGCGATACGGCATTGACGCGTGTGCCGGACGGCGCCATCTCTTTGGCATAGGCTTTCGTGAATGCGAGCTGTGCGCCTTTTACGGCCGAATAAGCCGTTTCCATCGAAGCCCCCGTTTCGCCCCAAATCGATGCAATGAAAATGACATAGGACTTTTCATGCCTCCTGAAATAAGGCGACAACAGCCGCACCGTCTCGATCGGATTCTTTACATGGACGCGCCATAAAGCATCCTGGTCGGCGCTGCTGGTGTCCTGCAATAGGCTTGACAGCGCGTGGCCGCTCGCACAGACGACGCACGAGCTGTCGAACACTTGGTTTGCGACTTGCTCGGCGCCGCCGTCTTGCGTGAAATCGCCCTGTACCGGAATAAATTCCTGCTGCGGGTAGCGCACGCTGAGTTCCTGCGCAAACGCTTCAAGGGCGGTTGAATGGTAATGAAGATAAAGCGACCAGCCTTCCTCCGCCATCTGCCGGGCGATCGCGCCACCGATGTCTCCCGATGCTCCGAGGATCAGAGCGAATCGCTTCACGCCTGTTCTTTCTCCGGTGATTTGATCGTGAAGACCGATTGCTGGCTTTCTGCACTGACTAAGGCGAACGCTTCCTGCAAGTCGGCCACTTCAATTTGTTCAAGCACCGGCACGACATCGAAAAGGTTCATGCCGTTGAACGCATATTGTGTAAATTGGTTGGCGATGTATTCCGGTGAATTTAGGGCGCGCATGAAAAACCCGATTTTCTTGCGTCGCACGCGGTCCAGGTCTTCTTGACCGAACGGCCATTTTTCCACTGCCTGATGAATTGTTTTTTTGACTTCTTGCGCAAACTTCTCAGGATGATTCGTGTCCGTACCAATCAGTGCATAACCGAATCCGCTTTCCAACGAATAGTCGAATGAATACGATTCATCGATCCAGCCATTTTCGTAAGCTTCATGGTAGAAATTCGAAGTTCTACCAAACAATAATTCGTAAGCGAGCTGCGCGGACAATTCATGCTTGAGCATTTCCGGGCCGTGCAAATCAAGCCGCTCCGGTTTGAGTCCGACAAAGACTTTCGGTTTTTGGACCACCATTTCCAATGTGCGTTCCTTGACCGCCGCTTCTTTTGGCTCATCCGGGAAAATGCGCTCAATCGGTGCAGGCGCATCGAATGTTTTCGCCGCCTGGTTGTCTTTGACGAATTGCATCATGCTTTCAGGCTCAACGTTTCCGACGATGAACAGCGTCATATTCGACGGATGGTAGAACGTATGGTAGCACGTGTAGAGATGTTCCGCCGTGATGTGCTGAATCGACTCAACCGTCCCTGCGATATCGATTTTGACGGGATGGTTCTTGTATAGATTCTCGATCATGCCAAAATACAGGCGCCAATCTGGCTGGTCGTCATACATGGTGATTTCCTGTGCAATGATGCCTTTTTCCTTTTCTACCGTCTGCTCGGTGAAATATGGGCTTTGGACAAAATCCAACAAGGTGGTGACGTTTTCCTGGATGCGCCCTGTCGCGGAAAAGAGATACGCCGTCCGTGTGAATGAGGTGAACGCATTGGCGGAAGCACCGTTTTTGCTGAACTCCTGAAAAATATCACCTTCTTCTTTTTCGAACATTTTATGCTCGAGGAAGTGAGCGATGCCATCCGGCACTTGAATCGCTTGTTTTTCACCGAGCGGTACGAAATGGTTATCGATCGAGCCGTATTTTGTCGTGAACGTGGCGTAGGTTTTCGAAAAACCGCGTTTTGGCAAGATGTAAACCGTCAAGCCATTTGGCAGTTGTTCCTGATAAAGTGTTTCTTCGAGTTGATTGAATTCCATTTTATTCATCACTTGCTTCCTCCTTGCCAGACAAGAAATACGTCATTTGCAAACTCATATTGTTTGCTGCCTGCGCAATCTGCTCTTTTGTCACGCTTTCCCATCTTTCGATCAAATAGGCAGGTTCAAAGTCTTCCGAAAGTTCCATGTATTGATCGTAAATATCGATTTGGCCTCTTGCCGAATCGAGCGCTTCTTTTAACTGGTTGGTAAGCAATGCTTTCGTCTGCTCCAACTCGGTATCGGTAATATGCCCTTGTTTGATTTCGTCCAATTGGCCAAGGATGAGCGAAACGGCTTTTTCTTCCAGCTTGCGGTCGATCCCGGCAAGGACGAACATCAAGCCGAACTGCGATGCATAAGAACTCGAGACGTAATAAGCCATGCTTTCCTTCTCACGGATATTGGCGAACAATTTTGAGTGCGCGTAGCCGCCAAAAACGCCGTTCATCAATTGCATGACCGGGAAATCCTCATCGCGGAAGGTGACCGGCGTGAAGAACATCATATGCAACTTCCCTTGTTTCATGTCCTCATATTCCAGCACGCGGGACTGTTCAGGCGGCTGTAAAATGGAAATAATCGCGGATATGCGAAGAGATCAATTCCGGTGAAACGTCCCCCACCACATAAATCTCCACTTCGTTATTTTCCAGCATATGATGATATGCAGCGACAAGCGATTCATTCGTCACTTGCTTGACTTGATCAATCGATCCGTTCGAAGTGATCGAAGCTGGATGGCCGGGAAGCCCGAGTTCCATCATGCGCTGCTGTGCATAGCGGGTTTTGTCATCAAATACCGATTCGATGCGCTGGACGATGGATTCCTGTTCGCGCTTGAAGATGCTCTCCTTGAACAGGCCATTCTCGAAATTCGGCTTGAACAGGACGATATACATCAAATTCATCACTTTTTCAAGAACGCCTTCATCCGATAGATATTGGTCGTTGACAGTTTCGACATTCAAATTGACGATATGGTCGTCTCCGCGTTTGGTGGAATCTATGTATAAGGAAGTTCCGTATAAATCATCAAGCACCATGCGCAGTGCTGTATGGGATGGGTACATTTCGTTGCTGTGCTGCAAAACATTCGCCAGGATTGCGCGCTCGGAAGCATTTTTCACGGTGAGCCGGTCCTTGAAGCGGATCGAGAAATTAATGGTCTTGAATTGCGTCGTTTCATGTACGTGGACATGGACGCCTTGTGCAATCTTCTTTGTTTCAAACATGTTGGATCCCCTCTCGTGATTCTTACACTAACTATACCGGACTTTTTCCTTTAAATGCAATGAAACCGGAGGAAACAGCTGGAAAAAAGCAGGTGAATATCAAGCGCCTGCCCGATTATGCGATTTCCGTGCAAATCTTGGCTTCCTGCGCTTTGTTTAATGAAGGGTTTTTACAAATCGCCTATGGCCGTTGCTTGATTTTCTCCATAAAAAAACTGGCGGGGAACTCCCCGCCAGTTGCTTTTTCCCGCTGATTCGCGGTGTTGTTTTTAACGCTGACCTTTGATATACGGTTTGCCGTTCGCTTTCGGCGCATTGGCGCGGCCGATAAAGCCAGCCAGTGCGAAGATCGTCAAGACATACGGCAAGATCAACAGGAAGACGTTCGGAATTTCCTGGATGTATGGAATCGAAGAACCGACGATGCTCAAGGATTGTGCGAAGCCGAAGAACAAAGCTGCGCCCATCGCACCGAGTGGATGCCATTTCCCGAAGATCATCGCAGCCAGTGCCATGAACCCTTGGCCGTTAATTGTCGCATGACCGAAGTCCCCAGTAATCGTCTGCGCGTAGATTGCGCCGCCGATTCCCGCAAGAGCGCCGGAAATCATGACCGCAACATAGCGCATTCTCGCGACGTTGATCCCCATCGTATCAGCTGCCATCGGATGCTCCCCGACTGCACGCAAACGCAAGCCGAACGGCGTCTTATAGATGACGAACCAAGCGAGAAATGCAACGCCGATCGCGAAGAAGGACGTATTGTAAACCGACGTGAAGAATAATGGGCCGATAACAGGAATCTCAGATAACACCGGCACGTTATAGCGTGCAAAGCGTTCGCTGATGAAATCCGTCTGGCCTTTATCGAAAATGCTCTTAACCAAGTAAAGCGCAAGTGCAATCGCCAATAAGTTGATGGCAACCCCTGAAACGACTTGGTCTGCGCGGAATGAAATCGATGCGACGGCGTGTAGCAGCGACAATAAAAGCGCTGCGACCATCGCGGCAATCAATGCCAGCCAAGGCGTCATTCCGCCGAATGTATCCGCGAACAGCAAGTTGAACAATATCCCGACAAATGCACCGATGACCATCAAGCCTTCAAGGCCGATGTTGACGACGCCCGAGCGTTCAGAGAACACTCCGCCGATTGCGACAAGAATAAGCGGTGCTGCGTAGAAAATTGCCGAAGGGACGATGAAATATAGGATTTCCAAAAAGCTCATATCACTTCGCCTCCTTCTTTTTGCCGGCCGCTCGGAGCAGCAGCAAACGAATGATATAGCCGGATGCTACAAAGAAGATGATCACGGCGATGACAATTTCAACAATCTCAATCGGAATGCCTGCAGCATTCGGCATGTTGAGTGCGCCGTATTTCAAGGAACCGAATAACGTGGCCCCAAAAACGACACCAAGCGGCGTGTTCATCCCAAGAAGCGCAACGGCGATGCCGTCAAAGCCGATTCCGGTGAAACCGCCTTTGGACGAAACATACTCAAACGTCCCGAGCGCTTCCATCGCGCCTGCAAGACCGGCAAATGCACCGGAAATGACCATAGCCATAATGATGTTTTTATTGACATTCATCCCTGCATATTCAGAAGCGTGCTGGTTAAAGCCGACCGCTTTCAGCTCGAAGCCGAGCGTCGTCTTCTCAAGGATAAACCACATAACGGCGACCATGATTAGTGCCAGCAATAAGCCCAAGTGCAAACGGGAAAATTCCGTCAAGTTCTCCAGGAATTCAGAACGAAGGGAAGCACTGGCGAAAATGCGCTCTGTGCGGTCTCCCCCTTCGGATACCGTTCGGATCAAAGCATTGGTAACGTGAAGGGCAATATAGTTCATCATGATGGTGACGATAACTTCGTGTACGCGGAACTTGGCTTTCAATAGTCCCGGAACAAAGCCCCATAATGCCCCGGCTACAGCCGCTGCCAAAATCGCCAGCGGCAAATGAATGATTTTCGGCAGTTCAACCGCTACGCCGACATAAGCTGCAGCGAACCAGCCGACGATCAATTGCCCTTCGACCCCGATGTTAAAGAGCCCTGAGCGGAAAGCAAATGCCACGGCTAAACCAGCCAATAGATAAGGTGTAATTTGGCGAAGCGTTTCGCCGATTGTGTAAAGGTCTCCAAATATACCGTTCCATAATGCGGCATAGCCTTCAATCGGGCTATAGCCGCTGACGAGCATGATGATTGCGCCTACGATCAGGCCGAGCACGACGGAAACGATCGGGACCAGCAAGTTTGTCGCTCTATTCGACACGGTGCTTCCCGCCTTTCTTGTCTTTGTCCGCATGTCCTGCCATGAGAAGACCCAGTTGTTGTTCAGTCGTTTCTTCCGGAATGACCACATCTACGATCTCACCGTCATGGATGACGGCGATGCGGTCTGAGACGTTCATGACTTCATCCAGCTCGAAGGAAATCAATAGGACCGCTTTGCCGTTATCGCGCTGTTCGATCAAGCGGCTATGGATAAATTCGATAGCCCCTACGTCCAAACCGCGCGTCGGGAGCGCTGCAATGAGCAGATCTGGATTGCGGTCGACTTCACGGCCGATAATCGCTTTTTGCTGGTTCCCCCCAGACAAAGCGCGTGCCGGCTCATGCGGGCCTTGCGTCCGGACATCGAAATCCTTGATGATTTGCTGGGCTTTTTCTGTAATTTTGTTATAGTCCATGATTCCCGACTTCGAGATCGGCGCAGTATAGTACGTTTGCAGCGCAATATTATGGCCGATCGGGAAATCAAGTACCAAGCCGTGCTTATGGCGGTCTTGTGGAATATGGCCGACGCCGGATTCAGTCACTTTCCTTGGCTTCATGCCGGTTACGTCCTTGCCATGAATCAGCACTTTGCCACTTTTGACTTTGCGCAGTCCGGTAATCGCTTCGATTAATTCCGATTGGCCGTTGCCATCGATTCCCGCAATTCCGACAATTTCACCTTTGCGGACAGTAAGATTCAAATTCTTTACCTTGGCGATGCCACGGTAGTCTTCGACGACAAGGTCTTGAACGGTCAAGGTTTCCTCTGTCGGGTGTGCCGGGCCTTTTTCGGTCTTGAATGTCACTTGGCGACCGACCATCAAAGCAGCCAATTCGTTCGGGTTCGTTTCCGCCGTGGTGACGGTGCCGATCCCTTGGCCTTTACGGATGACCGTGACGCGGTCTGAGACGTCCATGATCTCTTTCAATTTATGGGTGATGAGAATGATCGATTTGCCTTCAGCGATCAAACGTTTCATGATCTGGATCAATTCCGTAATTTCCTGCGGTGTGAGCGAAGCTGTCGGCTCGTCGAAAATCAGGATTTCCGCACCACGGTAAAGTGTTTTCAAAATTTCCACCCGTTGCTGCATGCCAACTGAGATGTCTTCGATGATGGCGTATGGATCGACATTCAATCCATATTGCTCCGATAACTTCGCCACTTTCTGAGCGGCATCTTTTTTGTTCGTCACGCCCATCTTTGTCGGCTCGCTGCCGAGAATGATGTTTTCGGTGACGCTAAAATTCTCGACCAGCATAAAGTGTTGATGCACCATGCCGATTCCGAGATCGTTTGCTACGTTCGGGTTGGAAATGTCCACTTTCTTCCCTCTGACGCGGATTTCCCCGCCTTCTGGTTGATACAATCCAAACAAGACGTTCATCAAGGTGGATTTCCCTGCCCCGTTCTCACCGAGCAGTGCATGAATTTCCCCTTTTTCAAGCTGCAGGGTGATATTGTCGTTGGCGACAAAGTTCCCGAACTCTTTGCGGATATTCAGCATTTCAATAACATATTCCACGGTTCTCACTCCCTCGGAGACTGGTTAGTTCTTTGTTTAAATGAATTAATACATGAAAGGCTTCTTTTGTCAGAAACCTTTCATCTATTAATCTTTCGAAAAATAGACGAAAAAAAATCATAAAGACCGGATACCCGGTCTTTATGATGACCGTATTTGACTACAGCTTATTCAGAGACTGTTTCAGGAACTTCGATTTCTCCTGAAATCACTTTCTCTTTGTATTCTTCAATCTGGCTCATGACATCTTCTGGAATCGCGCCGCGTGAATCCGCAAGAGCTACCCCTTCATCAGACAAGCCGTAAGTGATAGTTTCCCCGCCTGGGAATTCACCGTTCATTGCTTGTTCTGAGATGTCGATAACTGCATTGTCAACGCGTTTCAATACAGAAGTCAAAGT
>NZ_JAPEHT010000160.1 GCF_028823615.1 Planococcus sp. A6
CCGCGCGGGCTGGCGAGACAAACGTGGCGCGCACTTTGCGGCACGTTGGCTCAACACCCGCCCCACGGCAAGCAGCCCCCTGCAACGCAGTCGAAAAGCGGAAGCTTTTCCTATCTCTTTTTTATTTACTTCACAATTTATGTCTCATCAGCTGCATGACCCGTATCCTACGCCCCCTCCGGAAAGCGCGCCCCTGCAACGCAGTCGCCAAAACTGAATAGCCTCTTCTCTTTCATTCCCACAAAAAAACCATCCACCAAGAGAGGCGGATGGTTCTTCGTTATTATTTGTAGCTCACCAATTCAACAACAGATTCCTGCTTGTCATCTCCGTTAGCGACTACTGTTTTTTCCTGGATGAATCCAAGACCTGGTGCGAAATAACGCGTCATTGTCGTTACTTGGTCAGATGATTCGGATTTCAGGACTTGCTCGACGACCAATACGTCTTCGAATGCGCCCGCTTGTGTTTCCAGCGTTTCGCCGTTCGATGTAATAATCCATTCACCTTCAGTGCTGTTGGCTTCGTCGATCATGACGACCGGCGCACTCATCGGCACCAAACCTTCGATCGAAATGTCGCGTTCGCCTTCGAGTTCAGATGTTTCGATCAGCATGTTCATGGACGACTCTGTCCATTCAGTCACTTCGATCGTAGCAGCTTCGCCGAATGTGATTTCCTCGAGCACTTGGTTTCCGGATACTTCTAGCACTTCACGCGTCAATTCGAAGTCTTCCACTTGGAAGTTCTTGACGAGGCCGAGTTCTGGCATGTACAACTGGATGCCTGTCGGGTCTGTCACTTCGATTGGTGCGTCTTCTGTTGATTCCACGTCTGTTTCAGTTGTTTCTGTTTCCGCGGCTTCGGTTTCGGTTGTTTCTGTGCCGCCTGTGCCGTTGACTTTATCGTCTTCTGCAGAATCGGTCACAGCGGTACCACAGCCTCCGAGGAGGACGGCTGTGAGCAAAAGACCACTGAATTTCTTCATGTATTTAACCACCTTATCATTTTTGCATTGCGTTGATCGTTGTTTTAATAGACGAGTTGACTGCCCCGCCAATGTAATATGTGCGGTTGATCAGTTTCTCTGTGCTGTGTTGTGTCAATGAATCCGTTAGGGTAGATGGCAATGATTTATCCGGCACCAGGAAGAGCGGTGCATTGTAACGGGCAGAGACTGCGGATGATACAAGCGCATCCGGGTAGTTCGTGCCGGTTGAGACGATCAAACGGTTCGACATGAATTCATCTGCGAAGTAATCGATCGCAGCCGTTCCTGTTTCGTAACGCGTTTTGCCTGATAGGCGGCGGACAGCGTCAGAACCGATTTCACGTTTCACGGCTGTTTCCAATGAAGCTGAAACTGCAGATGTACCACCGACGATGACGACTTCGTCACCGAAAGCTGTCTTCAAGCTGGCCGGTACGGCCTGACCATCGCCTACAAGAACAATCGGCCAGTTCTTAACTACAGCGATGCTGGCAGCAGTTAAAGCATCCGGATAGTTATTGCCCGCGGTAACAAACACGCCATCAGTAGCAGGCAGTTTTTCATTGATTTTCTCATTTGTGTCATAGCGGGTCTGGCCAGACAAGCGTTCAACCGATAACCCCATATTCTTCAACTTGCTTTCTACGGAGCCAGAGAGCGCAATCGTACCGCCCACTATAATCACTTTATTGGCTTTTAAGCGTTTCAGTTCTTGTTCCACGGCTGGAGTAAGAGCATCCGTTCTGCTCAAAAGGATAGGAGCATTGCCGTAATGCGCGGCCAACGGACCAGCTGACAATGCGTCAGCATATTGGTTCGAAGTTGCTAAAACTACAGTTTTTTGACTCTTCGTAGACGCAAATCCGTTAGGGTAGAGCAACTTGGATACGGCAACGGCTGTATCGATGCGGCTCTTGCCTTGCACATTTTGCGGAGTATACGAATACTTGGTTTTATCTGTGTTCGTATAGATTACTTTCTTAGCCCATACATCATACAATTCCGAGTTTGGCCAGTTGCGGGCATAGTTACGGGCTTCCTCGCGGTTGTAAAGGTGGACCATCTCGCCCTTGTCTTTCGAACGGACGATGAAGTTTTTGCGTTTGAAGTTCGACCAAACGATATCGTCTTCGAGCGTCGACTCATCGATTACGGATGCTTCCGTTAGTTTGCCGGCTCTGGCAATCGCTGCTTCTTCTTGGTAGAAACGATCCACTTCTTTATCGCTGCCGTCCAGGACGACGAATTTCTTCGGCAAGTAGTTGGACCACAGGACGATTCCCGTTGTCGTATGGACAACTCTTGTGTTCTTCCATTTTTTCGCTTCGTTGACCGCTTCTTGTTCCGTTCCGAATAGATTATTGCTCATTTTTACGGATGGATGATAAATGCCATAAACTAATGGGCGGTCAACTGGTTCAGGATCAGGCTTCGTTGCGCCGTCCACTTTCCCGGTTTTCTTATGAGTTACATAACTTCCTGAAATAGTTTTTGAATAATTCAACGCATCGGTTTTCGACGTGTAATGTTTGATCGCTTTGCCGTTTTTGTCGTTGACGACATAAACGTTGAAGAAATCATCTACCCCTTTTGCAACATTCGCTGCAATTTTTTGTTGGAACCAAGCTTGCTTGATCATCGCTTCTTCTGTCGGGTTGGACATATAGCCGACTTCGAGCAGCACAGCTGGCACATTTGATGTACGTGTTACGTACAGGCTGTTTGCGACGATGCCACGGCCTTCCTTAACGCCTGAGTTGATGACTGCGCGGTGCGTGTTCGTTGCCAAACGGCCGCTTTCCGGCGAGTAATGGCGCTGTAAGACTGATGGTGGATATGACGAACTCGCATATCGATTATCGAAGTAATACGTTTCGTATCCACCGTATGTAGGTGAACTCGTCGCATTGTGGTGCACGGACATGAAAATGGTATTGTCATTATTTCCGCTTGCAATCATTCCGTTTGCGACTTTCATCCGCTCGACGAGATCCGCACTGGATGAAATGCGTGAAAACTGGACATCGGATGTTCTGGTCATGTGAACGACAAATCCTCTTTTCTCTAGTTCGGATTTCAATCGCTTCGACACTTCCATATTGGCGTGTTTCTCGTAATAGCCGGTCCGGTTTCCTGAGTAACCAGCCGTTCCGCCGTAAGCTCCTCCGTGTCCCGGGTCTAAAATAACAGTTGGTTTACCGGATGCGGAAGCAGTCCCGGTTCCCATTCCAATGGCTAGCAGCAACAACAGCACGAACAAAAGTTTCTTTTTCAATGCTACATTCCCCTCTTTCTGACCTAATAGTACGGGGGAAAATTAGGAGAAACAAGAGAATTTTACAATATTTACTTAAAATGATTCTTTATACAGCGTTTAAAAGTGAATTTTTATGAATCAAAGATAATAGTCCTATGTAAATTACGAAAAACCCTTTAATTGTATACACAATTTAGGCATTTATAATCAATATATTTTTATTGATTATGCAATAAATTTGCATTATCATTCGTAAATTTGAATTAACAAAAAAACCAGAGAAGAGTTAACTCTCTTCTCCGGTCTCTGCTTCTTCGTCGTCATCCAGGAAATTGCTCAGCAATGCATCCGAATGGTTTAAGATTTTCAAGGCATTTTCCTGCTGCTCTTCGACGATTTCAGGCTCCGGTTCGATTCGCTCCATCGTCTCGAAGTCATAATAGCGTTCGGGATATCTGGCGTTTTGGCCCAAGTACATATGGTCGCCTGTGATATATGAGCCCCCCGGCAAGTAATAGCGCACTGCGAGCAAGTTATTCTCGTATTGCAGCATATTATGCCCGACCATCGGGGCTTGCGGTTCGATGCCCATCAAATTCATGATGGTTGGCATCATGTCCACTTGCCCGCCAAAATTCGAATTCACTTCTGACTCGAGTAATCCAGGAGCTGCGACAATGAATGGCAAAAGGAAACGATCTTTCAACGAATAAGTATGCCCGAGCAAGTCGGCCATCAGCTCGTTGTCCTCTTTTGTCATCGGCCGGCCATGAAGGCCTGAGTGGTCGCCATTGACGACAATGAGGGAATCTTCATAAATGCCTTCCGCTTTTAGGAAATCGATGAACTCCCCTACCGCTTCATCGGCATACCGGATGGATTGCAAGTAATTTCCTGTGTAGGTATCCACGTATTCTTCCGGCAACTCCAAATACTTGTCTTGTTCACGCACTTCAAAAGGCGTATGGCTCGTTACGGTCATCAAGTTTGCATAGATTTTCTTCCCAGAGGCGATTTGCTCTTGTATTTCACCTTCTGCAAACTCGAACATCGTCCGGTCGGATGGCCATAATCCAATCAGGTCTTCATTCGGGATCTCCTCGCTCGAATACGCATAATCAAATCCAAGCGATGGGTACAATTCCGCGCGGTTCCAATACTCCAACTTATCTGCATGATAAGTCGTTGTATAATAATCACGATCATTGAGCATATTGACAAGCGATGGCAAGGGGGTGCCGTTCAAATAATTGACCGTCGGATCCAAGCCTCTCGTCAACAACGACATATGCAATAGCCACTCGGCATCGGATGTGTTGCCTGCACCGATTTGTTGGAACATGCGGTCAAAATACAGGCTGTCGCCAAGCAGTTCATTAAGATTCGGCGTCAATTCCTGCCCATCGATCGATTGGTTAATGGCGAAGTTCTGCAAGGATTCAACTTGAATGATGAACAGGTGGCGATCTTTTGCGATGCCGAAGCGATCGTGTTCCGTATAAGGCACGAACTCATTGCCTTTCAGCTTAGCCAGCTCCTCATCCGATAGCAAATGCATTTGGGCCGATGCGCTATTTTGCTGCGCTGCCTGGACCAATTGGGTCTGGACAAATCCTTGCTCCTTGGCGAATAAAGTCATATCCAAAATCGGCTTTTGCAGAGCCACCACTGTCGTCACCACACTCAGCACCACCAGTACAAAAGCGGCTACGCTGATCTTCTTGCGGTTTTTCATTGTCAGCGGCCGGTTCCAGTATAAAACGAACAAAGCTATGTAGACGATGATATCGGCAAAGAACAGGAAGTCGAGCGGCGCATACAATAAGCTGACCGTTTCCATGACCGAGCCGGCTTGATCGCCTTGCTGCAAGTCAAAATAACTCGGCACGGTCTGGAAGTAGCGCTCATACCAGACGATCGACACAAGAAGCGCCGAGACGAACAGGTTATAGATTAACGCCACGAGCGGGCTGACCCGGCGCAGCACGACGAACAATAGCACCGGCAAGAGCATGAATACCGGAAAATCGATGGCTATTAGGCGCAGCCAGGAGACTTCACCGTAGACCAGGGTACGGAATACCCCTAGCTTGATGAGCAGAATGACGGATAAAATCACTAAAACCAGCAGCGGAGAATTAAGTTTTTTTGTCTTTTTCATAATAAACACCTCATAATCAATGAATCCATCATAGCATTTTTATTACAATTATTACAATAGCGCTAATATTAGGTAAAGACGCCAGACTGTGGCGCAAGGTTCCTTTATACCCCCCATCCCTTGAGCGACAAGACATCGGTAGATTTTCACGACATTGAGATTTTACAGAAAATTATTATAGAAAATCAGGTAGATAGATTCCAGAGTTCTATTGAATGAAGTTCAAAATGACAGCGGGAAATGCTTTTTTCAGGGAGTTAGGAGGGTTTGCATGCCAACCTGTTTTGACATTCGATTCTGGCTTCAGGTTGGCATTCGCCGCCTTGCTTTGGATTGGCCTCTTGCCATAAGCCAAGAAGAACACTTGTCTTACGGCTTCGGCTCACCCTTTTACGCTGGGCGGCTTGGTGATTTCGTTGAGTCGAGTGTGTTTAGGTATATCTGCTTCTATACCCAGTTGCCGGCTAGTGGGGGAATCACTTCCCGGACATATTTGAAGTGGATAGTGAGGGTTTACGTGTTGAAGTGTTTCAGCATTCTACTTGTGCTTCAGCTTCGTAGTCGCCGCCTTGCTTTGGGTTGGCCTCTTGCCATAAGCCAAGAAGAACACTTGCCTTACGGCGCCGGCTCACCCTTGGCGCTGGCAGGCTGAGAGATTTCGTTGATTCGGGTGAGTTTCGTCAGATCTGCTTCTGTATGAAGTTTCCGGCTAGCGGGGGAATCACTTCCTGCATTCTAGCGTCTGCCATGCTGGTGCTCCTATCGAAAATCTTGTCGATGGAACAGAACTAATTAGTCTCTCCACAGCAAAAGTGATTTGAGCTACACAACATAATGCATTTCTACATTTTCCATCGAGTGAACTGAAAAGTTTTTCTTTCCCTCTAAAACTAGAGACGAAGTGAAGGGGCCGACTCCGAGAGGATTAGCGAGACAATTGAGACCCTGGAGGAGCGTAGCGACGAAGCGGCTCAA
>NZ_JAPEHT010000161.1 GCF_028823615.1 Planococcus sp. A6
CCGCCTCCCGCACCGATGACTTCCCCGTTCTCCATTGCCACAAACCAGCCGTTCCAGTCCTGGCTAGTATTGTGGATTTCACCCAAAATGCGCTGCTCGTTATAAAATTTCTTGATGACGCGTTCGATTTCATGTTGCGGCAATATACCTCGGTATGTGGCACGGTTGCCGGCTGCGCAGACCTTTGCAATACCCGCTGCGTCTTTAGCTTGTGCTTTACGGATTTCCACTATGTACGCGCCTCCTTATCCGAAAAAATAGTACAACACAATGCCGGTGATGATACCGAGCGTAAAGAATAGAATGAGTTTTGGTGTTTTCTTCATTGGTCTCCTCCTCTCTTGAGCTCTCTAAGGTTAGTGTATCAAACTTCTGTGGCATGAATTGCGATTGTTCCATTTTTATGTAAAGATGGTCTTTATTATCATATTCAACCATGTTCGAACCTCGGACAGCTCAAGGAGTGATTTATCTGAGCCATTTATTATTGTCCAAGAAATTCGTACCCGTTTATTTTATCGTAGGCTGCCTTTCCATTTTGTTGTTCCGCTCATTAGGCGCATCTTGGACTGAAGTGTGCCTTCTGAGCTTTTTATGTTTTCTAATCGGCATCCTGTCCTTTATCGAAAATTTTATTGTTTCCCTGGGGTTAAAACGCAGTTCCTAAATGACTGCTCATTGAAAGGGTTTTTCATATACCCACCGAATTATTAGGATGACGGGAATCATTATTTTATTCAGAGGAGGGAAAGCAATGATTTCAAAAATCGGACAGGTCATGGTGTATGTGCGCAACCAGGACGCAGCTGTTGCGTTTTGGACGGAAAAGATGAGCTTTGTGGTTTTGCAAGACGTCGAAAATGATGGCATGCGGTGGATCGAAATTGCGCCTCGTGAAGATGCGGAGACGAGCATCGTCTTGCATGATAAGAATTTGCTCGAACAGATGGATACAGACTTGAGTCTGGAGACGCCGTCGCTATTGTTTTACGCAACCAATTTCGAGCAGCTGCGAAATGAGTTGGCCAAAAAGGGCGTCACGGTCGGTGATATCGTCGAGATGCCAACTGGCCGGACCTTCAATTTCGCGGATGCCGAAGACAATTATTTCGCGGTGCGCGAGACGGATTGAGCAATGAAAAAAGAGCTTGGAGAATTCCCTCCAAGCTCTTTTGTGTAAAATCTTATTTTAAGTTTTTGCGGATGTACGCAGCGATTTTGCGCAATTCTTTTGCATGCGGACGGCCGAATGGGCTCGTTTGCTGTTGCTGGTACATGACCTTGCCTTCTTCATCAAGCAAGTAATATGCCGGCTCGCCGTGAATGCCATGGTCTTCGTACGGCGAATCTTCACCGTGATGGTAGACACCGTATTGTTTCAGGATGTCTTCAGTCGCATCGGCCAAGATTGGAGAGGTCAAGCCGTGTTTTTCTTTCATTTCATTTAGGTCCTGCTGGTTGTCTGTGGACAAGAACGTGAAATGGATATCCTTGCCTTCGAAATACGATAGGCTATCTTGAATTCCCTGCAATTCTTCGTTACATACTGGGCACCACGATCCTCTGAAGAAAATGACAAAGCGCCAACCTGGGCGTTCAGTTAAGTCCTGTTGCAGCGAATAATCTCCGCCTTCAGCGCGTGGCAATGAGAATGATGGGGCTAAATCCCCTAATTGTAGTCGGTTCATATAAAAGCCTCCTCTTATTATATAAGTAGTTTACCCGGAATAATCGGCTTTAATCTTTTCTGCGCTTTATTTCCATTTGAGCAAGCCGTTCAAGTCCGAAAATACATAATCCGGCTCCAGGCTGAGCTGCTCGACCGGTGCTTGTTTACGGTTGATCCATGCGGTCTGGAAGCCGAAATTCTTCGCACCTGAGATGTCCCATCCGTTTGAAGACATGAACAAAATTTCGTCGCGCTCAATCTGCAATTGATCCAAGACGTATTGATAAGCGGCCGGTGCCGGCTTGAACTGCTTAATCTCATCGACGCTGACGGCCTTGTCGAGCAAGCCCTTAATGCCTGCATTTTCGATCAGGGGATCGAGCATATCGTGCGAGCCGTTTGAGAACACGACGAGCTGATGATCCTGCAGTTGCTTCAATACCGCTTCTGATTCCTCATAGAGCGGCAAATGCAAGTAGGCGTCCATCAATTGCTGCTCGATGTCATCTGTCGATTCGAGCCCCTCGTCTTCGAGTGCGTATTTCAAGGCGCTGTGCGTGACGGCGTATAGCGTATCGTATTTGCCCATCAGTTGGCGCATCATAAAGTATTCAACTTGCTTCGTGCGCCACGTCTGGCTGATGGCGTCACCGTGCCCGGGAAACACCTCTTCGCATTGCTCTTTGATGGCGATAACGTCGAACAATGTGCCGTACACATCGAAGACGAACGCTTTGATCGGTTTGTCCATATGATTGTCCTCCTCTGGTTTTCACTGATAAATTTCATTACTTTTCCTTGTATCCCCTGTTAGGCAGAAAAATAACGGCATGAAAAAAAGCATCTTCTTTAAGATGCCGTAGGAGTGCATTCAATTGTCTCGTTTTTTGTCATTCTCAAAGTCTCTGACAAACTTTTCATCCTTCTTTTTTTCAATGAAACTCCAAACGGCAAAAATCAATACGGATATCACGATAATCAGGAGTGAGGCTGTGAAGACAAAATCGAAATCCATCTCTTCCACCATTTGGTCAACGTCAGCTCTTTGGATGTGGTGCGACCAACTGCTTTCGTAATCCATGAAGCTGAACGAAAGAATGAGCCCTATTACAAGGCCGCCTACGATTGATAAGAAAAACTTCTTCATCCTGCGGCCTCCTCCACCTTTGTCCATTCAATCAAGCAGATTTTCGGATGAAAGAAAGCTGTAGAGTTGCTCGACATCTTTTTGTTCCAATGTGTAGAGCGTATAGTCATCTGCTACATCCATGACGGACCCATGATCTTCCGCCATCCATAAATAGAATTCCTTTTCACCGAACTCCACTTTGAAATTAGGGTCCACTACATCGGCGACGCCCGAGACTTTATTGGCACGAGAAATGGCTGTTGCGAACAGCTTGATTGTTTGTTTATCGGTGATTTCGTAATTTGTGTTTTCTTTCACTTGTCCGAAACTTTCCATTTGGTACAAGACGATTTTGTCGGCAGCTTGTTGTTCGGCATTCAGTAAACCATTCTGGCACGCCGTTAAGGTGAAGAGCATGATCAGCAGCAATGACAGGACTTGCAGTTCTTTCATGAGCCACTCCCCCTAGAAGCTATTATTGTGATGTCGGAAATGGCGGCTTCCACTTGCTGTTCATTTGCCACGTTGAACAAATGATCCGCTTCGTCTGGTGAGGGAATGACGCCGGGGTTACCAACAGATTCAGCTTGTTGACGTACGAGCACATCCTTAAATGAAGAAACGGTGCGCAAGACGGAAGTGTCACGTCCGGCTTGATCGATTCTCGTTTTTAACACCTCGTCTGCCATGTCAAAGTTCACCAAGATAGTCGTAAAGCCTTTCGATCGGTAAAAATCCAGCAGCTTCAAGCGGCCTTGCCGGTTGCGGTTGGCATTGCACAAAATGATGTGGCAATCGGTTTGGTCGACCGCATGATTGACGATGGTCTGTGTCAGGGCATACTTGATCGCATTCGCCCCCTCTTTCGGGACGAGCGCCGGATAATAGTTTTGCAGGATTTCTGCATGATTGTCCTGATCGACGACGATGGCATTGGTTAGCTGTTGCTCAAGCGCTTTGGCGAATGTCGTTTTGCCGCTATGGGTTTTGCCGACCGTGATGACCGATACTCTGTTCACATGCGCAACTCCGTTCGTATGGTTTGTGAAAAGGGATTACTGGATAGCCGCCGCGCGATTCATGAACGCAATGAGGTGTTCTTGGTCTTCCGGGTAATCGTGAAGCAGTTCTTGCAGTTCGGCCTCTGTTTTCCACATAATTTCATCGATTTCATTATCCGGGTCCTGAAAACAAATATTGCCGGAGATGACTTCGCAAAGAAAATAATGGCTCGTCACTTCATAATGGCCGATTTGCACACTCTTCGTATGCAGCTGTTTCTCGACCTTGACGCGAAAGCCGGTTTCTTCCCACACTTCCCTCACGCATGCTTGTTGTGGGGATTCGCCCGTTTCAATTTCTCCGGACGGGATGCTCCATTTACCGGATGTCTTCGATTTCACCATGAGGATCTTGCCTTGGTCGATCACTACACCAGCTGCGCCCTGCCAAACTTTTTTAATGTCCTCCACAGATTTCCCCCCATAACATTTTAATGCCTTAGATATAATCGAGAATTTTAATATCCATTTCATCCAGGACCCCGATGTCCTCTTTTGTATCCCATAACTTCATTTCCGTGGTTTCGTCATTTGGTATGAAGGGCTGTAACTTATCTACCGTTCCAAGAAAAACAGGATTGTATTTGATTTCCCTAGTTTCAGTATGCTGGAGTTTGAGCAAGCCTTTGAACTCCAAGTCCTCAATCAACTGGCCGGATTCTTCATACAATTCCCTTACGGCACATTGCTTCGACGTCTCTCCGCCTTCTCTCCTGCCAGCCGGCAGTTCCCATTGCTCGCGCCATTTGTTGTAGACCATCAGATTTTTGCCGCCGCATTTGATGACTGCAAATGAACCTGCAATTGTCTCAAACTGATGGATCTCATGTTCCTCCATAAATAGAAAGTCCAGAAATTGAAAGCCATGGCTTCTTGTCGTGTTCATCGCTTACTCTCCTCCGTCAGGCTCTATGCTTAAAATCCTTGAACTTTTTTATTCCGTAGTCAACGCGAATTCCTCGACTTGCCCGTCCCATTTGATCTCCACATCCAACTCTTCATCTTGTTGAATGACCGCACAGCCTTCGCAGGCACTCTTGCCGACCAGCACTTCGCCTTCATCGACCAAGACATTTCCACTCGATGCACCGGCAGTCGATTCAATTGAATAGATGATGGTTTCAGGAGGCGGCTCTTCGCCGGTGTAGACGATTTTCCCAGTCGCTTCCTTGCTGTCTTGTGAAGTGACGTCGACCGTATAGAAGACCTCCCAATTGTCGCCGCTTCCTTTGAAGTTGTAACGGTCGCCTTCCGAACAGCCGCTAAGGATGATCAGTATGGCCAAAAGTGATCCGAGTTTTTTCATGAGATACGAGCCCCTCTCCTGATTAGTCGACGTGGCTTAGGAACAATTCAAGCGATTTCGCATGTAATTCCGCTTGTTCGGCATGAACCAAATGGGATGCGAAGGGAATGACCGATACGCGGACATTTTCATGCTTGTTAGGGTAATACAAGACGCCTTTCGTTTCGTTCGGGTTGCCTTCTCCTGCGATGTAGAGGATCGGTACATGAATGCCGGACAAATCGTTCGTTTCTTCGAATGGATACCATTCTTCACTCTGCCCCATTTCGACGAGTTTTCGCCAATCGCCTTTATGCAATTGGTCAAAATACGCATTCGTTTCCTCGTATTGGAAAATCTGTTGCTGGTTCCGCGTTTCCTGTTCACGCAATTGCGCCCAGTTGTCCGGCTTTTCTGCCGTGACACCAGATATCGTCAGGCTTTTCACTTTGGATGGAAATCGCTTCGCGAACACGATCCCGACCAAGGCCCCGAACGACGCCCCGACGATATGGGCCGAGTCGATTCCCAACTGTTCGAGCGTCTCTGCCAAATCCTTCGCGTTGCTTTCGAAAATATCGCCAAGGTCTGAAGTGACAGAATTCCCATGCCCGCGCAGGTCCGGCACAATGACCTGGTAGTGTTCTTTGAAATAATTGCGCTGGTATTCAAAATCGGTGAGCCCGGTCTGCAGCCCACTATGGAGGAACACAATCGGTTCCCCTGTGCCGAAAATTTCGCTATATAAAATCATCAAACTCCCCTTTTAAAAATAAATTGTCTTTATGCACTCACTTTTCCATATTGGTAGTCTAATAATATTGAAAATATGGTTAATTCTAGTGTAACCTATTTTCACTGATTATTCAGTACAAAGGCGCAGTTTTTTATCATTTGGAATGGTATAATAGAAGCAACTAATTACGAGAACACCTACGCCTAACGCCAGGCACCAGTTATGCAATTCGATTCACCCTCCTTTCCCGTTCGTTACATAAAATTTGAGGAGGGGTTCCGATGAAGCGCCAATTGTTTGTGCTGTTTCTGGCCGGTGTGTTATTGCTTGCAGGATGCGGCGAGCAGGACAAAAAGCCGCAGTATGGAGCGATGGAACCGGTGATTGCTGCTGGTGCTTGAGACTTGACGGTGCACATTTCTGGACTGTGCTACCGCATACTAAAAAG
>NZ_JAPEHT010000162.1 GCF_028823615.1 Planococcus sp. A6
TTTTTTATGCATGAATCGATTACGCGAAGCTTTTTTGAGTGGCTGTCTTGGAGCGGCGCGCGAGTTTGACGAGCAGGTAGACGAGCGGCGTGTCCGCTGCTGCAACGACCCATTTGAACAAATACTGCGTCAAAATCATGGCAGCCAACGCCGACAGCGGCATCGTCCCATAAAAAGCGATGGTGATGAAAATCGTCGTATCGACCAATTGGCTGACCATCGTAGAGGCGTTATTGCGCAGCCACAATTTCGATTCGCCGTTTCTGGCTTTTAATTTATGGAAAATCGTGACGTCCAGGTTTTGGCTGATGAAATAAGATACCAAGCTTGCGAGCGTCACCCGGAAGCCGGCCGAGAAAATCGATTCAAACGCTGCCTGGTCCGCAAAAAACGGCGCGGACGGCAAGTGGATAGCCGCAAAGATGAACGCCAGGGCTGCGAGTTGTGTGATAAACCCAGCCATGACCGTTTGGCGCGCGGCTTCTTTGCCGTACACTTCCGCGATTGTGTCAGTGATCGGGAACGTAAAGACGTAGACGATAACTGCAGCCGGCAGCACCGCCCATTCGTTGATGGAAAATAATTTTACTGCCAAAATATTCGACAGGATAAGCAGCCCGACAAAAGCGCCGTTCAAATAAAGTAGCATGGACGGTTCTCCTTATCGGTTGGTGATCGTTTCCGGATTCATGTCGTGGTTCATCATCCGGTACGTCGCCATTTCTTCGTATTTCGTGCCAGGCTTGCCATAGTTCGTATACGGGTCGATCGACAAGCCGCCGCGCGGAGTGAACTTGCCCCATACTTCGATATAACGTGGGTCGAGCAGCTCGATCAAGTCGTTCATGATGATGTTGACGACATCTTCATGGAAATCGCCGTGGTTACGGAAGCTGAACAAATACAGCTTCAAGGCTTTGCTTTCGACGAGTTTTTTGTCGGGAATGAAGCTCAAGTAAATCGTCGCGAAATCGGGCTGGCCGGTTTGCGGGCACAGCGAGGTGAATTCCGGGCAATTGAATTTGACGAAGTAATCGCGCGTGTGGAGATTGTCGATCGCTTCTAAAATGCCTGGGTCGTATTCGAATTTATAGCGCGTGTTCTGGTTGCCGAGCAAAGACAAATGCTCAAGTGTTTCTTCATTTCTTCCTGCCATGTGGGTGGCCTCCTTATAATAGGCCGGCTGGGGGAGAGCTATAAAAAATTCGGACAAACGAAAAGCCGAATCGCATGTGGATTCGGCTTGATTTCAAAATCCATAGTTTTTTATAGAGGGTGGAATGCTATGAACCTCTCCCGTTGCCGGGTTATTTAATTTCCTGCCTTATCGTATAAGATAGGGACGGTTCTGTCAATTGTTGGTTTGTTAGGAATTAGAATCTGTAATTTGCGAGTCATACATCTAGGTGCATGATAAAGAGTGAGTAGAAAAGCTTTCGCTTTTCGACTGCGTTTCAGGGGGGCTGCTTTCCGAGGGGCGGGTGTTGAGCCAATGTACGGCAAAGAGCGCCGTACATTTGTCTCGCCAGCCCGCGCGGTCCCTCAGGAGTCAGCCCCCCTTCCACTCCGTCTCTAGTTTTAGAAAGGAAGGGAATTTCTTCTGTCCATTCGACAGGAAATGCTGAGATGCTTCATATTTTTAACTAGACTCATCTTTAGTGTCGAGAAGCTAATTAGTTCTGACCCTACCCACAACATTTTAGACTGTAGCGCCAATGTGTCAGACTCCGCATCTCAGGAAGTGATTCCCCACTAGCCAGCAACTGACTATAGAAGCAGATCTATCTGATCATGCTCGACACATTGAAATCTCTCAGCCGTCCAGCGCCAAGGGTGAGCCGACGCAATAAGACAGGCGTTTTTCCTGGCTTATTGCAAGAGGCCAACCCAAAGCAGGGCGGTGGCTACTAAAATGAAGCTCAACTAATGAGCGGGAATGATTCCACAAACAAGCCCTCGCTATCTTCATAATACGCTCGATCTGGAAAGCGATTTCCCCGCTATCCGGCAACTTTATATAGAAGCAGATCAATTTAATCATGCTTTATACATTGAAATCTCTAAGCTGCCCAGCGCCACGGGTGAGCCGACGCAGTAAGACAAGTGTTCTTCTTGGCTTACTGCCAAAGGCCAACCCAAAGCAGGGCGGCGGCTACCAAAATGAAGCTCAACTAATGAACAGGAATGATTCCACAAACAAGCCCTCGCTATCTTCTTTTCCAGAAATAAAAAAAGCTAGAGACAGAATCTCTAGCCTTTCATTATTAATGGAATGGGCATCCTGATTGCACCGTCGTGTTCTTTTGTTCGTGATAGAACACATTGTCTGGGCGGTTTTTCAGTTTTTGGACGTCTTTTAAGATCAAGCGGCTTTTTGGCATGGTTGGCATGCGGGACATGTCGTAGGACAAGTCTTGTTCAGGCACGCTGTATTTCAAGTTCTCCGCAAAATATTTGAAGATTGATTGCATATACATGACCGTCATCCATTCCCCTGCACAGCGGTGTCCGGTATGGTGGTCGCCGCCGCCTTGAGGGACGAAGGAGAACGGGCTGCCGTCCCATGTGCTGAAACGTTCTGGGATGAATTCATCGGCGTTGTCCCAAGAGTCCGGGTGATGGTTCGTGCCGTAAAGGTCCAGAATGACGCGCATATCTTTTTTGAAGTGGACGCCGTTCCAGTTGAAATCTTTTTTGGAGATCGCTGCCATGACCGGTGCGAACGGATAATAACGGCGCACTTCCTGGGCGAAATTGTGGCTGTAATTGTTTTCGTCTGCTTGGAGTTTGCCACGCGTGACCGGGTTTTCGTGCATCGCCATGACGCCGAAGACGATAAAATAAGCTGTAGCAATCATCGGGCGGTAGGCGTTATTCAAGTCGACAGCTGCCGTCTCGAGGTCGAGCAGCTTGCCGTTCGGTGTCCGGTGATGGGAGACGATATATGCTGCCGTATAGGCCGGCGGATTGTATTCGCCTTTACGGATTTGCTTGATGATTTTCTTCAGCCAGTCTTCGTGCGCATTGCGTGCTTTCATGCCTTCAAGGTAGCGCCCTTCAGTAAGGCCGAATGAATCGACCATCGTTACGAGCTCCCATGTGCGTTGCTTGACTTCGCTTTCTTTCATCGGAAGCCCTGCCCAGTGGATCATGGAGCGCGTGAAGATTTCTTCGATTTCATCCAATAGGACGACTTCGTCCATCTGCTCCCATTGTTCGGCCTTGGCATCGAGTTCTTGAATCATCATGCGTTTGGCATCTTCCAAACGTTCAGGTGTCATCATCGACAGGAACATGCGCTTTTGCTGGTGATGGTCCTCGCCGTCGCGGCCGTGGACCGCACCTCGCCCGAATAGCGTTTGCTCAAGCGGAAGCGGCGCTGCGCCACTGCGCTTGAAATATTCATTATTGTAGAACAGTTCAGCCGCTTCTTCGCCGGCCATGCACACTACCTTTTTCCCGAGCAGGCGGGTTTCAAAAATATCCGAACCCAGCTCTTTGCGGCGGCCGGGCAGGAAATCAAATCCTTCTCCAAGAAGGGATAGGGTATTGTCCAATTCTTTTGCTTTCGGGATCGGGTGCTTCACTTTCATGTAACGTCAGCTCCTTCAGTATGTTCAATGCAGGTGATTTACCTGTTAAGTTGAAAAGTCATTGTAGGCAACCATACCCTTCTGGGGCCTCGGTAAACGCTTCCGGAATTTCAAGATAGCGTCTATCAAAAAGCTGGAGTAGGCGTTTTTTCATGGTACACTTAAAACAAAAGATAGGCTGAAAGGAGCGGCAAGGATGACAAATGGATTCGGCGGCTTATCCCGCCAGGCACTCGAATGGGTCGAGTCGAAATGGCCAGGAGCTGCATTGGAAGAAGCTATTCCCTTAGAAGGTGGGACTTCTTCACTGCTTTATGAAATTCGTGCAAGCAAAGACGGGGAGCGGCAGAGCGTCGTGTTGCGGCTTCACCATAAAGGGGAGTGGCTTGACCAGGAACCGGACTTGGCGAAGCATGAAGCGATGAGCCTGGAACTTGCAGAAAAAGCTAGCATTCCCGCCCCGCGCATTTTGGCGTTTGACGAAAGCGGCGAAGCATGCGGCATGCCCGCCGTGTTGATGACGAAAGTTCCGGGAGCGGTCATCTTGCCGCCCGCCTACGATTCAGCCTGGCTTGATGGGCTTGCTGAGACGCTCGCTGAAATCCATCGCCATAAAGCAGAAGGGTTTCCTTATGAGTATTTTGCCTATAACGATGCACGGCGCCTCGAGCGGCCGAAGTGGTCGCGCGTGGAAGGAGATTGGATGCGCGCATTCTATATCGTAGCCGCGGGTGGGCCGCTGGTGGAGTATTGCTTGATCCACCGTGATTATCACCCGGGAAATATTCTATGGGAAAATGGGCGCGTCAGCAGCGTTGTCGATTGGGTCAATACGTGCCGTGGGCCTGCGGGTGTCGATGTTGGACATTGCCGTGTCAACTTAGCGCAGCTTTACGGCACACGCATCGCCAACGAATTTTTGGATGCTTACGAACGCCATGCCGGTGAATCGTTTGTGTACGATCCGTATTGGGATTTGCTGTCACTGATCGATATCTTGGACGGCAAGCCGGCAGTCTACCCTGGATGGAAGACGTTTGGCATGACCGGTTTATCCGATGAATTGGTCCGATACCGTTTGGATGAGTATTTGATGAGCTTGATGGACCGCTTCGATGATTTCTAAGCTGTGCCCCTGAGGTTTGATTTCTCCGAGAAAGGCAATATATATAGCACAAGCGAGTATTTAGAGGAGGAGTCATAATGACGGACGAACAGCAAAAGAACTTGAAGCAAGAACTCGAAGCGCAATTGAAATCGCTCGAGGAACGCATGGAACATGCAGAAGAATTCGAAACTAGCGAACTATCTAATTACGATAATCACCCAGGCGATAACGCCACTGATTTGTATGATCAGGAACGCGGGATGGCGATGGAGCAATTCAAGGAAGAAGAGCATGAAGACGTGCTTGCTGCGCTAAAAGCCATTGAAGATGGAACTTATGGAAAATGTGCAGTGTGCGGGAAAGACATTCCATATGAGCGGCTTGAAGCTATTCCTACCGCACTGACTTGCATCGATCACGCCGATCACAGCTTGGATTTGGAAAGCCGCCCATCAGAAGAAGATGTCATCGGCTCGTCGACAGACCGACCGGCCAAAACGGAAGATAGCCGAATCCGCGATTACGACAACAGCTTTGAAGATGTCGAGAATTTCGGTTCCTCGGATGGCCCCCAAGACCAACCAGGGGAAGATCAGGAAGATTTCTACAAGGACGACGAGGCAGAGGAAGACGAACAATTTAAATAAGCTGGTCCCGGCGCTCGCCGGGGCTTTTTTTAATACAGATAGATGGAAAGCTTACATAAACAATTTCTAGATTTAGAGAACAGCCATTTGGCGCCGGCTGCCAGGGAGTCGAACCGCAACATGGCGGAAATATTGGATGACGAGTTTTTTGAATTCGGCATCTCCGGCGGGACTTGCCAGCGTTCTGATTTTAACGGGGACTATGCTTTGCAAGAAGACGACTATCATATTTCCCGCTTTGAAGCAAAATCTCTTGGGCCGGAGTCGGTTCTGACGATATATGCCTTGGAGAACCGGACGACAGGGATATGGAGCCACCGCAGTTCAGCATGGAAAAAACGACAGTACGGCTGGAAGCTCTTCTTTCATCAAGGGACGAAGACAGATGGTTTCAAGAGATGGGAATAGGGAAGATAAGGGACAGGCATTAGTTAAAGGAGGATCATCTATGGAGCATGCGATTGTGTTATTCGATGGGGATTGCAATTTCTGCGATTCCAGTGTGCAATTCATCATCAATCATGACCCGGCAGGTTACTTTCAATTCGCTTCCCTGCAAAGTGAAATCGGGCAAGAGCTTTCCAAAAAGCACAATGTGCCGGACGACGTCGACAGCCTTGTATTGATTGAAGGCGGCGAAGCATACGTGAAGTCAGAAGGAGCGCTCAAGATTTCACACCATTTGACGGGCCTTTGGAAACTGGCATATCATCTTCAGCCATTCCCGCGCGTACTTCGTGATGGTGCATACGACGTCATCGCAAAAAACCGCTATAAAGTATTCGGCAAGCTCGACAGCTGCATGCTGCCGCCTCCGCATATCCGCAAGCGT
>NZ_JAPEHT010000163.1 GCF_028823615.1 Planococcus sp. A6
TTTTGGTCACTTTAAAGATGATGTCGACTTTAAACAGGCAACCAGCCTAGAGGAATTGAAAGCACTGGTGGATGAGTACATGGAGTATTACAATGGAACGCGCAAACAATGGAATCTAAAAAAGATGACTCCGGCACAATACCGAAGTCATCTGATCGCAGCCTAGCTGCCGGGTGCTTTTATTAAATTGTCCACAAAATGGGGCTCAGTTCAGAGGAGTTTTGTTCACCCTTTTTCATACCAAGCTTTCGCTGCAACCAATTCATCCATCGTCAGCTGGTGGCCTTGATTTTCCCAATGCAGGTCGACTTTGGCGCCGGCTCCACTTAGCAGTTTTTCCAGATCTTCCGATTCTTCTTTCGGGCAGATCGGATCGTTGGTGCCAGCAGCGATGAAGACACGCGTCCCTTCCAGGTTCGGCAATTCCTTATTGCGGTCCGGTACCATCGGGTGGTGCAAAATCGCAGCTTTCATTGAATCTTCATACGAGAACAACAGGTTTGCGGCAATATTCGCGCCGTTCGAATAGCCCAGCGCGATGACATTATTGCGGTCAAAGCCGTATTCATCAGCTGCCTGGCCGATAAATGCGTGCAGCTCTTCTGTCCGTTCACGCAAATCTTCCATGTCGAAGACGCCTTCAGACAAACGTTTGAAAAATCGCGGCATGCCGTTTTCCGACACATTCCCGCGAACACTCAGCACGCCCGCTTCCGGATCGATATGCCCTGCTGCCGGCAATAAGTCCGTTTCCGTCCCGCCTGTTCCGTGCAACAGCAAGAATGTCGGCTTGGACGCATCCGCTGGGGGGTTGTAAATATGTTTCATCATGTAAAAACCTCCTATTTATAATATCTTTAATTCGAGATAATAACATCATATCATATTCATCTTTCGCTTCCAAATCAAAAAGCCTGCGGAATCTTCCACAGGCTTTACATAGCGTTAATTAAGACAACATGTCCTGTAATTGATCTTTCGTGAACACATAGGTTTCGTTGCAGAAATGGCATTGTGCTTCCGCCTTGCCTTCTGTCACGATAATGTCTTCGATTTCCGCAGATCCAAGGCCCTGAATGGCGTTATGGATGCGTTCACGCGAGCATTGGCATTGGAAATTCACCGGCATCGTATCGAGCGCTTTGACGTTTTCTTTGCCCAAGACTTCGTTCAAGATATCTTCAGGCGTCAAACCGGCACGCACCATATTGGAGATTGTCGGGATTTCTGTCAGGCGCTGTTCGAGCTGGCTGATTACTTTTTCATCAGTACCCGGCATCAATTGGATGATGAACCCGCCTGAAGCCAGGATGGTATTATCGGGATTGACGATAACGCCGACACCGACAGAAGAAGGCGTCTGTTCGGAAGTCACGATGTAATGAGTAAAATCATCCCCGAGCTCGCCCGAGACGATCGGCACTTGGCCGACATACGGATGCTGCAAACCGATATCTTTGGAGACAGTCAGCGTCCCTTCTGTCCCGACTGCCCGGCGGACATCGAGTTTGCCTTGCTCATTCAAGTCAAAATGGGTTTGGGGATTGGACACATAGCCTCGCACTTCACCTTTTGCGTTGGCGTCAACTAGAATCGTGCCGAGCGGGCCGCCCCCATTGATTTTAATCGTCAACTTTTCTTCGCCTTTCAGCATCGCACCGAGCATGACGCTTGCTGTCATGGAGCGGCCAAGTGCCGCGGACGCTGTAGGCCATGTATAATGGCGGCGTTGCGCCTCGTTCACCGTTTCTGTCGTACGGGTTGCGAAGGCACGGATTTGGCCATCATAGGCCAAGGCTCTCACTAAATAATCGTTCATCTATTTTCTTCCTCTCTGAAACCGCTTGGGATTTGTTCGTTTATCTTGAGTCTTTGACTTTATTTGGCGTGACATCCGCGCCGAGCGGGTCGATGACCGTCATATTCGTTACCGTCGTCTCGACTTGTCCACGGATTTCATGGAGATATTCGCGGCGGAGCACTTGCTGCTCCCGGATTTCCGCATAGCTCAATCCGTAGCTGCGCTCTTTTTGTGCCAATTCATTAATGCGCGGCAAGATCTTAATCATCTGAATCGCACTCCTTTCTGTGCGGACAGGGACATATCCACTTCCTTCATTTTATATTATCTCGAATTAAAAATAAATAAATGTGCCTGCATCTCCTGAAAGCACAAAAAACCGCCTGCAGTCCTCAAAAGAACTACGGCGGAGGGCGGTCAATTGGCAAGACGGAATTGAGTGCATGTAACCCCTGGCGCCACTTCGAAGGTTTCTTCTTCCCGAAAGCCGAACGATTCGTACAGCTTGCGGGCCGGCGCATTTGCCGTGCCCGTGCTGACGATGAACTCCTTTTCTTTGTTGTGCTCTAGGAGATGGCCCACCAGGCTGCGGGCAATGCCTTGCCGAAACTGAAGCGGGTCCACGACAAGCCGGTAAATGTCGATAACATCACCTTCTTCTTTATAGGAAATGAACCCCTTCAAATACTCTTCCTGATAACCGAGGAATGTCTCTTCGCTTTGCTGGATTTCTTCGATTGTCTCGGAAATGTGAGGGATGTCATGAAACCCCATCAGTTCCGCTTCAATCCGGTAAGCCGGCCGCTGGATTGATTGGATGTCGCGTGCAGTTTTCTCTTTTGTCTGGTCTATTCGGGCAATCATCACAAACTCCTTTCCAAACTTAAAGTATTATTCGCCTGGATGAATTTCCGGGCCCGTGGCACCATCAATTCTGCATCCCGGTAGCCTTGGACATACAAAGCCGCAAGCCGCTCCTGATCCCGTTCGATGCCACGCAGCTTATGCAAATTGCGGGGACGGATGATCATGGCCTCTTCTTGCGCTTCAAGCGCCTCTATATGCGCCATTGAGTCATTATAAACTCGCTGCCGTTCTTCCAATGCCCGCGCAAGGCCTGGATATTGACGGGCAAATGCAGGCGCCAGGCGCATTAAGGGCGTATGGCGCTTCCGGTAGCTCTTTTCCCGGGTCATCACGATGATTGGCTTGGTCACGCCATCTGACAAGGCTTGTTTAATCGGCAGCGGATCGGCGAGGCTGCCATCCATAAGAAGGCGTCCGCCGAATTCCACAGGGCGCGACATGAACGGCAGTGAACTCGATGCACGCACAACCGTGAGCAATTCTTCCGGGGGCAGCGGCTTGCGGTAATAGATTGCTTCCCCCGTCATGCAATCCGTGGTCCCAACGACGAATTCTTCCGCAGCTGCACCGAATCCGCCATAATCGAATGGCACCAGCCGGTTCGGGATATCATCGAAAATCAAGTTCATGCCGAACAGTTCCCGTTTCTTCAGCAAATTCTTCATGGAAATATAATCGGGATGCGTTACATAATCGATCATCACTGTCCGGTTCCTGCCGCTTTGCCGGGAAAGATATGATACGGCATTGCATGCGCCAGCCGAGACCCCAATGACATAATCCGTAAACAAATCCTCTTCCATGAGCTTCTGCAGCACACCTGCTGTGTAGACACCACGCATGCCGCCGCCTTCCAAGATCAATCCGCTTTTCACCATGACCCTCCCCTTTGCCTGAAAGTGTGATCATCCGATTTTCCGAATCAATTCCTGCCCTTTATTCTTTGGCGAGTTGACCGCGCTGGAGACTTCGTACGCTTCCAACACTTCCGCTTCGTAAGGCTTGATGAGTTTCTGCAATAGCTCGGGGTCCTGGACATTCGGATCGAGCCAGGTTTTTTCCGCTTCCTTGTCCAAAATCACCGGCATGCGGTCATGGATATCCGCCATTACTGCATTCGGCTGTGTCGTCAAAATTGTACAACTATGGACCACTTCTCCTTCTGGCGATTCCCAAGACTCCCACAACCCTGCAAACGCAAACAATTCGTCGTCCTCCAAATGGATGAGCATCGGCGTTTTGCCATCCTGCCCTTTTTTCCATTCGTAAAATGCATTCGCCGGAATGAGGCAGCGCTTTTTTTTGAAGGCGTGGCGGAAACTCAGTTTTTCCGCAGCCGTTTCCGCTCGGGCATTGATCATTTTGTAGCCGATTTTCTCGTCTTTCGCCCATGACGGGATGAGCCCCCAGCGCAATGTCCCAAGCCGGTTGCGCTCACCGTCATTGATGACCGCAACGATTTGCTGGGAAGGCGCCACATTGTAATTCTCTTCGTAGGAAGCCTGATCGAGGGCGGCTTCTTCTATCTCAAAACGCTCAAGCAAGGCTTCGTAATCTGCATATAAGGCAAATCTTCCGCACACTGAAATCCTCTCCTTTTTCTAAGTGGATTGGCTTACTTCCAATATAACAGATTTTTCAAACTTCTCTAGCAATCTGCTGTCCATTGCTTTAGGTACGCCCTTTCTGCGTATAAGCCAAAAGAATGTTATAATGGAGAGACTATAAGGAAATGAGGAGGAATTGCATGGCTACTGCGCGCGAAATGAATTTGGTCAATAAGGATCTTTTGGTTGAGGAATTGGGCCTCAAGCAATTCGGCAACTCGAATGTATTTTACAATGAGGACTTTTTTGTCCTTTCTCCGTCTGTGCAACGTTACGAAAAAGGCTTTGATGTAAGTGAATACAATCTCTCGAAATATGACCCGGAAAAACACCAAGGATTTGTCATCGTCCGTTATATGGATACGTTCCTAATGGCGAAACTTGAAAGCTTCACTGACAAGATGATGCCTCCTGAACTGCAATTGAAGAAAAAGAACGTGAAGCCGCATTGGAAATTTACAGTTGTCGAAAACCCGGCCTATCATCTCGTGAATACCCAAAACAAGGAATTGCGCTATCGCCTGCAAGAACCTACCCGCAAACAAATTCTTGCGTATTTCAATAAGCTTTAACGTCCAGCCCGCATTTTTCATGCGGGCTTTTTCACACCCTTTTTGCCGCTCCCACTTATTTGCCAATGAGTGATAGAATGGGGAACAGAAGCTTTGATGAAGAAGAAATGGAAGTGATCGTCTCCCATGGAAAAACGCAAATACACGGTACGCGACCGTGAATTCTGGAAAATCATTGCGAGCCTGCTGTTGGCTTCGTTATTTATTTTTGCCAATATGTATGCCGTTCAGCCTTTACTGCCGGTATTCGTCTCGGATTTCGGGGTGTCGGTCTCGACTTCCAGCCTGTCTCTTTCCCTAACTATCCTCGGATTGATTGCGGGGTTGGTCATTCTCGGGTTCTTCTCTGACCGCAACGGGCGGCGCGCCTATATCATCTGGTCACTGCTCGGCTCCGCCATCCCATTTTTCATCCTGCCGTTTGTCGAATCTTTTACCGTGTTTCTTGCGCTGCGCTTAATCCAAGGCTTTGCGCTCGCCGGGGTTCCAGCTGCAGCACTCGCCTACATCAGCGAGGAGATCGACCGCAAAAACATCGCCTATGCCACCGCTTTATACATATCGAGCAATGCACTCGGAGGCATGCTCGGACGCGTTTTGACTGGATTTCTCACGGATGCGTTTTCCTGGCAATTGACGTTTTTCGCATTCGGCGTGACTGGCATCGCTTTGTTTATCGCCGTCTTTTTGCTATTGCCGCCTTCGCACCATTTTGAACCGAGCGAACTGAGCTTTTCAAAAGATATCGAGGGCTTCCTGTTCCATTTGAAAAATCCCGCGCTGCTCGTTGTGTTCGGCCTCGGAGCGATTCTCCAAATCGCTTTCACCGGCGTCTGGACCTATTTGCCGTTCCACCTCGAAGCACCGCCATTTTCCATGTCGCTGCAGGCGATCTCCTATCTGTTCTTCGCCTACGGCATCGGGGTCATCGGCTCGCCTATGGCTGGGCGCGCCGCTGAAGCGTTCGGCTTGAGGCGCGTGCGTATAATCGGCGTGTTCATTTTTTCTGCTGGCGTGTTGATGACACTCAGCCCTGAACTGTGGATGGTCGCAATCGGCTTATGCGTGACCTGCCTCGGGTTTTTCACGGCCCATTCACTGACCGCTGCTTCTGTCGGCCAGCAGGCTACGCATCATAAAGGCAGCGCATCGAGTTTATATCTCGTATCGTATTATATTGGCGTCGCCGCAGGAAGTTCACTGCTCAGCCCCATCTGGACCCGTTTTGGATGGAACGTACTGATTGTTCTTTGTGCAGCGATGCCAGCGATTTACGTAATGATCGTTACTTGGTACAGAAAAAGA
>NZ_JAPEHT010000164.1 GCF_028823615.1 Planococcus sp. A6
CGGCTTTGACCGGCAAGAAGGTCGAATAGAAAATCAATGTCCAGCCGAATTCGCCGTTCAGGCGCTGGTAGGACTGGTCGTTTTCATCTTTGACCATTTCTTTCAGAACCGCCTGTGCATCAATCGAGCGTCCGGTGTGGACAAGCGTTTCCGCATAGTTCAAGCATACCTGGTTCCAGACATTCGACGGAATGCGCCCGCGGTATGTTTCAATCGTATTATCGTATAGATACAATTGGCGTTGTTTCAAGTCAGAGTTCCAGTCTTTTTTCAGCTGGTGCTGGATCGATAGATAACTCGTCTCTAGCAGCACAGCGAGCGGATAAGCCGCTTTACCTTGAAGGCGCTCCTTCAAATGATTGATCATGGCATTGATGCGGCCAGGGAAAGCTTCGGCTTTCGCTTGTTGCATTTCCTGTAGCAGCTGGTGGGTTGCCCCGTAAATTTCCTTTATTTCAAATTGCCCTAAATCATCGGCTAGAGCGATGTCGCTTAAAGTTGCCATCCCATTTCCTCCTTGATGCGTTTTGATGTGTCTATCTCCATTCTAAGGGAAAAATGTCCATTGGTCACCCCGCGGCAGGAAATTGGCAGAAAATATGGAATATAGGAGACAATGCGAAGGGGGAGGATGGGTATGGCGGAATCCAAGGAGCCGTTCATTTGGCTGCCGGTCATCAAGGAGGAGCAGGGAACAGATGTTCAGATTCAAAGCAATATCACCGGAAAGGAATTCAAGATGGCTTCAGAAGGCGAAAGCCGTGAGCACGCACCGATTTCCCGCGACAAATTGGAAGAGATGGTACGCGGCTTCGAAGGCTATGAAGTAGAGACGATTGAATTGAACGTGGTCGGGGCAGTCGAGACAGGCGGCCTGTTGCAATTCATTGTCGCCGGCAAGGCGGAAGCCGGACTGACGGTGACTTTGAAGAAAAAAAGGAGCACAGGCAAATCAGAGAAATAACGATCAATGGCAAGTGGCGCTGAGTTGGCGCTGCTTTTTTTAATTTCAGGAAAAAACGTCCAACAAGCGCAAATGCTAGGCTAATCGGCATGGCGCTGCCGGTGATAATTATTCATTTGAGTTAGCATCAGGAGTTAAGGTCTATGTGAAAAGAAGGGAATTATAAGTATAATATTTACTACATACCAGAAATTAGAGCTTTAAGAATCATGTCTGAATTTTAACGCTGGTTATAAAGTCCTCTGAAAATTATTCCGTCTGTAGGCAATTTAATAGTAGATATAAAAATTATTGGTCCGCCAAGTCAGGAGGTTTGCCATGGCTATGTTTCCTCATATCAGTTTAATTTCTTTAACTCTTGCTGTATCTATAGCTACGAGCTATACGGTATTAGTCTTAATTGAATACGTAAGCAAACGGAAAAAAGGCATTAATAGGCGCTCTAAGCTGCTTTCCATTTGGGCACTGGGCAGCGGTTTTTTTGGCATGCAGCTAATTGGCATTCTGACATTCATGGCACAATATCAATTTACAATAAGGGTTTGGCTGTTGGGCTTGGCTTTTCTTACATCATGTCTGTTGGCAGCCTATGTCATGAGAATTTCGTTAAAAGACATGCATGGACAAATGCGGAAGGCCAAGCACGTACTCATCACAGCCTTTCTGCTTAAAGCTGTTCACTTTCTTGGATTGTCAGGCGTTTTGGATGTTCGCTTCAATGCCATTTCGCTCGATTATTATTTACTATCTGTAGCTATGGTTCTGGCTATTAGTTATTTCAGTTTTCATTTCATCCTCTACAGCAATGCAGTACAAGCAACTGAAACACAACGCCTCCGCAATGCGGGAATGATGGGCATCGTGCTGACTTTGCTTCATTACACCTCTACGAAAACCTTCTATACAAATATGGCGCTTCCAGAAGCAGCTTCTGACGGCGTCTGGATAATTGGGACTGCTTTGTTTATCGCCATTATCGTTATTTTATTGCTATTGTCCTCGGCCAACCTCGCATTGGTCGATTTGAATGCCCTTGAGACCGAAACGGAGCTTTTACAACAAGTAAAAGTAAGTGAAAATCGGTTCCGGACGCTCGCTTATACTGATCAATTGACCGGCATTCCGAACCGTCATTGGTTTTTTGCCCGTTTTCGGGAATTGATCGACACGCCAGACGAAAACATCAAATCGATCGGTGTCGTTCTGATGGATTTCGATGATTTTAAGTCGGTCAATGAATTGATTGGCCATGATGGAGGGGACCAATTTCTAAAACATGTAGTCGTCCGTTTACAATCGGCTTTGCCTGAATCCATCATGCTGGCAAGGCTCGGCGGAGATGAATTTATCTTTGCGGTGCCGAATGCTGAAAAAAGATATTTGGAGCAATTATGTCGAGGGATTTTAGCGGTAATGGATGAGCCTATCCACATTGGCGAGAAATCGATTGCTTCTGGCATTAGCCTTGGAATTAGTTGCCAAGAGGTAGACATGCTAAATGAAGAGAGCTTGATCAAACAAGCTGATCTGGCACTTTTCATGGCCAAGAGTAAAGGTAAGGAGAATTTTGAATTTTTTTCTCCAGAGCTTCTAGATAGCTCGATCCGCAAGCAGGAAATAACCGCGGCGCTGCAGCAGGCGTTGGTGAACGGGGAATTTTCGGTTCATTATCAGCCACAAGTCGAATTGATGAACGGGCAAGTCATCGGCTTTGAGGCCTTGCTGCGCTGGAATTCAGCACTGGGCGCGGTTCCGCCATCTGAATTCATTCCGGTCGCTGAAGAATGCGGGGCGATCCATACAATCGGTGAATGGGTACTGCGTGAAGCCTGCCAGCAATTGAGTGCATGGCGCCGTGAAGGCCGGCCAGATATCCATGTGTCGGTCAATGTCTCGGCCAAGCAATTCCTCGATCCGGAGTTTGCCGAGAAAGTGGCGCGCATTTTAATCGCAACCAACGTGCCTGCCGAATGCGTGGAAATTGAAATCACCGAAAGCGTCATGATCGACCTCGATACCGCTGCCGCATTGGTCGAAGAGCTGCAAGCGCTCGGCGTCAAGCTGGCGATTGACGATTTCGGTACAGGATATTCATCGCTCAATGCGGTCAAGAACATCCAGATCGACACTTTGAAGATCGATAAGTCATTGGTTGACGAAGTGCTTGGCAGTGACCGCAGCATGGCGATCTTGGCGACCATTATCGAACTCGGGAAAAACCTGGGGGCGGACGTTGTCGTAGAAGGGCTCGAGACACTCGAGCAAGTGACCTTGATGCGGCAATATGAAGTCATCGGTCAAGGCTATTATTTCAGCAGGCCGCTCCCTGCCGACAAAGCGGCGAGGGTGTGGGACAAGTATCTTGAACAGCCGGACGGGATGTTCCTGCCGACAAAGCGGCGAGGGTGTGGGACAAGTATCTTGAACAGCCGGACGGGATGTTCCATGCACCGGTTTTATATTGAATGTGTAAAGACGCAGCGATGAGCTGCGTCTTTTTTGTTTTGAATGAACAGTATTTAGCTGGAGATAATGAGTAGGGAGAAGCGTGTCCTTGAACAGATAAAAGAAGATAGTGAGTGTTTGTATGTTGAACTGTTACGGTCTTCTATTATGTTTCACCTAGGCAGTCGCCGCCTTGCTTTGGGTTGGCCTTTGGCAGCAAGCCAGGAAGAACGCCTGTCTTACTGCGTCGGCTCACCCTTGGCGCTGGGCAGCTGAAAGATTGCAATGATCATTGCAAGTTTAATGCGATCTACTTTTTTATATAGTTGCCGGCTAGTGAGGGAATCGCTTCCCTGGAAATTGCATCAGGTAATGAGTGGTTTTGGGTTCGAGAGATGATCCATACTGCTGAACTAAAAGGTAGAGGAGGAAAATCAATTTAGCTTCCTTTAGGCTCTGCAATAGTCGAGCAGGATTTTCTTCAACACTTGCTGCTGGGTTTCAGGTTGGATGTCTTGGTCCAAATAGGAGATGGACGATTTTAAGGCGACGTTGTTTGTGAAGCTTGAATAGCTGTTGATGATGGTGACGATGAGCGGTTTGGCGGGAATTGAGCTATTGATGGATCCGTCTCGTTGGCCATCTTGGATGAGCGGTTCGAGCAAATCCATGATCTGGCGCTGTCTTGCCAGATAGCGGTCAATCTCAGGAAGCGGTTCGGTGCGGAACGAGGCATAGCTTTCGAATGCTTCCCGGAAACGCGCGGATTTATAGTGTTCGGCTTTTTGTGCATCGAGCAAGGTGTCGAGCAATTGTTCCAGCCGTTCGAAGGCGCTCGATTTCATGGAGATGATGCGCTGGAATTCAGCTTCTACGGCATCCAGTGAACGGATGGCGACTTCAACGATCAATTCGTCTTTTTTCGGGAAATAGCGGAAGACGGTCGCTACGCCGGCACCGGCGCGTTCGGCGACGTCTTTCATTTGCACGTCGTTCAACCCGCGTTCTGTAAAGAGTTCTTTTGCGGCTTCGACGATTTTATCGGTTTGCAGTTGTTTGTTTTCTTGTCGTTTTGATGGCATTTCGTTTCCACTCCTTGCTTTTAGTATAGCGCTTTAATTGAAGTAATGGCATTGCGGGAGTATACTTGAAATAAATTGATAGTAAGACTATCAAAATTTAATTCGAGGTGATTATAATGAGATTGGAAAACAAAGTAGCCATCATCACTGGTGGCGGATCTGGCATGGGAGAAGCGGCTGTTCGCTTGTTTGCAAAAGAGGGTGCGAAAGTCGTCGCCACTGACATTAATGTGGAAGCAGCGGAAAAGGTCGCGCAAGATGTACGAGCAGCGGGATTTGAAGCGGTGGCGATGAAGCAGAACGTGGCGGACAAAACAGATTGGCAGTCCGTCATCGGCCAGACCGTTGAAACTTTTGGCAAGATCGATGTTCTCGTCAATAACGCGGGCATTTCCGTAGCTAAAGATTTCCTGGACCAAACCGAAGAAGATTTTGCGAAAGGCTTTGCGATCAATACGAACAGCGTTATGTACGGCATGCAGCTGGCGATTCCACATATGATTGAAAACGGCGGTGGATCGATTGTCAATGTGTCGTCGATCGCAGCGTTGACCGGTATGTCGGGAGCAGGCGTTTACACGGCATCCAAAGGAGCTGTCCGATCGATTACAAAAGCTGCCGCTGTCGATTACGGCAAACAGAACATCCGCGTCAACTCCGTGCATCCAGGATATATCGTGACGCCGATGAGTGCGGAATACATGGAAAGCGAAAAATTCCGCCCGCATTTCCTCGCACAAATTGCGCTTCCTGAGCTCGGCAATGCAGCCGAAGTCGCCAATGCGATGTTGTTCCTTGCATCGGATGAAGCGAGCCATATCACGGGCATCGAGCTTCCAGTAGACGGCGGCGTGACGGCGAAATAAATAGTAGTTGGTAGAAGATGCGGTTTCGGCTGTGTCTTCTTTTTTTCGTTGGCGGCTAAGAGGGGGAATCGCTTCCCGAGCCATTTTGGGCAGATAGTGAGTGTTTGACAGTGGAAGGGTTCCGATATTCTATTAAAGTATCATCGGAATAGCCGCCGTGCTTTGGGTTGGCCTTTAGCAGTAAGCCAGGAAGAACGCCTGTCTTACTGCGTCGGCTCACCCTGGGCGCCGGGCGACTGAGAGATTTCATTGTGAAAAGTGCGATTCGCTCTATCTGCTTTTATAACTAGTTGCCGTCTAGTGGGGGAATCGCTTCCTACGATGAAGCATCTGGTCCTATGGCGTTTAAGTCAAAAAGATTGTGGTGAAACTAGTACTCACTATCGCCTTCTCTTGGTCCAAATGATATGAGCTACAAAGCATGAAGCATTTCCACATTTTCAGTCAAATGGATAGAAGAAATTCTCTTCCATTCTAAAACTAGAGACGGAGTGGAAGGGGGATGACGCCTGTGGGACCGCGCGGGCTGGCGAGACAAACGTGCCACGCTTTGTGGCACATTGGCTCAACACCCGCCCCCGGGCAGTTGAAAACGCGACGTCCTGTCGCATCAACTGCATGACTCGCATCCTGCGAGCCCCAAGCAGCTCCCTGCAACGCAGTCGA
>NZ_JAPEHT010000165.1 GCF_028823615.1 Planococcus sp. A6
TTTTTATTTCTTATTGCCTAACTTTTCCACAAATAACGCCAGTGTTCTTACCATGGCGCCAGTGCCTCCAGCAGGGCCCAAGTCATGCGCTGCATCGGCGTGCGAAGTTCCGGCGATATCTAGGTGGATCCACGGCGTGTCGCCGACGAACTCGCCGACAAAGCCGCCGCCGAAGATCATGTGGCCGTCGCGCCCGGGTGAATTGTTCAAGTCGGCCACATCACTTTTGCGCAGCCGCTTTTTGTCGCTTTCCGTGAGCGGCAATTGCCAGACGAACTCTCCTGTTTTCTTCGAGACGTCCAGCAATTTTCCGTAAAACGCGTCATCGTTCGTCAACGCGCCCGTTTTGTCTTTGCCGAGCGCGACGATGACGCCGCCTGTCAATGTTGCCACATCCACCACTTGGCTTGCGCCGAGCTGTTTGGCGTACGTGACAGCATCCGCCAATACCAAACGCCCTTCTGCATCGGTATTGAGGATTTCGATAGTCTTGCCGCTCATCGACGTGATGACATCATCAGGTTTGAAGGCATTGCCTGACACCATATTGTCAGTAGAAGCAATGACAGCCACCACGTCCTTGTCCGGCTTCAGTTCGCCGATGACACGCATTGCACCCAGCACAGCCGCTGCTCCGCCCATATCCCCTTTCATCCCGACGATGCCGTCTTTCGGCTTGAGGGAATAACCGCCCGTATCAAATGTAATACCTTTACCGACGAGTGCGAGCGGGGCTTCGAAACTGTCTGTCGCTTTGTATTTCATGACGATTAGACGCGGTTCTTCAACAGAACCTTGGTTGACTGCAAGCAACGCGCCCATGCCGAGCTCTTCAATTTCGCTGCGCCCGAGGATATCCGTTTCAAATCCGTAAGCTTCGCTAAGCTCTTGTGCATATTCAGCCATTGCTGTTGGCGTCAGGATATTCGCGGGCATATTGACGAGCGTTCTTGCTTCATTAACTGCTTCCGCATGAACTGTGCCAACGAAAGCCGCCTGGCGAATAGCATCGGCCGGCTGGTCTGTGAGAAAGCTCAGCGATTCCACACGGTGATCCACTTCGTTGGAATTGGTCTTATAATCGGCAAAGCGGTATACACCCATTTGGATACCCTCAGCCGCTAGGTGCGCGACTTGTTCGCCGTTCACTTCCCCATTCTCGAAAGAAGCTGTATAGATGGCGGCATGGCGAATTTTTTCTTTGACCAGCTGCTTTCCTGCGATGCCGAACGAACGGCGCAAATCATCTTCCGACAATTTTTTGCGGTCGCCGATCCCGACAAATAACACACGCGGGATATCGCCTTTTAAAGTAGGATAAATGCTCAGGGAGTTCGAATCGAATGACAAGCCGCCTTTGATCCAATCAGCAAGGCGTCCGTCAAAGCGCTTCTCCAAGCCTTTCCAGCCATCCGCATTTTCGGGATGGCGGCTCAAGCCGACGATTAGAATTTCTGCTTCGTTCTGTTCTGTGGGTTTCAATACATTGATTTCCATACGTATCCTCCTTTTAACTGCATATCCAGTGTAACATTACTTCGGCTTCCGGAATAGCTTGACAAAGCGCGTGTTACCACAGGCATATGGTATACTTTCTGTACGGAATTTAAGTGGAAGGGGCTGCTTGCCAAATGGAACTCTTATCCAATACGCCATTAATGATTGCGTTGTTCGCGATTTTTTTCGCCCAATTCGTTAAAATTCCCATTCAATATGCGGTCACTCGGGAATTGAATTGGGGGCTTTTCACATCGACTGGCGGAATGCCGAGTTCTCATTCTGCTGCGGTGACCTCCCTAACGACTGCGGTCGCTTATGAGGCAGGCATTTCATCCACGGTATTCGCGGTGTCCGCCTTGTTTGCGGTGATCACCATGTATGACGCGACAGGAGTGCGTTTTCAGGCTGGACAACAGGCATTGACAATCAATCGCTTGCGCCAGGATTTGAATAATTTCATGGAAGAAACCCGTAAATGGCCATCGAAAAAAGAGGAAGAGAAAATCGAGGAGCTCAAAACGCTGCTCGGCCATAAACCGAGTGAAGTGTTCATGGGGGCGCTGACAGGGATCGCCCTGTCCGTCGTCTTCTATAGCATGCTCTAGAAAAAAAGCCGGCCCGCAAATTGCGGACCGGCTTTTCTTTTTCTATAAGCGGCATCAAAACATTTGATACCCCATCTTGCGCAATATTTTCATGACGATTCCAGAAGTGACTGCGCCGAGGAAACCGGCCGTCAGTACGGCAATATCGCTGCCCGTCAACGAACGGATGGTTTCCCCAAGCATCGAAAAGGACTCGCCTGGGGCGGTAAAGTAATCAAATACACCGACATCATCAATGACGAGCAAGATGACAACCGGATACACGACCGCCATTAGCCACGTCATGCGCAGCAGCATGTTCAGCAAAAAGCCGATGCCGAAAAACATCACGTAAAAAAGCAAGATGGAAATGATCAATTGGACAATGGTAAATGAACTGTTCATGGACTCTAACCTCCGTTATTCCTTTCCTCAGTTTACCCGAAAGACAAAGCCCTTTCAATGTGGAGGAACAGTATTCATGACTTTGTCACAGAAGCCCTGCCCATATAAAAAAGAGCAGCTATCGCAGCTGCTCTTTCATATTTTCACAGTTTATTTGTTTTTCCCGGATCCTGAACAGCAGGAGCACGTTTCGGAGCCGCCCAACCGTAGTTGGAAATATCCTTGGCCCGCGCAGTATGGGCAATGGGTTGCAGTAGTTCTTTTCTTGAAGACTGTCATTCGAAACACCTCCTCTGTTGTTTTTAATATTCTGATAATTGGTAATATATCACGTATCGCAAATCGCTGCAAATAAAAAAGGACGCCTTTATCTCCATTATTCTCTTTTATCCTTTATTATCCTATCTTTTTCTAAATTATCTGTTAATTAAAATCTAGTATTTATGCCGGAAAAACAGTTTATAGTCAGTGTAGCCAAAAATATGACCGGGGTCGACGTCTTCGATTGATTCGAACCCTTCCTCGACTATGTATGAAGCCATTTCATGTAGCATAACCGAGGCATCTCCATCTTCCGATAAGTCTTCAGGAGAGCGCCATGCAGCTTCGTAGAGCTCTTCTTGCTGCACTAGGATGTGTTGCTCGTCTTCAAGAGGACGCAGCAAGAATACCGCCATATTGTCGCTGATTCTTTCCTTGATGACTCCTGATCGAAAGCCGATCATACCAAGCACCGCACAGTCGATCCCGGTTTCTTCTTTCACTTCCCTCAAGGCTGCTTGGTCGACTGTTTCATCTTTTTCGACAAACCCTGCTGGCAATGACCATTTTCCGTGAAGCCCGCCGTAGCGCTTCTTGACGACGAGCCATTCGTTCCGTTGGTTGACGACCAGCCCGGCAGCACCGAGCCAAACATCTCCTCTTTTGCTTTTCGACATGAATCCCACTCCTTCAGGCTATGTGAAAAAAAGCCCCCCGCACCGGGAGGCTTTCATTTTTATAGTACGTTAAATTTACCTTTTTTCAAGACGAGGCCAGGGCCGCCAATCATGTACAAGGCACGATTGTCGATCATTTTCTTCATGAACGACGCACGTTTGCCTGTCACTTTCTTGCCAAAGACAACACCAATCGCATCTTCATCGCCAAGTGAGCAGACAGTTCCTTTCAAATCAGGAACAAACTCTTCCGTCGTCCCGTCGCCAGCAAGCGCTTTGATGTTTTTTGCAATGCGCTCGCCTTGCTGCATCGCAATTTGTGCAGTCGGCGGGTACGGACGGTTTGTTTCTTCGTTGATCATCAATGCGCAGTCACCGACGATGAATACATCGGAATAACCTGGCGCACGCATGTCTTTTTCGACTTTAATGCGCGCGCGCATGCTTTCGATGGATGTTTCTTCAATCAAACGGTTCCCACGGACGCCAGCTGCCCAAACAACTGTGCCAGCATAGATGAATTCAAACTCATCATCATTCTTCTTGATCTTCACGCCTTCAGGAGTCGCTTCAACGACAGGCGTTCCGATAGAGAATTCGATGCCTTTTGCTTGAAGATGGCCAACTGCATAATCTACCAATTCAGGATCGAATCCTGGCAAGACCATCGGTGCAGCTTCTACGCAGATGACGCGTACTTTTTCACGCGGCACGTCGTACTCTTTGCAAAGTTCTGGCACGCGGTTTGCAAGTTCTCCGAGGAATTCGATTCCTGTGAATCCGGCTCCGCCGACAACGATTGTCAAACGGCTGTCGTTCTTCACTTCTTCAGTAGACCATGTCGCAAATTGGAATTCGATGTGCTCGCGGATATAACGCGCAGCTTTTACATTGGCGATCGACAACGCATATGTGTCGAGGCCTTCGATTCCGAAAGTTTCCCCTTCAAAGCCAAGACCGATGACAAGATAATCGTATGTGAATTCTCCGTTGTCAGTCGAAACTTTTTTGCTGTCTACATCGATGCCTTCGACAGTGGCTTGAACAAAGTTCACTTTGCCGGTATCGATGACGTCTGCGATATCGTAGCGCACTTGTTCCGGAAGCAGTGTTCCTGCTGCCGCTTCATGGAGCCATGTGCTTTCGTAATGATATTCATTTTTGTTGATGAGCGTAATGTCCGCAGCGTCTGTCCCAAATTCTTTTTGCAGATTCACTACAGTGGTCAATCCACCATAGCCTGCACCTAATACTAATATTGACGGTCTTTTCAACACAATCGCAACCACCTTCAAGTCATTTTATGTACCGGAAATAATGAAACAGATTCCAGTAAACACCTATCCTCTATATTAGCCCTTTTGCAAATGCTTTTCAACAGTTGAATGCCCTTACACAAGATGCGCAACAAAAGCAAAAATTAAAAAAACCCGCTTTTGTCACAAAGCGGGTTCTTGCATCAGCAGTTTTCTGGTGTTCCTGCTTTTTTTGCGGTGCGGAAACTTGTGCCGCAGCCACATGAGGCGATAGCATTCGGGTTATCAATGGTGAATCCGCCACCCATCAAGGATTGCTTGTAATCCACTATAGTCCCTTGTAAAATCGGCGCATCTTCTTTATTGATCAAAATGCGGATGCCATGCTGTTCGTATTGATCGTCTGTTTCTGCCGCTTCCGGCTCGAAACCCATGCCATATGTCAGGCCGCTGCAGCCGCCGCCTTTTACAGCCACGCGCAGGAAAGATCCTTCCTCTTCGTTATGGCGCATCATTTCCTTCACTTGGAAAGAAGCGGCTTCTGTAATTTCTACAACTTGTGTCATCTACGTTCACCCTTTCTTTTCCATTTTGCTACCCGCATGGGGCAGACATAAAAAGGGACCTGCAAAAGGCCCCTGGATATTAAAAGACTTGTTCCACTTCAACGACGCCAGGAACTTCCTCGACAAGCGCGCGTTCGATGCCCGCTTTCAATGTGATTGTTGAACTTGGGCAGCTGCCACAAGCACCGAGTAAACGGAGCTTCACGATGCCGTCCTCTACATCCACCAATTCACAGTCTCCCCCGTCGCGCAAAAGGAATGGCCGTAATTTATCTAAGACTTCCATTACTTGATCTTCCATCATAGCTTCAGTCATTTCTATCGACTCCTTTCATTACAATCATTATAATGTGAATAAGCACAAAAAGCCAATAATGAATTTCCAGGAGGCCAATATCCATGACAAAAATCCCGAACATCGAAGTTTACGGAACCGACCAGATCTGCGCCAGCTGTGTAAATGCCCCGTCGTCCAAGGATACCTACGAATGGCTCGAAGCGGCGATCTCCAGAAAATACAAAGACCAGCCATTTTCAATAAGCTATATCGATATTGAGAAACCGTTGCAAGATGCAAAACAGCAAGAATATGCGGAGCGAATTTTGGAAGATGAGTTTTTCTACCCGCTCGTGCTGATCGAAGGTGAAGTGGTTGGTGAAGGCTATATTCAATTGAAGCCTGTCTACCAGGAGC
>NZ_JAPEHT010000166.1 GCF_028823615.1 Planococcus sp. A6
CTTTTTTGTATATATTTTATTCCTTACAGTCCAGGCAAGATCCCTGAGAACAAGTTCAAAATAAAGACCGTGATCAGCGCAGTGACGCCGGCGATGAAGCCGCCGCCAGTCCAGGCGAGAAGCGTTTGGGGGACAGTGAGTTTCCCGAAGCGGTTGACGACCCAGAAGCCTGAGTCGTTCGGCAAGGACAGGCCGATTCCGCCGGCACAGATGGCAAGACCCAAAAGGATCGGGGAGACGCCGAGTTCAGTGACCATTGGCCCGAGTATGCTCGAAGTGGTGACGAGCGCGACGGTTGCCGAGCCGAGTGAAGCACGCAGGATCTGCGAAAAGATAAACGCGAGCAAGAGTACCGGGATGCTCCAGCTTTGCATCGTGGAAATCAAATGGTCGCCAATGCCGCTGTTGTTGATGACGGCACCGAACGCTCCGCCGGCTCCTGTGATCAGGATGATGATCCCGGCAGAGTTGATGGCTTCGCTATACAAGCGGTTGTTCGGGATGGAAATATAAGGGCGCAAGAAGATGATTGCTGCGAACACACTGATCAAGAGGGCCACGTTTTTCTCCCCAACGAATCCGAAAAAGCTGGAAACAGAAGTTTCAGGAAGCAGGAGTTGAGATACCGTATTCGCCAAGATCAAGACAATTGGCAATGCGAGCATGAAGAAGCTCAACGCCGTGCTGATTTCTTTTTTCGGCAAGTCGGCTTTTTCGACGATGATTTCCTCGATTTCGCCGGAATGCTTGACGCGTTTTCCGATGAACATGCCGTATAGATAACCACCGACCAATGTCGCTGGAATGGCGACGATGATGCCGTAGATGATAAATAGGCCAAGTTCAGCACCGGTGTTTTCCGCAACGACGAGCGGGCCGGGTGTCGGGGCGATCATATTGTGCGACACGATCAAGCCTACGCCAAGAGCGGTAACGAAAGTGACGACAGAAATGCCCGTTTTGCTGGAAAGCGAGCGGATCAAGCCGCTCAAAATGACGAATGCAGCGTCGAAGAATACCGGAATCGAAACGGCGGTACCGGTCAAGGCGAGGCCTGCCGGAGAGCGTTGGATGCCGAACACTTTCAAGACGGCTTGTGCGATTTTCTCGACCGCGCCGGACGCTCCGAGGAATTGGCCGAAAATGACGCCAAGCCCGATGAGGATCCCGACGCCGGCAAGCGTATTGCCGAAGCCGGTCGTGACGGTCGACGCGACGTCTTGCAGCGGCATGCCGATTGCGAGCGCAGTGAGCACGGCGATGGTAATCAAGGAGAGGAATGGCTCGATTTTTAATTTAAGAATGGCAAAAAACAAAGCGGCGAGCGACAGAACAAAAATCACAATCAACAAATTTCCTGTAACCATGTGAACATCTCCCTTATCGGTAAAGTTTGGTGGAGCAGCTTATAGCCTAGAAGCCCGTGGCGCTGACTAGATATGCCTTAATTTTTTAATGAATGCAAAAATTTTCTTCAAATAGACTGCTTAACCATCTGCAAGAACTTCCCTCAAGCATCCAGGTTTTTCAACAAACGGACAAATCGTGCCATGACCGGCGTGATGGCTTGTTGCATGCCGGCCATCATATCAGACAGGTGCATCGGCTCATCCGCCGCTTGCTTTAAATAGTTTGTTGCAGCGAGCGACACTTCCGTATTGACGTTGACTTTGCAGATGCCTTTGGCGACCGCTTGTTGCATCGTGTCGTCCGGAGTGCCGGAGCCGCCGTGGAGCACGAGTGGGATGCCGACCGCTTGGCGGATGTCGTCGAGCAGCTCGAGCTTGATGTCAGGTTCACCAGTGTACATGCCATGGACGGTGCCGATCGACGCGGCGAGGAAATCGACGCCGGTTTGGTCGACGAATTCTTTAGCGGACGCGGGGTCCGTCAAGGCGCCGGTGCCTTCTTCTTCATCGGAGAACGCGCCGCGGGCAGTGGAGCCGATTTCCGCTTCGACGCTGACGCCTGCCTGGTGCGCGAGTTCGACGATTTCTTTCGTGTAGGCGATGTTTTGTTCGAGCTCATGTTTTGAGCCGTCGTACATGACGGACGTGAAGCCGCAAGCAATCGCACGGACGATCGACTCTTTCTCGTATGCATGGTCGAGGTGCAAAGATACCGGGACGGATGCTTTTTCTGCTAAGGATTTCGTGAGTGCCGCAAAGCCTTCGACGTCGACAGTTCCGAAATAACGTTCGCCGAGCGCGATGATGACGGGCTGGTTTTCTTGTTCAGCGGCCTGGATCGCGGCCTGCAAAGTTTCGAGGCTATAGACATTGAACGCGGCGACCGCATAATGGCCGGCCTGAGCCGCTTGTAACATTTCTTTTGTTTGGATAAACATTCACACACCGCCTTTTATTGTATTCGCTTACATGGATGGCAAGCGGCAAGTGCCGCCTTGCTTATCCGTGGAGGATTTCGGCTACTTCTTTCAAGCTGGTTTTCGAGCCGACATTGCCCGGGAAAATCACGTAAGCCATTCCTGGGAATTTGCTTTCGCTGCCCGTCAGCCATACCGGAATGCCCGGTTGGATCTGCCCGGCCACTGTGGCGCGTTGAACGCTCAGGCCATTGGTGCCGATATCGCTCGAGGTGATGCCGCCTTTTGCGATAATGAAGCTCGGGCGCACGTGGAGATTTTTGACGATGCTCGTGACAGCGTCCGAAATCTTCACGGATAGCTTCAGTTCTTCTTCTTGCTGGTTGTCGCCGAGATCGAGCCGTTCGCGTTTCGTGTAAACAGCGACAGTCTGGCCCTCACGAATCAAGCGCTCGCTCGTGTCGATGACGCGGTTGATTTCCGCTTCGAATTGTTCTGGATGCAAGACGAGATGGACATCGAACTCGATGAATTCGATAAAGTCAGCAGTTTTCAACACTTCGAATTGCTCGGTCGTCTTTTTCACGTGGGAGCCGATCATGATGAGCCCGCCGTTGTCGCTCGTTTCGGTGACCAGTTCTTCTTTCGTCAGCAAGGCTTTGTCGCTGATGCCGCCGATAATTTTCGTCAATGCCGCGGCACTGCGGAACATGAACTGCTTGCCGGCGTTCATCGCGCGAATCAAGGCGATGACGACGATTTTGGCATCTGTGTAATCTACGGCGTTGACAATCACTTTATTGAAATCCGTAACAGTCATCAATTGCTCGACGAGACGGTCGATGCGCAAAGCGCGGATGTCTTCGAGCGATAGATAGACCGCGTCTTGTGCTTTAAATGCGCCGTCTGACTTCTCTTCTGCCCATTCACCGAGGTGCGACGCCGTGTAGCCGAACGTGCGGTCTTTCGCGAATTCGGTTTCACCGGCCGGCACCAACTGCTCGCCGTCCTGAACGTAATGGATGTTGTTGATGGTCAAGCGGCCGCCTTCTTGGAAGAACGGCATGATGACTTCGCCGTCGAATGAAATATCGGATTCGGATTCGACCGTGTTTTTCAGCACTTCGGTCTCGAGTGGGTAATGCCCACGCAAGGTCGAGTCGCCGCGGCTGATGATGATGAACTCTTTCTCATGCTTTGCGGCGGTTTCTTGGATAACGCGCGCGATGTCTTCATGCGCTTGTTGTGTTTCCGCTGCCGTAAAGCCCCTGGAATTGGTGAGAATGAAGAACATGGATTGCAGTTCCGCAAATCCAGCGTCGATGCTTTCCGCAGTCCAATCGGTATAGACTGAAACGCCGTGGACGGTTTGCACGCCGGTCGGATCGTCGTCGAGCACAATGATTTTTTTATTGAAATCGCGCAGCTCTTGCTCGAGCAAGGCGTCGACTTGTGTCGTGTCTGGAATTGCCGGGAGGGAAGCAAGCACGTCGTGTGCGTTTAGGATTTCAGAATGAGCCATCCGTTACACCTTCCTTACTTCAACATTCGCTAATTTTTCGTAATACTGGACGATGCCGCCGTGGTCGTCGGCTGCTTTGCCGTCGACTTTCAAGGCGTGGAAAATCTCAACCAATTGGCTCGAAAGCGGAAGCGGCACGCCGATTTCGTGTGCGGTTTCCATCACGTTCGTCATGTCTTTCAAATTAATGTCGATGCGCCCGCCTGCTACGAAATTGCGATCGAGGATCAGCGGCACTTTAGCATCGAGCACAGCGCTGCCGGCCAAGCCACCGCGGATCGCTTGATACATTTTCTCGACGTCGATGCCGGCTTTCGCTGCAAGCACGAGCGCTTCGGACATCGCGGCGATGTTCAAGTTGACGATAATCTGGTTCGCGAGTTTAGCCGTGACACCGCTGCCATTATCGCCGACAAGGACGATATCGGAGCCGACGCATTCGAAGACATCTTTGACGGATTCGAAAACGCTTTCTTTTCCGCCCGCCATAATCGCCAAGGTGCCATCGATCGCTTTCGGCTCGCCGCCGCTGACCGGTGCATCGATCATGTCGACGCCTCGTTTCGCTGCTTCATTGGCAATTTCAACCGAAGCGACAGGGGAGATTGAGCTCATGTCGATGATGACTGTTCCTGGTGTGGCGTTCGTCAAAATGCCGTTGTCGCCGAGGACGACTTGCTTTACGTGGTGGGACGCTGGAAGCATCGTGATGACGACATCGCAAGTTGCACCCATTTCTGCAGGTGTCGCGAATTGCGCGCCGGCTTCCATGAGCGCTTCGACCGTTTGTGTGTTAAGGTCATTGACTGACACTTGGTAGCCCGCTTTCAGTAAATTCAATGACATCGGCTTGCCCATAATGCCGAGCCCGATAAATCCTATGGTTTTGTTCATTGATGATTGCTCCCTTCAAATTCACAAAGCTGCCATACATAATAGCGCTTTCATTTTGGTATTAATCAATATAGTACACATTATCATTCATTTTGTATACAAAATATTTTAAAATGTATACAAAAAATATAGTGGCTTTTAAATTTTTCCAATAGAACTTATACTTTGTAAGGAGAAATAAATTAGCCAGGAGTCGATTAGCATGACCAAAAAAGCCACACAGCTTGCGTATATCCAAGCTTACGAATATATCCGGGACCGGATCCTGAACGGTGAACTCGAACGCGGCACGAAATTGGTCGAGGAGCGGCTCGCCGAAGAGATGGGCATCAGCCGGACGCCGGTGCGCGATTCCATCCGCAAGCTCGAGCAAGAAGGGCTCATCAAAGACAAACGCGTCGTCAACCCGAGCGACAGCGACTTGCGCGACGTCTTCCAAGTCCGCACCTTGCTCGAAGGCTTCGCCGTCCGCCATTGTGCGATGTACATGGGCGAAGGCGATCTCGACAAATTGCGTGGATGCGTCGAAGTCGGCCGTACGGGCACGATGGAACAAGTCATGGCGGCGAACAAAGAATTCCACGAAATCATCGTCGGCGCCACGAACAACCCCGTCATGATCGACATCTTCGAACGCATGCAGTCGATCATCTACCTGTTCCGCAAGACGGTCGTCTACCACAAACGCCCGCTTTTGATCGACGAACATCAAGACATCTACGAAGCTATCGCTGCTCATGACGCAGACGAAGCGGAGCGGCTCATGAAAGCGCATCTGCAACTCGACCTGGAGTTCTGCTTGAACCGGATGAAAGGGTAGGGGCTTTTCGGGTTTGGTTTCCCGGGTTTAAGTTTTGTCCCTGTGCATGACACAATTTTCAGGCCGAAAAGGTTGATAGAGCGGGGTTTTGTATGCCGTTTGTCCCTGTGCATGGCACAATTCAACAGAAAAAAAGCAT
>NZ_JAPEHT010000167.1 GCF_028823615.1 Planococcus sp. A6
ACGCCGATCGCTTTGACGCGGCCGTCTTTGTATAGTTTTTCCATCGCTTTATACGTCTCGACGTAATTGTCGAATTCAGGTGTTGGCCAGTGGATGAGGTAGAGGTCCACATAATCGAGTCCGAGGCGCTCCAGGCTTTCGTCGAATGCGCGCAAGGTGCTGTCGTAGCCTTGGTCAGAGTTCCAGACTTTCGTCGTGATGAACAACTCTTCACGCGGGACGGACGTCTCTTTCAAGGCTTTTCCGACGCCTTCTTCGTTTTTATAGATCATGGCTGTATCGATAGATGTATAGCCAGTTTTTAATGCAGTTGATACGGCTTCGGCAGCTTGGTCGCTGTCGACTTGCCAGACGCCGAATCCTAATTGGGGCATTTCGAGTTTGTTATTTAGTGTTACATGATTCACGGGACATTTCTCCTTTTTTGGGTTTTGTCACAACAATCTATAGAATACCCTGAAGCTAGAGGATGTAAGCTTTTTTTTGTTGTGTCCCTGTGCATGGCACAATTTCGAGTGTGAAATTGCGGTTTTAGCGGGGTTTTGTAGTTTTGGCGTCCCTGTGCGCCACACAATTCAATTCAACGCAAAAAAAGCTGCCAAAGGAGGCAGCTTTTGGGGATTATGCGCTTAGTACAGGCCGAGTGATTGCAAGCCGATTTCAGCGAGTTTCGCTTGTCCGGCATTCGTCGGATGGATGTCCCCCGGCAGGACGTACAGTGCTTGATTGTTTCCGAAGGCTGTGTAAGCATCCGCCAGATAGACGTCTTCATTGGAGAAGGCGAGGCCGGCGAATGCATCGTTAATGTCCGGGAGTATGGGAGCGACGATATAGTGGAGCGGGTCGGTCAGCTGGAACGGATTGTAGACATTATAGAGCACGATCGGTGAATCGGTGAGTGTGCGGATTTCCGTGATGATTTGCTGGATGTTCGAGAAGACATCGCTTTGGTTGAGCTTCGCTGCAAGCAATTGCTGGAACGCTGGTTGATTGCCGCCGCTTTCGATTGCGGCTTCGCGCAGGATGGCGAGAAAATCGTTATTGCCGATCGTCACGGCGACGTAATCCGAGTGGATGATGGCTTGGCGGTATTTCTGGTCGTTCTGCAAAGCTTCGAACAATTGATCCGATTGCCAGCCGGACACGCCGAGGTTGCGCACCCGGAGATCGGCGAGCTTGCCGATTAAATAAGGATAGCTGGTCTTCGCCGGATTTTGGTTGGTCTGGCCGAGATTCAAGCCGAACGGAATCGAATCGCCAACTGCGACGAGCGATTCTTTGGCGTTGTCACTTTTTGCAAAGGCACCAGGAGATACGAGCAGGCTTGCGAGCAACACGACGACAATGGTTTTGATGAGCTTTTTCATAGAACCCTCCCTTTCTCTTCATTCAGCTATAGTATAAAACTAATAGTTCGAATATTCTATCTATTTTTAACGCATATGATTCGTTTGATCCGATTGTCACGAATTTGGGGAATGGAGGAATTATCGGCGGGGCAGAGAACATAAGGAGAAAGGGTGTATAGGGAGGGATGGGCGTGAAGCATAGAGGCAGATCAAAATTGGCGGGCGGGATGATCGGATTGATTGCAGGGGTGTTCGCCAGTGCGTTTCTCGGGCTGGTCATCGGTGGTACCTTTTTGGGCGGATTGGATATTTACGAAAATACCGGACTGGAAGGTTATGAGCTGGCAGCGTACGTGGGGGCTGTGATTGGCGGAGGGGTTGGCATCGTGTTCGGGGGTCGGCGTCGGACTTGATGTCCCTGTGTCAGACACAATTTGCGTGTCAGGAACTTTGGTGTGGTGGGGTTTGACCGTTCGGATGTCCCTGTGTCAGGCACAATTACCGGTGAAAAAAAGAACAGCAGGCGGCGTGAGTTGTCCCTGTGCGCCACACAATTTAAGCCGCAATCCCAATGCCAAAAAGGCGAGGGGATGCGGTTTTTTGGGTTTGGCAGATGGTGTTTGTCCCTGTGCACCACACAATTTGACTCGCCACAGTCCTATTAAAAGATGAAATTATTCCCAAAACAGAAAGTGGATTACTATTAATTGGAAAATAGAGATGTTACAATAAGCGGGAATTTACCAGCCACGGAGAACAGATGGAAGGGGCCAACAATGTGAATACATCTAAGAAAATCGGAATCACTGTACTGACGGGAGCGGCGGTTTTGCATATGGCAGGAGCAGTGTCAGCGGATGATGCTGTCGAGACCGATCGCGTCATCGTTGAATTGGAGGCGGGGGCACGCAGCCATGCATTGTCAGGGGAAAAAATCGAAGCTTTGGAGGTCAATACAGCCAATAAGCTGGTGACGGTCGAGGTGCCAAAAGGGCAAAGCGTAGAAGCATACATAGAAGAACTCGGCGCGGCGCCGGGCGTGGCAAATGTCGAGCCGGATCATTTGCTCAAGACGACGGCGGTGCCGAACGATCCGTATTATTCATTCCAGTATCATCACGAATTGATCGGGTCGGAACGTGCATGGACGAAAACGATGGGCACGACGGATGTATTGGTCGCCGTTCTGGATAATGGATTCGATTTGGACCACCCAGACTTGAAAGGTCAACTCGTCAGTTCCTACGCAACAGCATCGAGCATAAGCGAAGACGACCACGGCACACATGTTGCGGGGATCATCAACGCTGCACATAATAACCGGACTTACGGCGCGGGTGTTGCACCGGGCGCTGGGGTTCTTGCGATTGATGTGTTCGAAGGAGAAGAGGCGTATTCGTCCGATGTCATCGAAGGCATTTATTACGCGGCGGATGCCGGGGCGGACATCATCAATATGAGCCTGGGCAATTATTACAAGAGCGAGTCCTATCAAGCGGCGATCGACTATGCGCATGAGCGCGGCGTATTGGTGATCGCGTCTTCCGGAAATGATGATACGGACGAGACGCATTATCCATCGGGTTACGAAAACGTTGTTGCAGTCGGATCGACAGACCGTGCTGACCGGATTTCGTGGTTCTCGAATTATGGTGCTGACCAGGACATCACGGCACCCGGCACCGGCATTTGGTCGACAATCGCGGGCGGCAGCTTTTCATCGATGAGCGGGACTTCGATGGCGGGACCGGTCGTGGCAGGGGTCGCAGCACTCGTGAAAGCGAATGAGCCGGATTTGACGAATGAAGAAATCGCCCAGCGGCTGTATGATACCTCGGTCGACCTCGGCGCTGCCGGCAAAGACCCTTATTTCGGCCACGGCCGGGTCGATGCGGAAGCGGCGTTGATGATTTTTGATATCGAACAGCCGTCAGTGAATGCTGTCTATGAAAGCTCGGCGGAAATCACTGGCACTTTGAATCAGCCCGTAGAAGACGCTGTGATCACTGTTGAGAATGAAGACGGTGAAATCGCGCGCCAAGAAGGATACGCGGGAGCGGGCACATTCAGCGTGGCGATTCCGAAGCAAACTGCGGGAAGCGCGTTGACGATACTGGTGCGCGACCGCTACGGCAATGAAAGCGAAGCGCTGGAAGTGGTCGTGCAAGAAACGGAGCCGGAAGAAATGCCGGAACGCATATCCGGCACTAGCCGCTATCAAACGGCGATCGCGATTTCACAAACCGGCTGGGATGAGGCTAACACAGTGGTCCTAGCCACTGCAGGCGATTTCCCGGACGCACTGGCTGGTGGGCCGCTCGCTTACCTGGAAGATGCACCGATTTTATTGACACGTACAGGTGAACTTCATTCCGGAACGCGCGAGGAAATCGAACGGCTTGGCGCTGACAAGGCGATCATCCTTGGAGGAAGCATCGCCATATCCGGTGCAGTGGAAGCGGAACTGGAAGACATGGGGCTTGCCACTGAGCGCATCGGCGGCAAGTCGCGCTATGACACTGCGGCGTTGATTGCAGAGAAGTTGGACTCGGAGCGTGCAGTCGTTGCAAGCGGATTGAACTTCCCGGATGCTTTATCGGTTTCGCCATATGCCGCGAAAAACGGCATCCCGATTTTGCTGACGCGCAGCGACTCCTTGCCGAACGAGACCGCTACCGCGCTTGAACGCTATACGTCGAGCTACGTCATCGGCAGCACCGGCGCGGTCAGTGAAGAAGTGTTCGCCCAGTTGCCGGATGCCGAACGGTTCGGCGGCAAATCGCGCTATGACACCGGGTCCGAAGTCGCGACACGGCTTCCGCTTGGCGACAGCCGCGCCTTTATCGCTACCGGACTCGACTTCCCGGATGCGCTGACGGGCTCTGTGTTGGCTGCGAAAAACGACGCGCCGATTTTGCTCGTGCGCCCGGATCGCATCCCGAAAGCGACCGAACAGCAGCTGCCGGTGTATCATGGCTTCTCGATCTTCGGAGGCACCGGCGCGGTGTCGGACGGAGTGAAAGGGATGCTTGGGCGGTAAGTTGTCCCTGTGCGCCACACAATTCAATTTCAACGCCGCATCTTTCTCGCCGAACAGGCAGATAGATGCGGCGTTTTATTGTTGATGGAATGAGTATGGCGATGGATTTCTTCTTTCGTGTTTCTTAGCGGATTTTATTGTGGATAGTCAAAATAATTTCACAAATTGCTATAATATTCCGTCAACAAAATGTCTCTAATTAGCATAAATTTATTATAAAATGTATGCTTATTTTAACGAAAGCAATGATCGTGGCATTGAATCTGGAGAGTGATAAACAGTGAATGCGAGGCGGTATTCCAGGGCTGCTTGAGTAGAGGCAAAAGTTCTTCCGCCTAGTGATGGCACTACCTTTGATGCGGCAAGGACATTTGCTTAAGAAAGGAAAGAGAAGCTGTTATGAAGTTGATCAAAGTCGCAGATTATAACGAAATGAGCCAGATCGCAGCCGACTATGTCATCGATAAACTTCACCGAAACCCGCAAATCAAATTGGGGATGGCGACAGGCGACACGCCAAAAGGATTGTATCGGGAGTTGATTTCCGATCATGTGATGAACGGCACTTCCTATAAACACGTCCAGACATTCAATCTTGACGAGTATATCGGATTGTCCGGACAGGATTCTCAAAGCTATAGATACTATATGGATACGCTACTGTTTGACCATATTGATATCGATAAAAAGAACACGCACCTTCCAAAAGGCGATACGGTGGATGAGTTTGCAGAAGCTAAGGCGTACGAAAAGCTTATTCAAGACAGTGGCAAGGTGGATTTGCAGATTCTTGGCTTGGGCGGCAATGGCCATATCGGCTTTAATGAGCCCGGAACTCCATTCGATTCAACGACGCATGTCGTGGAGTTGACCTTAGATACAAGAACCGCGAATGCGAAGTTTTTTGGAAGTCTCGATTTGGTGCCGAATCGGGCGATCACGATGGGCATATCCACCATTATGGGAAGCGAAGAAATTCTATTGCTCGTCTCGGGTGCGGGAAAAAGCACAGCTCTAAGCCGTTTGGTGCTTGGGGAAATTGATGAAAGTTTTCCCGCGTCGATATTAAAGACGCATCAAAATGCCACTATCATTGCCGATGAAGCAGCTTTGCAGTACTTGGATAGTGTTGTGTTCGGTAGTGTCCCTGTGCACGACACAATTCATGGGGGAGAAATGCTAATGTAGCGGGGTTTTGGTAGGTGGACG
>NZ_JAPEHT010000168.1 GCF_028823615.1 Planococcus sp. A6
CCGTTTTTTTATTTCTTCATCAATAAATAGACAAAATATGGTGCGCCGATCAATGCGGCCATGACGCCAGCCGGAATGCCCGACGGTTCAAGCAAGTTGCGGCCGATTGTGTCAGCTGCAAGCAGCAGCCAGCCGCCGAGCAGGATGGCGACGGGCAGAAACAATTGATGGCGCGGCCCGACAAGCGCTTTCGCGAGGTGCGGGGCCATCAAGCCGATAAAGGCGATGCTCCCGGTGACAGAAACGGCAGCGGCAGCGAGCGCGACGGCCGCAAGCAAAAGGACGGCGCGTTCTTTGCCGATATTAAGCCCGAGACCGATTGCGGCGGATTCGCCAAGCCCGAGGATGTTCAGCCGGTTCGCTTTATACAGGACAAACGGAATCAACACGATAAGCCAAGGCAAAAGCGCCAGGATAAACGGCCAGTCGGTGCCCCAAATGGAACCTGCAAGCCACTGGGCAATGAAATCCACTTTTTCCCGCTCTGCTGATGAAATGAGCACGATCATTACGCCGGACAAGGCCATGGAAAACCCGATCCCTACCAGAACGAGACGGACCGGTTGAAGGCCTGTGCGCGGGTCACGGGAGAACAAGTAAATAAGGATCGCCGTGATAAAAGCACCGAGAAATGCGACGAACGGCAGCAAGAATGCAAAAGAGCCCGGCTCTACAGGGATGAATAAAAAGAAAATGGCGATGGCGACACCTGCACCGGAATTGATGCCGATGATGCCAGGATCAGCCAAATCATTGCGTGTAATGCTCTGCAGCACTGCGCCCGATAACGCGAGTGCCATCCCCGCTAGAAACGTAATGAGCAAACGCGGCATGCGGATGGAATACAGCACGAACTCTTCTTTGAAATCGCCTTGTCCCATCAGCACGGGCACAATCCGCCCAAAGCCGAGCGTCGAATAGCCGAGCCCCAAACTCAAGACTGCAGTGATCAAAAGAATAATGGTGAGCACAATCAAAGTGATGCGCTGCTTGCGGATCAAATGTTGTTGGATCATGTGAACGCACCTCCACCTTTACGGACGATGAGCAGGAAGAATGGCAAGCCGAGCATGGCGACCACCGCCGCGACTGGCGTTTCAAATGGTGCGTTGACCGTGCGTCCGAACAAATCGGCGAGCAGCATGAAGATGGCGCCCGTGACGGCGGACATCGGAATGATGAAGCGGTAATCGCTGCCGACAATCACGCGGACGATATGCGGAATCATCAAGCCGATGAACGCCAAGTTTCCGGCCAAAGCTACTGCAGCGCCGGCAAGCAAGGTGACGACGACAAACAGCATCGCTTTGATCTGCCCGGTCTTTTGGCCAAGCCCAATTGCCGCTTCCTCGCTTAAGCTCAACACCGCCAGTTGACGGGAGAGCAATAAAGCGACAAACAAAGCGATGGTGATAAAGGGAATGATAATCTGCAGCTGTCCCCAAGATGTGCCGATCAAGCCGCCGGCAGTCCACATGGAGACGTCTATCGCTTCTGCAATGGCGGTCAAGAACGCCGATACAGCTGCGCCGGCCAGGACAATGCGAAATGGCGAAAAACCGCCGCGCCGTGAAGCCCCGATGCCAAATACGAGCCCGGCTCCGATGGCTGCCCCAATAAAGCAGGCAATCATGATGCCGAAGTAATTGGCTCCGGGGATAAAGGCCAATGTCGCGGCCAGTGCCGCATTGGCACCGGCAGTCAAACCGAGCAAACCAGGGTCTGCCAGCGGGTTGCGGGTCATGCCTTGCATGATAGCGCCAGAGACGGCGAGTGCCGCGCCGACGAAAATCGCGGCGACTTCACGCGGCAGTCGAATTTCCTGGATGACCGATATTTGCTGTCCGGTGCTGTCGGAAAACAGCGCCAGCCAGAGATTCTTCAAGCTGACATCAGCAGCGCCAAAGACCATCGACACAACAAAAGCCAGCACAAGTGCCAGCAGGCTGATTCCAAATATGTATGAAAAACGGGCGTTATAACGCATGCATCATCATCTTTTCTATAGAAAGGATAAAGGGATTCCGCTGCGCAGAATCCCTTTTGTGTTTATTGGCCAAGGAATTTTTCCTGGAACAACTCAAGCTGGTAATCAAGCGAAATCGGATCATTGAAATACAGTTTCTTCGCATCCGCTTCGAATACTTGGTCGTTCTTTACAGCTGGCGTGTTTTGATAAAGGTCCGTTTCCTGGAAGGAGTTATCCTGTTCGGAGTCTTTGCTGAAGATTACGTAATCGCCCATATATTCAGGCAGGACTTCTTGTGACAAGGCATAGTACCCATCAGTAAGAGCCATTTCTTCAACTTTTTCCGGCATGTTCAAGCCCATCTCCTGGTACAGGATCTCGGTGCCGCGGCCCCAGTTATCGCCATATACGTACAATTGCTTATCAAAGTTCTCAATGACCGAGACGGTTGCCTCTTCGCCGATTTCCGCTTTGATCTCTTCACCCGCAGCTTGTGCGCGTTCTTTAAAGTCGTCAACGAATGCTTGTGCTTCGTCTTCTTTATTCAATAGTTTCCCGATTTCCAGGTGTTGTGTCAAATAGTCGACTTTACCGTAAGTATAAGTCACAGTTGGTGCAATTTGTTCCAGTTTATCGACATTTTGAAGAGTCGAGTAACCGATAATCAAATCCGGATCCAATTCGATGATTTTCTCCAGGTTCTCTTCCGACACTTCTTCTACGCCATCCAAGTATGGTTCGTAGTTCGGGTTGTCGATCGCCCAAGCGTCGATCCCGACAAGCGGCACGTCAAGTGACATGACGTTCCCGCCGTAAGCCAAGGCTACCACGCGCTGCGGGTCAGCCGGAACTTCCACTGTACCATTTTCAGATTCGTACTGGATGGTTTCGGCTCCGTTTGCTTCGCCTTCCGAACCGCCCGTTTCCTCTGTCGTTTCTTCTGTAGATCCACATGCGGCAAGTGCTAGCGTAACGAGTAAAGCGATAGACAAGAAAAGTAATTTTTTCATGATCTGGTTAAGCTCCTTTGATTAAATTATAAGTTAAGCAAATTGGTTTTTGTGTTCGTGGGTCAAGGCCGATTTCCGCATCGATGCGGAAAACTTCGCGGAGTACGTCCGGAACGATGACTTCTTCCGGTGATCCGGCCTTGATGATCTGGCCGTCTTTCATCGCGACAATATGGTCGGCGAAGCGGGCGGCGTGGTTCAAATCGTGCAGCACCATGACGATGGTGCGCTCTTCTTCGGCATTGAGTTCGCGGAGAAGCTCCAAGATTTCCAGTTGATGCGCCATATCGAGGTAAGTCGTCGGTTCATCGAGGAAAATCATTTCGGTCTCCTGCGCGAGCGCCATGGCAATCCAGACGCGTTGGCGCTGGCCTCCGGATAAAGCATCAACGGGGTGATATTTGAAAAATTGCGTGCCGGTCACATTGAGTGCCCAGTCGATCATTTCATAATCCCGTTTGCTGAGCTTGCCGAATCCTTTTTGGTAAGGAAAGCGGCCGTAAGAGACGATTTCACCAACGGTCAAACCGGCAGCGTTTTCCGGCGACTGCGGCAAAATGGCGAGCTTTTTCGCCAATTGCTTTGTTTTCTCGTCCGCGATTTGTTGGCCATCAAGAATGACCGATCCCGATTCGTGTGGAATGACGCGGGTCATAGCTTTCAAAAAAGTCGATTTCCCGCAGCCGTTCGGCCCGATGATTGCCGTAATCTTTTTATCTGGAATCGACAGGGACAAGCCTTTGACGATTTTCCTTTCGCCATAGCTGACTTCCAGGTTTTCTGTAAAAAGGCGTCCCATCGACAGCCCTCCTTTTCGTTAAACCGTAATTTTGAAGCAAAAAAATAAAAATGGGATATGTGTTGATAATGATTCTCACTTTCATTACAATGTATACTATAAAGTTATTGAGAATCGTTGTCAATCGGAATTTACTAATAGAACGGGGATGGAAAAATGGCCAATCACGACATCTTTGACGTAACCATCATCGGGGGAGGTCCCGCCGGCTTGTATTCAGCTTTTTACAGTGGGCTTCGGGGCATGAAAACAAAAATTATCGAGTTCCAGCCGCGCCTTGGCGGCAAACTCCATGTCTATCCGGAAAAAATGATCTGGGACGTCGGTGGACAGACGCCGATCCGCTGCGAACAGCTGATCACCCAATTGGTTGAACAAGGGCTGACTTTCGAGCCGACGGTATGCTTGGATGAGAAAGTGGAGAGCATGAATAAGAACGAAGACGGCTTGTTTGTGTTGGCGGGTGCTTCAGGCGAAGTTCATTACTCGAAATCGGTCATCGTCGCCGTCGGTGGAGGCATCCTGAAACCGCAGAAGCTGCAAATCGAAGGAGCCGAGCGCTTTGAAGTGGCGAATCTTAATTATACCGTCAAAACACTCGAGCGTTTCCGTGGCAGCACGGTGCTCATTTCAGGAGGGGGCAATTCGGCAGTCGACTGGGCGAACGAGCTTGAGCCGATTGCTGAAAAAGTCTATGTCGTCCATCGTAAATCCGAAATGGCCGGACACGAAGCGCAAGTGCGCCAATTGCTCGAAAGCCGTGCCGAGTGCTTACTGGATTCCGCCATCACGCGGCTTGTGGCATCGGATGCAGGCGACCGCGTGGAACTTGTGGAAGTGATGAACCAAGTGACGGGGGAACGGCGTATGCTGCCGGTCGACCAGCTCGTCATCAACCACGGCTATGAGCGTGATGCGAGCTTACTCGAAAATAGCCCGCTCAATCTGGAAACAAAAGACGACTTCTATTTACAAGGCACGCCGGCAAGCGAAACTTCCGTACCGGGAGTGTTTGCGGCAGGCGACATTCTCCAGCATGACGGCAAGCTCAATTTGATCGCCGGCACGTTCACCGACGCTGCCAATGCGGTCAATAAAGCGAAGAAGTTCATCGAACCAGACGCTGCCAATATCGCCATGGTGTCTTCTCACAACGATGTGTTCAACTCCCGCAACCAGGCGCTCAAAAAACAAGCCTTGCGCTGAACGGTTTGTTTATGTCCGATGCTCGCAGGGTAGAGAAGAGCAGGACAGAACAACAAATCGGAGGAGGAACCACACATGGAATTAAAAGATTATGGTGCTGAATCATTTGTCGTCAATATCGAAGATGCGACAAAACAAAACGATACGTTCCGGACCGCTCTTTGGACCGGGAAAAACTTGCAGGTCACATTGATGAGCATCGCAGCAGGCGATGACATAGGGCTTGAAGTCCACGAACACGGCGACCAATTCCTTCGTATCGAAGAAGGGGAAGGCCTCGTGCAGATGGGCGACAGCGAAGACAATTTAAGCTTTGAAGAAAAAGCGGAAGACGATTACGCCATCCTCATCCCCGCAGGCAAATGGCACAATGTCACCAATACAGGCGATAAGCCGCTGAAAATCTATTCCATCTATGCACCGCCAGAACATCCGCACAGCACAGTGCACGAAACAAAAGCGGAAGCGGACGCAGCAGAAGAGGAAGAATAAATGCAAATAAAGA
>NZ_JAPEHT010000169.1 GCF_028823615.1 Planococcus sp. A6
TTTGCCAGGATAGAAGCGACGATCGCTAAAGCTGGGATGATGAGCAGGAAGCTTAATGCTTCATCGTAGCCGCCAAGGAAATCGTAAAACAAGCCGAACGGCAAGGGCCCTAAGGCAGAGCCGATGACCATGATCGCCATGGCGATGCCGCTGATGCTGCCGATATACTGGCGACCGTAGTAATTGGGCCAGACAATGCTCAACGTGACCCGCTCAATCCCTGACACAACTCCCCATACGACGCCGAACAAGATTGCTAACGACAGAACCGTCGCTTGCTGGAGCAGCAAAATGAAAATGATCTCTCCGGCAAACAAAGCGACCAGCATCCAGCGCACTTCGATTTTATCCAGCAAATAGCCGGCCAAAAATGTTACCGGAAATCCGACGACCGCCATCAAGCTGAGTACAGTGGCTGCGGCTTCAGGCGTCAGCGATTGCTGTGAAAAAATCGATACTAAATGGAACGTGATTCCGGTGTTCACCAAGGCTGGCGTTGCGACACAAAACAGCAGCAGCCAAAAGGCGCGGGTTTTCTGCGCTTCTTTCACGGTCCAGCTAATATCTGCCGACAAACTCTTCTCTGCGGTTTCCCCTTCTGGAATCACTTCCCCGTCAGGACGCAAGCCGATATCTTCCGGCTTGTTGCGGATCAGCAAAAACGCGAGCGGAGTAAAAATGACCAACACGGACGCGCCGAGCAGCGTCCACGCAATGCGCCAATCGAAAGTTTCGATCAACCACACATTGAGCAATGGAAAGACGGCAGAGCCGACCATCGCCCCGAGTGCTGCGAGGCTGAGCGCGCGCCCTCTTTTGGCAATGAACCATTGCGGCACGAGCGACTTCGGCGTGAGTGACATCGAGCCTTGCCCGAGCAGCCGAATCAAAAAGAAGCCGACGAACAGCATGAAAGTATTGGCGATCAATCCATTAAACAAACAGGCAAGCCCCAGCAAGCTGGAGATAATGACCGCCATCTTGCGCGCTCCCTGGCTATCGAACAGCCTGCCGACCATAAAAATCAGAAAACCCGCGAGCAATGTAGCCGCAGAATAAATCCCTGACACCGTCGAGCGGCTCCATCCGAACTCTTCAATATAATAATCGATGAAAATGGCGTTGGAAAAGGTTTGGCCGGGTCCCGAAAAGAAATACGACAACGCCGAAATCGCGACGATGACCCAGCCGTAATAAAACGGCGTATGTATTGGCGCGGTATGTTTCACTGTGTTCTCCCTCCTGCCTGCTACAGCAAAAAGGGCTCCACCTGGGAGCCCTTTTTCTTATTTCACGATCAATACCGGGCAGTTTGCGCGCTTGACCACTTTGTGGCTGACACTGCCGAGCACCATCTCCTGCAAGGAGTTTAAGCCCCGGCTGCCGATCACGAGCATGTCGAACGCTTCCTTATTGGCGAAATCGACAATCGTCGGACCCGGCGTCCCATGAAGGATCTCGACGCGGTATTTGATGTTTTCCGATGCGATCGCTTCTTCGACCGGCTGCAATTTCTTGCGGCGCTGGAAATCCAGCTCCGCGGAACTGCCGCTGTGAAGCACTTCGTTTTTCGCGTTGTCGTGATCCGCGACGAAAACGATCGTAATCTGTGAATCATCTGATCCTTTTGCTATTTTCACGGCTTCTTTAGCTGCACGGACTGAATGGTCGGAACCATCCACAGCGAGTAGGATTTTCTTGTACACTTCTCAACACTCCCCTTTAATGAGTCAGTCATTTGGCGTGCTTGTGCGTTAACACAGAGATAGCCAGCTGTGAAATCGATAGCGATACCTTTATCTTCCACGTTAAAATCGAATTTGTCCAGAATTTCCTTGTCCTATCCAAGTTCTTGCATTAAAAAGACCCAGCTTCCATGTGAAGATGAAAGCCAGGTCTATCTAATAATTCAACTAGTTATTCACTTTTCGTTTTCTGTTTTGACCGTTTCAAAGGCGTTTCCTTGTCTCGTACATTATTGAGCCACGCACGGTCTTGGTCCATCATTTTCTTCGCCGAATAAATCATCAGGAAGGTGATGAAAATAATCGGCAAGCCCATCAAACCGGAAACCACTTCGAGCGGTGCCAAGCCGCCGATTCTCATGAGCACCAGTGAAATGACGGTGATGATGCCGGCAACCAGGATACGCAAAATTTTCGGCGGTTCGTTTTTGCTCATATCAAGCGTACTCGTATAAGCAGCAATCGTGTAAGTCGTTGAGTCGAGTGTAGTCGTCAGGAAAATCAGCGCGACGATGATGAAAATCACAATCGCCAAGCCGCCAAGCGGCAAGGTCGAAAGAATTTCAGGAATGACCGCCATCCGGTCTTCTTTCACCATATCCAAAATCGGCAGTTCACCCGTCAAATAACGGTGGACGCCGAGCCCGCCAAGAACACCTGTCGCAATCCACGACAACAGCGTAGGCGCCAATAGATAGGTCATGATCATCTCGCGGATGGTGCGCCCTCTTGAAATACGGGCCGCAAACACCGAATGCAGCATTGCCCATGTCGCGCTATAAGCAAACCAGAATACCGTATTGCTTTGCACATGCGACGCCGCGCCTTGGTAAACCGAGTCCGTATTGAGTGAAAAGCTCAAGTAATTCGTAAATAGCGACGCAACGCTGTCCGAGAAATAATTCAGGATAAAGACTCCTGGCCCTGCCAAGAGAATGAAGACAGTAAAGGCTCCCGCCAAATAAATATTGAACGTACTGAGCCGTTTGATGCCCTTTTCCACGCCAAGGTAAGCACTGACGGAAAACAGCGCTACCCAGACAATCGTGACGACGAGCGTTAACCCGAATGTTACGTCAATGTTCATCAGCGCGGAAATATTATACGTGATGATCGGCGCGCCCAAGCCGAGCGTTACGGCAGCCCCTGTCATGATGCTGAGCAAGAACAAGACATCGAGCAAGCGCCCTGCCCAGCCGTCTGCCAATTTATCGCCAAATACCGGACGCACTGCTTCTGACATGCGCATCATCGGCTTTTTCTTAACGTGCAGCGTATAAGCCATCGCCGGAGCGATCATGACAAAGATCGCGAATACCTGGAAGCCCCATAAGAACATGCTGTAAGCATTGCCCATTAAAATCGATTCCGGTGAACCGGCGTCCATACCAGCCGGCGGGTTGTTTGCCACGGATGTCCATTGCAGCATGCCGGTCCGCATAATCGTCGAACCGAGCCCCATGGCGATCAAAATGGATGCATACTCAAATAAAGTCAAGCGCGGCTTTTCTGCTGGATCGCCGAGAACGATATCGCCATATTTGGAATACGAAAAATACAATGCCGCTCCTACCAAAATAATGCCATACCAGAGATAACCCCAGCTGAATACTTCAACAATCGTCGTAAAAATCCCATTCAGCAATTCCAATGAACGGCTTTCATAAAGCGCGAGTGGAACGCTGATTGCGATGATGATGATCAAAGCCGGAAGAAAAATCCGGTAATCGATCAAGCCTTTCTTTTTCATCGAATCCCCCTCAATTATTTAATCCCTTTTTCCCTTCCCTTTGACTTCCTTGTTATAACCACAAAAAAAGAAAAAACTACAAAGAAATGTAGTTTTTTCAGGAAAGGCTTGGGAAATATCATCATTTCCAACACGCCTACGAGTATAACGAAGCTAGTTTCCTTGAGCAAGTAAAGCGATGCTCACTATTCAATCGTGGCCGTGTGCCCATGAAATGCGGGGGTCGATTTGGCGCGACATCCTGACCATGACGGGCTGGAAACCCATACGCGGCCAGAAATAGGAAGCCATTTGATTTGGCGTATGCCAATCAGCAAAAATATAATCATAGCCCTCTTTCTTCAATTCGCCGAAACAATAGTTTGCCAGTGCTCGACCGATGCCGCGGCTTCGCATATCTGGGTTGGTCGAAGCAGCTGGCAGCTCCACGCAATTTTCGGGCGTCACCAAACTGAAAGGATCCTCCTTACGGAAATACACATGGAAGCCGGCAGCTTGTTCACCTTGGTTAACGAGCCATAGATAGGCTTCTTCGTCTTCCGTCAGTGCGACATAGCTTTTCTGGACGTTTTCCATCGTTTCTCTCGTGATTGGATGCCAAGAAGGTGCGGCTGCCTGGTGGATGCTGTTCCACACCGCCATTTTTTTCAAAAGCGGCGCATCCGCTTTCGTTCCGCGCCGAAATTCGAGTTCGGGCAGCGTTCCGTTTTTCGGTTCGTAATCATCCAGCGACAGGATCGCGTATTTTTGCTCGAACGCGAATCCTTGATCGAGCCATTGCTCTAACACCATTTCATCCCCAAGCGGCGCCATCAGCACATGGTGGAAGTAGCCGTGCTTAACCCATTCCGCTCCAGCATCCGCATATAATAAGCGCAACAGGCGCGGATGTTCATGCTCGCTGATGGCGATTGATTCATAATCCATCCATACATAGCGTCCGCGATGGGCTTCTTCCTTGAATTCATAAATCAAGTATCCAATCACATCAATGCCGCGGACAGCGACCACTCCGCTGACATAAGGGCGCTCGAGCAATTTGCGGATGACAATCTCCGCCTCGTCGATTTCCTCGAACTTATCCGGCAGATACGGGAAAATCTTCCGTTCCCGCGCCTGGCGTTTTGAAAGTAATGCAGACATTTGGCGGATGTGCTTTTCTTCTACACTGATGATCTGGATCACATTCGATCACTCCCCTGTTTGAAGTTTCACTTCAAGCATTGCGTATTGCCCGTTGCGCACGATGTCTCCGAACTCCACTGGCAACGGTTCAACAAAAATCGGACCGTCTACTAATGTGGTATGGAATTCCCCTTCCTCTCCGCAAGCATCGATGCCGAGTGCCTCGAGCTCTTCGATCAGCTCACGGGTGAAAACGTGTCCGAGAAACTCCTCCCCGACACGCGCAGTGTCCACCACTGTAATGACGGCTTTGAACTCTTCTTCGACCAGTTCTTCCAACAGTGACCGGCGGGCTTCTTGCCATAAGGGATGCAAGACATCAAGTTCTGCCTGTTTGCTGACTTTTTCAACCCAATCAAGATGATCCTGCAGGTCAATATCACCGTACACACCCATTTCGATGCCTTGTTCCTTGAAATGCTGCAAATGGCGGATAAATTCCTTTTCATACCCTGACCAGTCGGCTTGGCCAATCACTAAAGGCAAGCCCATCCGTTCCGCTTGTGCTTCCAAGATCTGCTTTTTCAGCCCGTGGGATTTCGAGCGTTCCCCGTCTTCTTCAAACATGGTGAACAACGCGATCGGCACATGCCCCTGCTGAACCGCCCGGTAAAATGCTAAAGCGGAGTCTTTGCCACCGCTCCATGATGTAATAAATGGTTTTTGCATACTGCACCTCTTCTGTAATTTCTTGTGTCTTGCTATTAATAGTCTTGATGAAAGAGTAGAAGGCGGCGACTCCTGTGGGAATAGCATGAGTCTTGAGACCCCACAGGGAGCATAGCGACCGAGGAGGCTCAAGCCATGCCCTGGCAGCGCGACG
>NZ_JAPEHT010000016.1 GCF_028823615.1 Planococcus sp. A6
GTTTGACTGGCGTCATTCTTTGGCGGCCCGATTTCTCGCGCATTGACATCAAGCGTCTGCGCTACGTAAAGTTCACTTTGATGCAGATGTACGTTTTTCCACTGGAGCGCCAAGGCTTCTCCGATACGCAGGCCCGTATAGAAGAGCAGTTCTGTCAGCTCACGATAGTGGTGGAGCGTGAATCGTTCCAGGCGGCTCTCGTACACGCTTTTTCTCATGTAGTTGACCTGCGGCTTCTCGCGCTTGATGGCGGACACAAGAATCGTCGGGTCCTGTCGCAATCCGTAGAATTTCACTGCATGATTCACTAACACTTTGAAATTGCTGTAGACCGTCCGGGCAGTATTCTTTGACTTGAATTCGTTCTCTACATACTTCTTAAACTCCTCGACCATCTGAAGCGTCAAATCTGCCACTTGGACATGCCCGAACCTGGGCTTGATATGCCGATTATATTCGAGCGTGCGGCGCCTTACGGTTTTAGTGGCGTAAGTCTTATAGGAGATGTTGTGAAGAAATACATCATCGAACGTCACCTTATCGGAGAACGCGCCCTCTACTGCGGCCAGGAACTCAGCTTCAGCTTGTTTGGCTTCTGACTTCTTCGAAAATCCTCTTTTCAACTTCTGTTTTCTTACCCCGAAAGCGTCTTTGTACCATGTTTTGAAATACCAGGTCTTTCTAGCTTCGTCTTTGTAAACCGGCATGAACAGCTCCTCCTACCCTCATAGGTTTCGCGAATACCTTACGGCCTTTCCGATAATACGTGCCGGATTATCCGACGTCACGACATATGGATCATACTTGCTGTTATCCGGCACCAGCACCATCATATCGCCTTGTCTCTTTACACGCTTCAGTGTAGCGTCCGTATCGCCGTTCAGCTGGACAGCTGCAATCTCGCCGTTTTCCACTTCACACTGTTCGCGGATCGTGACGATCGCACCGTTCGGGATGGTCGGCTCCATCGAGTCCCCTTTAATCCGGAGTGCGAATAGCTTGCCTGATGGCAGGCCGTCACCAGACTCCGTGATGTACCCGATAATGTTTTGCTCGGCCACAATCTCAGCGCCAGCCGCGATAACTCCGATAATCGGAATCTTGATGGTGTAATCAGCTTCTCCTTTTAAGTTCTCCGGCAGGCCCGGGTTATCCAGACGAGTTAGATCATCGATACCTACATCCAGTGCCTGACAAACGGCAATTACATTCTCAATCGCTGCTTTCTTTAAATCCCGCTCGATCATCGAACGGATCGTCGTGTATGGAACTCCGCTTTCCCTGGACAGCTGCCGCATGTTCAGTCCTTTCGATTCCATCCTTTTGAGTAGAAACTCACCCTTTTTCATTTTCGTTACCTTCCTCTCTCAGTTACGACACTTCGTAACGCTTCCTATATAGTATCACCGTTTTCAGTCCAGCCGCAATAAATTACATTACGATTTTCCGTAATTATTTTGGTTTTTCCGTTGACAAGTTACGACACCTCGTATAATATGGGTTTTAAGCGTTACGACACATCGTAACCGAATCGGCGGGAGGTGATGAACATGTACAAAAACTTAGAAGCGGAAATGGCTCGCATCGGACTTTCCAAGAAGGATCTCGCGGAGAAAATCCAAATGCCGTACGTGACGCTTGCAGATAAGATGGCTGGCCGTTCTCGGTTCTGGTATGAGGAAGCCGTGCAGATCCGCGATGCAGCGTTTCCGGACTTCAAGGTTGAGTATCTATTTCAGGCGTCGGAAAAGATGATGGCGTGAGAAAGGGGGGAGAGTAGTGAAGAATTTTTATACGGCCGACGAGGTCAAGGAAATGCTTGGCCTCGGCACCATAAGAACAGCTCACTTGCGCATCCAGTCGATGAATGAGGAGCTGCAGGCGAAGGGCTTCTGGATCGAGCGCGGCAAGGTTCCGGTTTCATTCTTTCATGAGAAGTATCCCTATCTCAAGGTGGTGGAGAAAGCATGAATGAACAAAACATCATTTGCTTCTTGATTCTCGGCACGATCATCGCTGGATTCATCGGCACAGTCATTGGCGCACACCTCTACAAAGAGGATTAATTTTTTGCCAGTCAACTGTAAATATTTTCTTAACCAGTTTTTAACCTTGGAAGGGAGTGGGAAGGATGGAAGTTCTGAAAAATGCTTGGGAAGAATCCCCAGAGTTTTTGAAGATCGCACTAATCTCCGCAGCTAATATCCTATTCGGTTTAGGTCTCTGGACGATGTACCTTTAATTTTTTACCTCTATTAGGAAATAATTGACTGAAAGAGGTGCCAGTACGAACGGCCAGCAAGAAAGGTTTTCCAGTTGGTTGGGAAGGAGGTACAGACCATGAATGAACAAATCATCGAGCAAGCAGCTGATGTCGTCGCAGAAATGCTGAAACGTAACGAACAGACAGACTTTCTCGCTATCAGCCGCGAACAGCTTCTGGCACTCGGTATTTTGGTACACGCAGCACAAGCTGAATAACAGAATAGGCACTGAGAGGAGGTGAGTACGATGGAGCATCCGGATATTACACGCACGCTGAAGACCGGCTATCCGATTCAGGATGAACGTGAACAAGCGGTATCGGATTTCCCGATAGAAGATCACTTCGGTTCGGAGATTCGTGAAGGCGATAAGTATTTCGAAGATGGCGCCGGACGAGTTGTCCTGGAGAGCAACGCAGAAGATTATCTGATTGAAGTCATCGGTGTTAACTACCGAGACGCAATCAACTAGAGAGGGGGAAAGAAGATGAGATGGTATGTAGTGAGATTCGAATCAGAAGATGCAAGATACTCTGATGACGAGATTAAAACATTCAGCAATGAAACTTCAGCATTACAATTTGCCGCGGATCAGATGGCCGACCCTGATGGGAAAGTCAAAAGCATCATTTCCTTGAATTATAACTATGGTGAAACTCCTTCAGTGACTGGTTATCAGATTGAAGTCAAAAACGGCAAATTCGCTCTAGTCGCAATACCTGAAGAAGGCAAATAAAAAACGACCGTTTGCAGACGGCCGCTTGAAAAAACTTAGATTACGGATATTTTACCACAGAAAGGACGGAATAGCACATGAATATCACAGTAACGATCGAGGCTCCTGAGCTAGTCGGAGCATTAAATAACTTGGCAAACGCATTCGGCAACGCAAACCCACTGGAGGGCGTGCAGATCAACAAGCCGCTGGGAACGCAAGTACCTGAAGAAACGCCAGCTCCGAAGAAAGAAACACCAAAACCGGAGAAGAAAGCACCGGCTAAGCCAAAAGCAGAACCGAAGCCGGAACCAACTCCTGAACCTGAACCTGAACCTGAACCTGAACCTGAACCTGAACCTGAACCTGAACCGGAGACAGTCGAACCCGAGCCGGAGTCAACGGAAGAGCCTGAAAGCACTCCGAGCATCTCGCTCGATACGCTCACCACCAAGACACGAAAGTTCGTGCAAGGCAATCCGGAGAACCGCAAGAAGCTAAAAGGCTTCCTGGAAGAGATGGGCGTGCCGAAGATTTCGGAACTGCCGCCGGCTGAGTACGGGGCTGCCATCCACTTCATGGAGACGAACGGCGAATGACGGGCCATGCAGCAAGAGCGCACGCCGTTCTCTCTGCGAGTGGATCCAGTCGCTGGTTAGTCTGCACGAAATCCGCAAGCATGGAACGCGGCATACAGGACCGCACCTCAACGTTCGCTGAAGAAGGCACGTTCGCACATGAACTGTCCGAGCTGTACTTCGCTCAAATGTACCAGGGCATGACGAAGCGCACCTTCAACAGCAAGCTCAAGAAGATGAAGGAAAACGAATACTACTCAGAAGAACTACTCGGGTACGTTGAAGAGTATGTCGACCTGGTAGCGGAACGCATCAACGGGGCAAAAGCCCGTGATGAGAACGCCGACTGGATGTTTGAAGAACGGCTCGACCTCTCCGATTATGTGCCAGGCTCGTTCGGTACGGGAGATGTGGTGTTTTACGCAGACGGTGTCGTTGAAATCATCGATTTGAAGTTTGGAAAAGGCATTGAAGTCAGCGCAGAAAACAACTCACAGCTTCGGCTGTACGGTCTCGGCGCTCTCGCCATCTTCGACATGATCGAGGACGTGAGAGAAGTCAGCATGACGATCATCCAGCCGAGACTCGATAACATCTCCACAGAAGTGCTATCCGCTGATGAGCTTCGGAAGTGGGGCACAGAATACGTAAAGCCAAGAGCTGAGATGGCGTGGAAAGGCGAGGGCGAGTTCGTGCCTGGTGAACACTGCCGGTTCTGCAAAATCAAAGCGACCTGTAAGGCACGAGCTGATAAGCAGCTGAACATGCCAAACAAGCTGAAAGACCCGAACCTTCTAACTCCGGCAGAGATTGCCGACATCCTCTTCCAAGCCGATGAGCTGAAGAAGTGGGCCGGCGATGTGCAAGACTTCGCACTGGAGAAAGCGCAGAACGGAGTGGAGTTCGAAGGATTCAAGGTGGTCGAGGGAAGAAGCACCCGGAAATATGCGGATGAAGATAAAGCGTTCGACATGCTGAAAGGCGCATACAAGCCGGAAGTGCTGCTGGAGACGAAACTGCTGTCTATCTCGAAACTGGAGAAGGTCATTGGCAAGAAGACGCTCACCGATAAGCTTGGCGAGTTGATCATCAAGCCACCAGGCAAACCGACACTGGTTCCTGAATCGGACAAAAGACCGGCGATGGGTGCGGAATCAGATTTTGATGTAATTACAGAATAGGAGGTACCGGAATGGCCGAGAAACCGGAAATGGTTAAAGTTGAATCTTGGATTCTGTACTTAGGCGATTATGATACCGAAGAACCTGCATTCTACTATAACCCGAGTACCGATGCTTTCGATAGAAAGTTTACAACTGTATGTGCTTTTCACAGTGAGAGAGAAGCAAAAGTAAAAGAACTTGATTTGAATTTAGAAGGCTTGCAGATTGCAAAAGGCACATTCGATTTTCCAAGAGAAGCTTTAATCGAAATAGTCACGCAAGTTTTTGAAGAATCTGGATTGATTGAAGGTAACGAAACCAAAAAACTAAAAACGAAAAGAGGAAATTAATCATGGCAATCAAAGCGAAACGTAAAGGCACACTAGTAATCACCGGCGAGGTACGCGCATCATACGCAAACATCTGGGAGCCGAAGTCGATTAATGGCAGCGACCCGAAATTCTCCATCAGCTTGTTGATTCCGAAAGATGACACGGACACGATTCAAGCCATCGAGGAAGCCATCGCACAAGCGAAAGAGGACCACAAGGGCAAATGGAACGGCAAGGTTCCGGCCAACTTGAAAACGCCGCTGCGTGACGGTGACGAAGAGCGCGAAGACGACCCGTCATACGAGAACTGCTATTTCATCAATGCAAACTCGACGACTGCGCCGCAGATCGTGGATGCGTACAAGAACAAGCTGACGGACTCGACGGCTGTTTACTCCGGCTGCTACATCCGTGCCAGCATCAACTTCTACGGCTTCAACACGAACGGCAACAAAGGCATCGCCGCAGGACTCGGAAACATTCAGAAGGTGCGCGACGGAGAAATGCTTGCCGGCGGAACAACGGCCGCTGATGACTTCGACGAGTTGGACATGGACGATGATGACATCATCTAAGAACTGAACAGGGGGCAGAAATGCTCCCTCTTTTTTATAACTATAAGCTGTCAGATTTAAACAGAAAAAGGGGCTGCTGTCCTGTAAGGGAGTGAGAAAATGGAAAACGAAATTTGGAAAGACATTCCCGACCACTCGGGATACCAAGTGAGCAATAAAGGAAACGTCCGAAGCGTTGACCGTTACAAGGATGTCTACACAAGAGGAAAGCTTCAGCGCAGACTTTACCGAGGCAGGCTGTTAAAACCTGCTGCGTATTGCAAGACTGGCCATCTGTCACTGCCATTAGGCAGAGGGTGCAATGGTATACCCGTTCATCAGTTAGTCTTATCGGCTTTCGAAGGTCCTTGCCCAGAAGGCATGGAAGTGCTGCATAAAAACGGAATATCGACCGACAACCGATTCGAAAACCTCCGGTACGGATCGAGAACCGAGAATATCCTAGACACCTACACTGATGGCGGATCTTGGCGAAAGCTCACTACTAATGAAGTTCATCAGATCCGGGATTTAAGAGCGTTTGGATTCCGGCTTACAGAAATAGCAGAGTGGTACTCAATTTCAGCTGCTACAGTTTCAAGCATCTACCTAAGGAGGTCGTTCTCATGGTTACCTACCTCTCCATAGATTTGGAAACCTATTGCGAACTGGATCTCCGCGATGTCGGAGTGTATCGATACGCAGAACATGAAAGCTTTGAAATCCTCATGCTTGCCTATTCGGTTGAAAATTCATCGGAGACACGGAGTGGAAAGGTCCACATCATCGACTTTGCTAGTTATGAGTACGACAACTGGGGACGCAACAAGCTCGCAGATCACGAACAGAAGCTGGACGACTTTATGAAGCTACTGATGGACCCGACAGTCGTCAAGACGGCGCACAATGCCAGCTTTGAACGAACGTGTATGGCTGAATGGTTCAAGACGACGATGCCGCCGGAAGAGTGGCGCTGCACGATGGTCGACTCGACACGGCTCGGACTTCCAGCAGCACTCGGTCAAGTCGCGGAAGTGTTAAGCTTGGACGCGCAGAAGGACAAAACCGGTACCGCATTGATCAACTTCTTCTCGAAGCCGTGCAAGCCAACCAAAGCAAACAACGGCCGCACACGAAACCTTCCGGAGCATGACCCGGGGAAGTGGCGTCAGTTTCTTGAGTATTGCCGGCAAGATGTACTGGTCGAATATCAGATACGCCGGAAAATCGATTCCTTCCCAGTACCAAAGTTCGAACAAGACCTCTGGACACTTGATCAACAGATTAACGACCGAGGCGTGCAAGTGGATGTGGAGCTGATGGAAGGCGCGGTCGCATGTGACATCGAGGCGAAAGAAAAGGCCGTCGAACGGGCCAGAGAGCTGACAGGGCTTGAGAATCCGAACAGCCCGACACAGATGCTCGGCTGGCTGCAAGAGCAAGGCGCAGACATTCAGAACATGCAAAAAGCAACTATCGATGCCGCACTTGAAGAATATACGAGCGGACCCGTTCACGAAGCGCTAAAGCTTCGGCAAGAGCTGTCGAAAAGCTCCATCAAGAAATACAGCAAGATGCAATCCATGGTCTGCAACGATCATCGGGTGCGCGGCATCCTCCAGTTCTACGGCGCATCGAAAACGGGCCGGTGGGCAGGACGAGGCGTGCAGGTTCAGAACCTCACGAAAAACAAGATGAGCTTATCCCGAGTGACGGATGCCCGGGAGTTGATTAAGCAGCACGATTTTGACGGACTGGATCTCCTCTTCTCGGAAAGCCATCAAGACATTCTCAGTCAGCTGGTCCGGACGTGCTTTGTCGCAAAGCCGGGTCACAAGTTCGTGGTCAGTGACTTCTCAGCCATCGAGGCGCGCGTCATTGCCTGGTACGCCAAAGAGAACTGGCGGCTGAACGTATTCTCGACACACGGAAAAATCTACGAAGCTTCGGCTTCTCAAATGTTTAACGTTCCAATAGATGAAATCGGCAAAGGCTCACCGCTACGGCAAAAAGGGAAAGTCGCTGAATTGGCTTTAGGTTACCAGGGCGGGCCAGGCGCACTTCAAGCCATGGGCGCTCTCGATATGGGACTAGAGGAAAAAGAGCTCAAGCCGCTGGTCAATGCCTGGAGAAAGGCAAACCCGAACATCGTGAAATTCTGGTACGCCTGTGACGCTGCAGCACTTGAAGCCGTGAAAGAAGGTTATCCGGTCACGACACACGGCATCACGTTCCGCCGCGATAAGGGATGGCTGGCGATTGATCTACCGAGTGGCCGCAGCCTGATGTACGCAAAGCCGCACATCGTAGACGGAGCTTTCGGAGATGCAGTAGCGCACTTCGGTTTGAACGCCGCGAACAAATGGGACCGCGTTGAGTCCTACGGCGGCAAATGGGTGGAGAACATCGTCCAGGCGACTGCCCGGGACATCCTCGCTGTCAGCATGGTGCGCTTAGAGCGTGCCGGCTACCCGACCGTTATGCATGTACACGATGAGGTCGTGTGCGAGGTGCCGGAGACGGAAGAAGACGCGCTGGCGATCGTTGAAGACACGATGGCGCTCCCGATTAGCTGGGCTGAAGGGTTGCCGCTTGAAGCCGATGGATTTGAAACGAACTTCTATAAAAAGGACTAGGAGGGATTCAGATGGACTTGAAAACAGAAATGAAGTACCGAAGCGACTTATGCACAGAAGGCTTGAAACAGCTGAAGAAACAACGCAAGTCAGCCGAGAAAGAGAAGGACTCAACGGAGATGCAACGACTGGCCAAGCTGATTTCGCATCAGGAGAAACGGAAAACGTTCTTCTCAGCTTCAAAGTACGAGCCGGTTCGGTTCGAAAATGGTCTGGTGATCAACGCGAAGCTTGTCGACCAATACCTAAAGAAACTGCCGAAAATGGCAATGGTCACGATCTTCCTGCAGGAAGGGCTGCTGAAGATTGAATGGGAAGTGCCGCGAAGCTCTTCGGGGGTTCTGGCACTGAAGGACTTGGCCGACCACTATCAAGGTTTTGAACTTCAATCCGGAGAGGAGCGATTCCATGAGCACGACATTCTTTGACCACGTCTCCTCATTCGTTGATGTGAAGCACACGAACCGGAAAGCCCGGGGCTACACGCGGGATGAGAACGGCTGCTTGTGGGCAACCGACGGCATCATGCTGCTCAAGACGGACAGAGAGTCGGAAGGCGTATCAGGCTTTCACGATTTGAAGCATCGGCACCAGGCAGACTTGGAGCCTCTTCCTGGGTCTTCGTTGAATCGATTGGTGCTGGACTTGCCGGTCGCCGCCGAGCTGGATGTACGGGAACTGCGAAACGCCGTGAAGATGCTTGGCGCGATCGGTGCGGTGCTCGGTGTAGAGAACCTATTGCTGACAGCCGAGAACGAACGGCTCTGCATCTCCTTTAAGGAAGAAGAGTCTGGAAGCTCTGGGCACCACCGCATGGACGGCATCGTCCCAGGAGCCTCCTTCGAGAAGCGCATGAACGCCAAGCGGCTTCTCACGTGTTTGGACGTATTCAAGGAAGTCGACAAAGTGAAGCTGTTTGTTGGTTCCGATCGGATTCAGTTACAAGCTGCAGGCGTCACGGTGATTCTGTTGTGCATTCGCAAATACTGAGGGGGCGGCCGCATGTGGTACCCAGAAAAGCATATGGCGTTTTGGATAAAAGAACTTCATGACTACGGCGTATACGAAGGACCGAACGGCGAACCACTGGAAGAGCTCGAATATCACGACCTTCGGGCTTTCCTCTCAAAGAAGAAACTTCAGCGCGATCTGCACGTGAAGTCGAGCCCGTGGTTTTGAGTTATGGCGTAGTTGACGGAAACGCTAAATTAGGAGGAATGAAAAATGAAACAGCGAGATATAAATTTTAAAGTCAAGAACTACATGTTCAAAGACCAATATAAAAACGATGGTTGTCCTACGCTGTATTTTGAATTTAACAAGCATGAATACTATGGATTGGTGTCAGTAAAAATAAACGAATCAGAATATGAGGGTGTTCCAATTGCCTTGGTGAAAGGTGTTGAAGAGAGAGCTTATCAGGTTTATTTAGAAACTGTTGGCGGCGAAAGCATTAAGGAGATTAAGCAGGAAGGTTATGCAACACAGATTTCTAAATCAGAAGCATTGCTGAAATTCCTTCTTGCGGAAGATGGTCATGAAACCAAGGTTGGCGATTTATTAAAGCAATTCGAAGAGTGTGAAAACGGATGCCTGTTGGTCGATTCATCATTACTTTAATTTCGGTGTCCGATGGAATTCTGAAATAAGAATAGGAGGAAATAAAGTGAACGAAAACACGAAAATCAAATATACATTTCATAATCAACACGGCGAAACAGTCGATTTAACTTTCACAATACTTGAGATAGAGGGAACTGTCGGCGGATTTATGAGCAAGGTACAGGAAACTTTAGACGAAATGAATTTCGGTGACATAACAGAAGTATATCGAATGTTGTTAATCGGATAGTCCGACCAAACACGGTAGTAGAGAAAGGAGCCAAATCGATGAATGAACGACAACGCATCCTGCACCGCATCGACGAGCTGGAGCTGGAGCTTGAACGGTGCGAGCGATGCCATAAGCATAATTACAGCGCCATCGACACTCATTGCCAGTGTTCAGCCGCTGTTAAGATTCGAGAGCTCGGTGAAAAGTTACTCACTGAGCGCGCCAGCCGGCGCAGTAAGCCGACCACCAATTCACATAGCCTAGTTCGCCAGTTTAAAGAGGAAATGACCGTGGATGTGTATCAGCAGTTACGCGAGAACAACTACTCGATCGCACGGATTTCTATAGAAACAGGGATTCCGAAAACGCGCCTGCATCAGTGGCGTCAGGAAAATGGATTTGTGCACACGGAAGAAGTAGTGAAGCGCGACGTGCAAAAACGCGAGCCGCCGAACTCGGATTACACCAAATACCGCAAATTAGTGAAGGCGAATGGCATTTCAAATCACACGTTCTATCATCGCGTGAAGATTTCCCACTGGGATATGAAGCGTGCGGCAACTGAGCCAGTCCAAAAACAGACGCATAAACGGAAAGTGAAGGTGTAAGTGATGGGAAAACTGAACAGCTATTCTCCTGAAGAGTTACGTGAATCAAAGGCAGCATACGACAAACGCAAAGAAGAAGAGAGTGTTCTCGCCCCCGCGCATTACCACAGCGGAGGTGTGGATGTCATCAAGTTCTCGGAGTTGCAGTTTTCAAGCGACGAGCTGAAAGGCTTTCACCGAATCAATGTGATCAAATATATTACTCGGTACGACAAAAAGGGAACACCGCTGCAGGATCTGCAGAAAGCAAAAGTGTATCTCGACAAACTAATTGAACTGGAGGAATCGAAATGACGAAACTACTATCGGTTGAACGCTATACGTTCTATAAATCAAAAGCGAATCCGTTGTCTGATACAGCCATTGGAAACTTGTACGGGATGGACAACAACGCCATGCAGAAATTCAAACGGGAGAACGACTTGATTGGCAAGAAGTTCACGCCTTCTGCAGAGAGCCCTTCTGAGGTGCGCATCATTCGGGAGAAGAAACAGCCCGAGCCAGTTGCTGCTGAAGAGCCGAAAAAGAAGACCTGGAACGAAGTAGCCGACGCGCTGAAAGAAGCTCCGGCCGAGAAACAGGAAGCCGCGAAAGTTGTGGTCACGGAGACGATAGGTGCATTGGAAAGTGAAGCGATAGTGCCGGTCAAGTTGCTCAAGGAAAACGATATCCCAGAAGGTGGGCTCAAGATGATGGGTCGGCCGAAACAGGCGCTAAGCTACAAAGCAGCTTCAGATGTAAAGGCCGTGCCTGATGCACCGAAGAAAGTGGCTGCCGAGTCACAGCTTCTGCTCGATGCCGAGAAAGAGATCGCGGATCTGCGGAATCAGGTGAAAGCCTTGAAGCAGGAGAAGGAAGCCGCCAAGTATCGAGAGCTGATGCGAGAAGTCATCGAAGATGTGAAGGCAGAGCGCGAACGGCAGAACAAGCTATGGGGGCACCAGCGGCACGATTACTTCAAATGGCTGGCCATCTTGGCTGAAGAGTTCGGCGAAGTCGCACAGTCGCTGCAGAAGGGCGAAGGCTGGGGCAAGGACTCCGATTCGGATGATACGTATACCGAGTTGACGCATCTTGCCGGTGTAGCCGTTGCGTTCGCTGAGCATGTGAAGGAAGCAAAAGAAAAAGCCGGCTAATTGCCGGCTAATAGTTAAAAACTGCTTAATAAAGAGTTTATAACCTCATGGTTAGCTAAGTTTTCGTGCTTCGAATCAGGGATTTTCCGTTCCCCGGTTTTTATGCTCTCTACGTACTGTACTTGGTAGCCTATGTCTCTTGTATGACATACCAAATACTTTTCATCCTCATGAACAACAACATTAAAACTGGCTTCGTTATGAAGGTGCCATCTATCATTCACCATAATATCACCACCTTTATGAAAAAGAATGAACACACAAGTATTGTATCAGATTAGAAAGGAGTGAGCCGAGTGGCGAAGACAGAACAGCAGCGCAAGCCCCGGCTCGTCCATGACGGTGACATCAGCATCGCCACTGCGAGCAGTCGGCACGCCACGAAATGGACGAATCAGGAACTGTTATGGTCGGACTTCCTTGAGAAGCTGACCTCGACGGTTCGCACGAAAGAATCGATCACGGAATACAAGAAACTCACCAAGGGCCAGCAGTCGGATGTGAAGGATGTCGGCGGTTTTGTCGGAGGCAGGCTCAAGGGCGGTCGCCGGAAAGTCGGTCACGTGTTCAACCGGTCACTGTTGACGCTGGATATCGACTTCGGGGAAGAGGGCATGGAAGACATTATCGACATGCTCTTCAGCAAGGCGTACGCGCTGTACTCCACGCATAAGCACACGCCGGAAAACCCGCGCATCCGGTTCGTCGCACCACTGAGCCGGCCGGTCACAGAAGAAGAGTACGTGGCACTCGGCAAGAAAGTCGCCGAACAGATCGGCATCGATTACTTCGATGATACGAGCTACCAGCCGCACCGGTTGATGTACTGGCCGTCGACGTCCTCGGATGCCGAGTACCTGTTCACGCATCAGGACACGGACTGGCTGAACCCGGATGAAGTATTAGATCAGTACGTCGATTGGCGCGACCCGCTGGAGTGGCCGACAAGCTCACGCCAACAGCTCGACCACAAGAAGTTAGCCGATAAGCAGGGCGATCCGCACGAGAAGCCAGGCCTCATCGGCGCCTTCTGCCGGACGTACACAATCGAAGAAGCGATCGAAACGTTCCTGCCGGATAAGTACACGCAGTTCCAGGAAGGCCGTTACACATATGTCGACGGATCCACTGCCGGCGGGCTTATCATTTACGAAGACGGCAAGTTCGCATACAGCCACCACGGCACGGACCCGACAAGCAATCAGCTGGTGAACAGCTTCGACTTGGTACGGCTGCACCTGTTCGGCTTGCAGGACGAGGACAAGGCAGCCGATACGCCAGTGACGAGGCTACCGAGTTACACAGCGATGAAGCGTTTCGCGCAGCAGGACGAGGGTGTGAAAGAAGCCCTCAGCCGGGCGCAAATGGAGACGGCGCTTGATGAGTTCGACGAAATCGAAGTAAGCGAGGAAGCGAAGAGCGACTTCAAGTGGACCCGCCAGATTACGCGCGATAAAGCCGGAGAAGTCGAAATCACAGTACCGAACATCGTTTTGATACTGGACAACGACCCTCTGCTAAAAGGCAAGATCGCAACGAACGCCTTCAGCAACCGTTTGATGCTACTTGGCGATGTGCCGTGGCGCAAATTGAAGACGAAAGATATTTGGCGTGACCAGGACGAAGCCGGCATACGCGATTACTTAGAACGTGTGTATCAGTTATACAGCCGACCGAAAACGCAAGACGCCATCAGCAAGATCAGCATAAAAAACACATTCCATCCAGTGCGCGATTACCTGGACCCGCTGACGTGGGACGGCGTACCGCGGCTTGAAACGCTCTTTATCGACTATTTAGGTGCTGAAGACTCCGAGCTAAACCGGACGGTCACACGAAAGGCTTTTGCCGCAGCTGTTGCTCGGGTGTATCGTCCGGGCATCAAGTTCGACTATATGCTCACGTTGTACGGTGCTCAAGGCATCGGAAAATCGATGATCCTTGACCGCATGGGTCGTGAATGGTTCTCGGATTCTCTCACTTCCGTAACGGGCAAAGATGCTTTCGAAGCGCTGCAGGGTGCCTGGTTAATTGAGATGGGGGAGCTTGCCGCGACGAAAAAGGCAGAAGTCGAAGCCATTAAAGGATTCATCAGTAAACGCGAAGATCGGTTCAGGGTCGCTTATGGCCGTCACGTGGAGGACTTCCCGCGCCAGTGTGTATTCTTCGGCACAACGAACGACCCGAGCTTTTTAAAGGATAAGACAGGCGGTCGCCGGTTCTGGCCGATTACCGTGAAAGCCGATCTCCGGAAGAAGCGATGGTCAGAACTGAAAGATGAGGAGATCAACCAGCTATGGGCCGAGGCGAAGCATTACTACCTTCAGGGGGAGCCGCTATACCTGACAGACACCTTAGAAGCAGAGATGCGTGAAACTCAGGAAGCGCATACGGAGGAGTCGCCATGGACAGGCTTGGTGCAAGAATACCTTGACACTTTGTTGCCGGCAGACTGGGAAGAGATGGACCTTTACGCAAGAAGGGATTATCTGTCGGGATTTGATGACTTAATCGAGGACAAGAAAGGTACTGTTTTACGGGATCGCGTTTGTGCCTTAGAGGTTTGGTGCGAATGTTTGGGGAACGATCCGAGACGGTTCACGATGCTGGAAAGAAGAGAGATAAATGATATTTTGCGAAATGCTAAGGGCTGGAAAGCCTACGACGGGAACAAGCGAGGGACGCTAAGATTCGGGAAATTTTACAGTCTGCAACGGGCATATGTAAGGGAAGATGATGACCTGATTTAAGCCGAAAACAGGTGTAGGCGAAGTGCATTTTGGTGTAGGCGGTGTATACCTGCCATAAAATGGGAGTGTAGGCGATGTAGGCGCAATTTATCGTATCGCCTACACCTTACGCCTACACCTCAAACCCTTGCCTGACATGGGCTGAAAGCTAAGTGTAGGCAATGTTACATTAATTTAAAGGTAAATATTATTTATAAGGATAAGGGGTAGAATTACACACAATACGCGTCATATACACCTAATCCCTAATATAGTCTGGAAAACCGAAAAACATGCATACATGCACACACCTCAATTTTGAAAGGAGATTTCCCGATGCGAGAAAGTGAAGTCGAGAACTACCTGAAACGAAACATTGAACGGACCGGCGGCATGTGTTTGAAATTCGAATCACCTGGATTTTCCGGAGTGCCGGACCGTCTCTGCCTGATGCCAAACGGCAAGCACTTCTTTGTCGAACTGAAAGCACCAGGAAAGAAAGTCCGGCCGCTGCAGGCGAAAGTGATTCGGATGATTCGAGAGCTTCAGCATCCGGTGCATGTAGCTGACTCGAAAGAAGAAGTGGATCTGTTGATTGCCAAATGGGTGACGGGATGTGGCGAAGATGCCTAAACGTAAATATGATCGAACACGAACCTGCAGCCGCTGCGGAAAAACGTTTGAGGGTTATCCAGGGAAACCGAGAGGCGAAAGAACATTCTGCACTAAAGAGTGCCGATTAACCCAAATGAGCGAAGACAACCTTTTGAAACGAGTCAATCAGAAAGGTGGACTCACGGAAGAAGAGAAAACTAAAATACGTGAAGCACAAATCAACCGATGGCAGAAAGAAGACAGACCTTTGTCGCCGGACACTTACCGAAAGGTGCACGGAAGACACGAGCACCGAGTCGTAATGGAGCGTATTATTGGCAGACCGCTAAGCGCAGAAGAGGTCGTCCACCATATAGACAGTAATAAGCACAATAATGAACCGGAGAACCTGATGCTTTTTGCGAATCAAGCAGAGCATTTAAACTGGCACCGGAAATTTGATCCGAGATACGGAGGTGGTTTATCCCATGACTGAATTCATTCCACATGCATACCAAACATATGCGATCGAGAAGATTAAAAATAATGCTTCTTACGGACTGCTTCTAGACATGGGTCTGTAGCTGGGCAAAACAGTTGCAACCCTAACAGCAATTCAAGATTTAATGTTTGATGATCTGGCGATTGAAAAGGTGCTGGTGATCGCACCGAAGCGAGTGGCTGAAGATACCTGGAGCCGCGAAGTATTCAAGTGGGAGCACACCAAGCATCTCCGTATATCGAAAGTGCTGGGCCCGGAGAAGAACCGGCGCCAGGCACTGATGCAAGAAGCTGACATCTACGTCATCAACCGCGAGAACGTGGAGTGGCTAGTGGAGTTCTACCAAGACAAGAAAATGCCATTCGATATGTTGGTGGTGGATGAGCTATCGAGCTTCAAGTCGCCAAAGTCGAACCGGTTTAAGGCACTGCGGAAAATACGGCCAGCCTTTAAACGGTTTGTCGGATTGACAGGCACGCCGGCGCCGAACTCACTTCTTGACCTTTGGAGCCAAATTTATCTAATTGATCAGGGCGAAAGACTTGGCCGAACCGTTACGCATTACCGGAACCGCTACTTCTATCCTGCTTCAACGGATCCAAGCAATGCCCGAATCGTGTACAAGTACGAACCGAAGCCAGAAGCTGAGAAGAACATCTACGGCTTGATCGATGACATCTGCGTCTCGATGAAAGCGAAAGACTACCTGCAGCTTCCGGATCGCATCGATAACACGGTGACTGTGGAAATGACAGCGAAGGAACGGACCGAATACGAACGGCTGGAACGTGACCGGATCCTTGAATATATGGACGGCGATATCGTCGCCTTAACGGCTGCAAGTTTGAGCCAGAAACTGCTTCAGCTTTCAAACGGTGCCAGCTATAACGAGAACCAAGGCGTCCAAAAGATTCACGACCAAAAGCTGAAAGCCTTGGAAGAGATTGTGGAAGAAGCGCAAGGCCAGCCAATCCTTGTCTTCTACAGTTTCATTCACGATAAGGAACGGATCCTGAAGAAGTTCAAGCAGGCTGTCAGCATCGATGAAGACAAATCGATTGAGCGCTGGAACTCTGGAAAGATTGAAATCTTACTGGCACATCCGGCATCAGCTGGGCACGGGCTAAACCTGCAGGACGGAGGGCATATCATCGTATGGTTCGGGCTTACCTGGTCATTGGAGCTATACCAGCAAGCGAACGCAAGACTGCACAGGCAAGGCCAGGAACAGAGCGTGATGATTCATCATATCCTGACCGAGAACACCATCGACCAGCGCGTGCTGCAGGTGCTGCAAGGAAAAGAAAAAGGGCAAGATGCTTTGCTTGATGCCGTGAAGGCACGAGTCGAAGAAGTACAAAGGGGGTCCTGAGAATGGAAATGATGAAAGACTATACGGATCTGGTGAGGATCATCAGCATCCTGAAGAATAGAATTGAGTTGGTTGATAACGATCTTATGTACTGGTTAGGCGAGAATGAGGACCATCCGTTGTGGAGTGAGGGCGCGAGAGTCTACGGGCTTGATACGGCAGCACAGCGATCAGACAGAATTCACAGCCGGAAAAAGGAATTGGAAAAGCAGCTGGAGTTCTACGAAGAGATTAGAGATGAAATCGAAACTAATATTAACGCCTTGGAAGGAATTAATTATAAAATAGCAAAATTAAGGTTCATTCAGGGATATTCTTACCGAGAAATAGCAGAAATACTCGGGTATTCGTACAGTTATATCCGTAAAACCGTATCAAAAGGGAACAAAGAGGGAACAGTTTTTTCAAAAACAAGGTGATATAATAAGAACATGGACAGCTGACCATCCCCTTCAGTGATTCCAGCCTATCCCTTTTTCTCCTGTAGTGCGTATTTCGCATTGCAGGAGTTTTTGATTATTGGTAATATTAAGTAAAAGGGAGGTCGAATGACATGGAAGAGACAACGATTTTAGAGTTCGAGTCATATTTGTTTGGCATGAAAGGCAATAAAGAAGGTATCCTCAAAATCCCAAAAGAGTATTATGAGCTTACAAACGAACGACTGAAAGTAAAGAAGCAAGGCGTTATGACCCAGACGAAACACGATATGGATCTTTATAAGATAAACGATATTCGGGTCTATCAGCGTTTACGCGATAAGGCGATGAATGTTGGGACCATTTATGTTGAAAGTTCTGAAGCATATGATGAAATGTTAGTTTTAAAAGATGTTAGAGATCCGCACACTGTCCGCGAAGTTATCCGTGATGCCACTAAAAAGGCGAAGCTAGAAGCTGGAGTTACATATAGACAAGAGATTTAAAATTAAAGGGGATGTAAAGTATGGATAAAGAATATCTTGATGAGCGATTAAAAGAATTGATCGATCACGCTCTTACAACAAATAACTTTGAAAAATTTAAGATAGAAGAGTCTTTAAAAGACATATTTACAAATGACGATATCACATTCGTCTATCCTAAAAATGTATTTGAAGAAGATGCCGAGAGCCGAATTTTTTATGTGCTCCACGGAGAATTTTTCTCGGAAGTTAAGTTTGAAAAGGATATGCGATACGTGTCTACGAAACCACTAGAATTTGAAGAGCTTAGATATGCAGTACAAAGAAAGCCTGAAAGACACGGAAAAGGGCTTGAAATAGTCTTTTCTGAGGAAGAATCTTATCTTTTGAATTCAAACGATGATTGTATAGCTAACTGGACAGAAACTTATAGCGAATACATCGGACTTATATACGCACACCTTTTAGAGAAAAAGTCATTGGAAGAATAACCCCATGCGCCTCCTTAACCGGAGGCGTTTTTCTTATGTCGTAAAACGGTAAATAACCTGAAAGTTGGTGGTAAATGGTGAAACTGACAGTCAAGCAGCAACGATTTGCAGACGAGTACATTCTTACTGGAAATGCTACACAGGCTGCTATTTTGGCAGGGTACAGTGAGAAGACGGCGAGATCGATTGGACAAGAAAACCTGACAAAACCTGTAATTCGAACTTATATAGAAAATCGGCTGGAAGAGCTGCGTTCTGAGAAGGTTGCCGATCAGCAGGAAGTCATGGAAACTTTGACGCGTATTCTCCGGCGAGAAAGTAAGGAAATGGAGACAGTGGTCGTCAAGAGAGCCGCCACAATCGATTACACGCTCGCAAATGGCGAGACGGCCGAGAAGGTAGTCTACAACGAATACGCTCAGACAATCGAACTGGACACCCGAAACAGCGATGTGAACCGTGCGGCTGAACTTATCGGCAAGCGCCACGCTATGTGGACAGATAAGGCAGAAATAACGCAACGCGTAATTGAAATCAACGTAGGTGACTACGATGACGACGATTAAACTGAACTTCCCAAAACCTGCGAAAGTGTTCAACCGCAAGATATTCAATGTACTGGACGACTACAGCCATTTCACCGAGGTTCATTACGGTGGTGCCTCGTCAGGTAAGTCGCATGGCGTGGTCCAGAAGGTTGTAAAGAAGGCTCTGATGCCTTGGGAGCGTCCTAGACGGGTACTCTTTACCCGCAAAGTAGCAGCTACTATCAAGGACTCTATTTTTGAGGATGTCTTGTCCTGCTTATCCAGTTTCGGTATCTTGCAGCACTGCAAAGTGAATATGACTGACTACCGCATCACGTTACCCAACGGTGCGGTTTTTCTGTTTAAAGGGATGGACAATCCAGAGAAGATTAAATCCATCAAAGGCATATCGGATGTCGTCATGGAGGAGGCCTCAGAGTTTAACCTGGAAGACTACACGCAGCTGACGCTTCGCTTACGTGAGAAAAAGCATAAGTACCGGCAGCTGTTTTTGATGTTCAACCCAGTGTCTAAACTGAACTGGGTTTATAAGTATTTCTTTGCACCAAAGGAGCCGCTAAAGAATGCGATGATCCTGCACTCCACTTTTGAAGATAATAAGTTCCTTGACGATTCGGTTAGAGAAAACTTGCGGAATCTAGCGGACAGAAATCCTGCGTACTATCGCATTTATGCGCTCGGGGAGTTTGCTACTCTCGACAAATTGATTTTTGCAAATTACGAGAAACGGTTGCTCAACGCACAGGAGCTTCGGCACCTGCCTTCTTATTTCGGACTGGATTTCGGGTACATCAACGACCCGTCTGCTTTCATTCACGTAAAGGTGGATGACGAGGAGAAGAAGCTCTACATCATGGAAGAATACGTGAAACAAGGGATGCTAAATGATGAAATTGCCAAAGCCATAAAGTCTTTAGGCTATAGCAAAGAAGTCATCACAGCAGACAGCGCCGAGCAGAAGAGTATTGCAGAGATTCGCCGGCACGACATCAACCGAATCCGTGCAGCACGAAAAGGCAAGGACAGCATCATGAACGGCATCCAGTTTATCAATCAGTATCAGATAATCGTCGATGAACGGTGCTTCAAAGTCATCGAAGAGCTGGAGAACTACACCTGGAAGAAGGACAAAAAGTCAGGTGAGTATCTGAATGAGCCAGTAGATTCCTACAATCACACGATTGACGCTATTAGGTACGCCGTTGAAGGCATCCACAATACCGTGAAAGTAAAAACCTTTAAAGGAGGGCTGTAAATGCCTGAAGTATTTATCCATCCCAGGGAAGAAGAGATTACGGGAGAAGTCGTCTCGCAATTTATTGATAAACACAAGGGAGAGCTGCTGCGTTATCAGCGGTTAAAGTACATGTATGAAAGTCAGGCGCCGATTCTGGCATTAGAGGAAAAGCCGGAGCACAAGCCCGATAATCGGCTAGTCGTCAACTATGCCAAGTACATCACCGATACATTCAATGGCTACTTTATCGGCATTCCGGTGAAGATCTCGCATGATGAAAAGACCATCAACGATAAGGTGAACGACTTCCAGCGCAGAAACGATATGGACGACAATCAAGCCGAACTCAGTAAGCTTTGTTCTATCTACGGCCACGGCTTTGAATTTCTCTACCAGAATGAAGAATCAGAGACGTGCTTGATCTACAACAGTCCGCTTGACATGTTCATTGTCTACGATGACACGATCGCACAGAAGCCGCTATTCGGGGTACGGTACCGAACGACTGATGACGGCATCAAGGGCGAGCTCTTCACCGATTCGAAGACCGTTAAAATCGTTGAAGGGAAAGATGGCATCTACTTGGCAGATGAAGAGCCGCATTACTTTGGTGGCGTTCCGGTAATCGAGTACATGGAGAACGAAGAGCGCCAGAGCGTATTCGAATCTGTGGAAAGCCTAATCAATGCTTACGATAAGGCTTTGTCAGAGAAAGCGAATGATGTAGATTACTTCGCAGATGCCTACATGAAACTGCTCGGCATGGAATTAGATGAAGAAGGAATCCGCAATGTTCGAGACAACCGAATTATTAATCTGTTCGGGTCCGAAGATGTGAAGAACTTGATTGTCGAGTTCATGGATAAGCCGAATGGCGATAGTACGCAAGAGCATTTGTTGGACCGCCTTGAAGAGAAGATCCACCAGATTAGCATGACTGCAAATATCAACGATGAATCCTACGGGAATGCATCGAGTCTGTCGCTGGAGTTCAAGCTGCAGCCGATGAAGAATCTAGCGATTATGAAAGAACGGAAGTTCAAGTCCAGCATGTCACGGCGATTCAGTTTGCTTTTCAATATTCCTCTCTTTATTCAAGCAAGCAAAAAAGACGAATGGCGTAACTTGAATTATCAGTTCACACGTAACATGCCGCGTAACTTGAAGGATGAAGCTGAGACAGCTGCTAAGCTACAGGGCATTGTTTCAGAGGAGACGCAATTGGCTGTCCTTTCAATGATTGAAGATGTGAAGGCAGAGATGGAACGGAAAAAGGCTGAAAAAGAAGTCCGCCGATACCGCCGCAAAACCAAAATGAAGAAGGAGCTGAAGAAGATGATCAGTGAATTCATTAGAGGGTTCGTAAAACTTTGGGAACTCGTAAAGGAAAAAGTCCGATCAATTTGGAACAAGCTCAGCAAGTTGCATGAAAGTCCGGAAGACCGTGCCCGAAAAGAGTTGTACAGCATCGCTACGGAACGCTGGCACCCACCGAAGGATATGCGCAAGCCGCATCAGGTCATGTCGAACAAGCCGCGCTTCGCAGTCCGAAAGATCATCAAGTAAAGGCGGTGGCGTAAATGGCGAGTCGGAATTACTGGGATAAGCGAATGTCGCAGCTACTGGATGCCCAGGACAAGAAAGACCTGAAGTTCACACGGAAGATGGCGAAGGAATACGACCGGACTGCAGCCGCTATCGATAAAGACATCGCCGCTTACTATGCAAAATACGCAGTTGAAGATGTCATCGAATATCGTAAATTAGTTGAACGGCTTTCAAAGGATGAACGCGATTTACTGTATAAGAATTACGATGCATTTGCGGAAAAGTATCCGGAGTATAAGAGCTTGATGCCGATACGCGAATCGATATACCGGCTGAACCGGTTGGAAGGTCTCCAGATATCCATTCAGCAGCACTTGCTGGACCTCGGAGCCATCGAACAGGAGGAGTTCAGGAAACACCTCACAGCTGCTATCGAGACAGGCTATTTGTCCACGATGCGAGACCTGCAGAACAGCACGAGCTTTTTTGGACTCAACAGCGCAGTCCTCGAGAAGACGCTTAACAGCCGATGGGTAAACGAAGAGAACTTCTCAGACCGGATATGGGGCAACAAACAGAAGCTGGTTCGATCGCTTAACTCGGAAGTACGAGACGCCTTTATCAGAGGTGAGGGTTATGCAGCGATGACGAAGATCATTCAGAACCGCACAGGCGTCGGCAAATACGCCGCGAAACGGCTGGTGATGACCGAGAGTGCATTCATGATGACGCAAGCCAACGGACAAGCGTTTATGGACGAGGGTATTTTGCGTTACGGCTGCAGTGCTGTAGGAGATAGCAAAACAAGTGAGTTCTGTCAGAACATTGACGGCAAAGAGTTTCTGTTCAAGGAAGCGAAGGTCGGCATCAACTATCCGCCATTCCACAGCTTCTGCCGGACGACGGTCTATCCAGTTGAAAACGATTAGGAGTGAGGAAATGGAAGCTTCTACTTTTAAGCCGTGGGAGACGATTCAGTTTTCATGGGGCGTCGGCGTCCGCCATCGTAAGGGCGGATGGGAATTGCTTATACTCTCAAACGGCCAGGAATGGGACGTGAGCAAAATGAATGTGATTCTTCATGATAACGGTATTGAGTTTATTTGAGGAGGTGATGGATTTTGCTTTACCACAAGTCAAATTCGAGAAATGGAGAGTGATCCATCATCTGCCGGCTCAGGCTTACGAGCAAACTAAAGAATAGGAGTGGTTGAAATGGGATTAACAAAACAATCTTTGACAGAAACCTTCAAAAAAGCAAAAGAAACTGAGGCACCCTTTGTCTTTGTGGCAATTGTTGCCGAAAATACAGAAGAAGTCATCGCTGTACCTGCCAAATCGTTTGAAGCTAAGGAGCAATTTTACAGCAAAGCTTATAACGACGACTTGGTCCACGTGATGAACAGTAAAGTATACATTCGAGGAATGGCTTACGGCAATGCAGAAGAATTAAACAACATCGTCTGAAGATAGGAGCGTTACTTGTGAACAAAAAACAAATGATAGACTCAGCAATTGAGATGTTAAAAGCGGTAGACCCTGAAACTATAGAAGTTATCAACTTCGACCGAACGGACTACGATGACGGCTCGGTCGGGTTCAGCGTGAATCTGACAACGCCCGCTAAAAAGGAACCAACAGAAGAGCCCGCCATCCGGTAGGCTCTTTTTTCATGCCCGAAACATGCTCACGGCATAAAAAGGCGCAAGGCTGAAAATAACCGTCAAACAAGACGTTAAAAAGGAGCAAACCTATATGCTAAAACAGAAATTCCCTTTAAAGCTTAATATTCAATTCTTTGCTGATGAAGCCGAAACGAAAGAAACCGAATCTCAGGATAAAGAGACGGAAAACAATGCGGATCAACAGCAGGAAAAGGAAAATAAGCAAGAAGAAAAACTGTTCACTCAGGCAGAGGTGGACAAGATTGCTGCCGATCGGGCGAAAAGAGCCGAGAAGGACAAGGAGAAGGCAATCGAAGAAGCCGCCAAGCTGGCGAAGATGAACGCGGACGAGAAAAAGGAATACGAGTTCAAAAAGCTCCAGGACGAGCTGGCAGAACTGAAGAAGAAAGACGCTTTCTATGGACTCTCGAAAGAGGCGACTAAGATGCTTACAGAAGAAGGCATCGCTGCCGATGATGAGCTTCTCGCATTCGTCGTTAAAGACACTGCAGAGGACACGCAGACAGCCGTCAACGCTTTTGTCGGACTAGTAAATAAGAAAGTCGAAGAAGGCGTGAAAAAAGCGCTGGCCGGCGAATCGCCGAAAGTGACTACGCAAAAACCAGGAGCCGTTACGAAAGAAGCCATTCTGGCGATGAAGGACAGCTCCGCGCGGATTAAAGCCATTCAGGACAATCCGCATCTTTTCAAAAAATAAACTTAGAAAACAGGAGGTCATTTTAATATGACAGTTAAAAAGCAATTCCCACTTAACCTGAACATCCAATTCTTTGCAGCAGAAACAAACCTCACTCGTGACTTGGGTGCAGCTCTCTCTATCGATTTCTCTGAGCGCTTCGGACAGCGTTTCAAATCTTTGTATGAACTACTCGGCATTCAACGTATCCAGCCGATGGCATCCGGTACGATCTTGAAGACGTACACTTCTAGCGTAACGCTTGATGGCACTGCTGTTGCACCAGGCGACATCATCCCGCTTTCAAAGGTTGTTATGGAAGACGGTCCGACACAAGAGTTGACGTGGGACAAAAAGCGTAAAGCTGTACCGATGGAAGATATCCAGAAATACGGTTTCGAACGTGCGATCACAATGACAGATGACAAGCTGATCGGCGAAGTGCAGAAGGGTGTTCGCTCGAAGCTTTTGGCGCAGCTTGCAACAGGCACAGGAGTCGCTGAAGGGGATGGCCTACAAGCAGCTATGGCGCAGAACTGGGCAGCCGTTACAGCGAAGTTTGAAGAAGATGATGTTCAGGTCATTTCCTTCATGAACCCATTCGATGTGGCAGACTACCTTGGGCAGGCGAACATCACGACTCAGACCGCGTTCGGCATGACTTACGTCGAAAACTTCTTGAACAACAAAGTCGTATTCTTGCACGGCGATGTGCCTAAAGGAACAATCTACTCAACTGCTGATGGCAACTTGATTGCAGCATACGCATTGATGTCTGGCGGCGAAATCGCGAAAACCTTCGACTTCACAACCGATGAAACGGGTATTGTCGGCGTAACTCATGATATCAACAAGCAGCGTTTGCAAGCAGAAACAATCACAGCATACGGCATTGTGCTATTCGCTGAACGTTTAGACGGCGTTGTTGTTGGCTCTACTACAGTAACTCCAGAAGTATAAAAAAAACTTAATCTGAAAGGATGATTAGAATGAATTTCCCAATCTATAAATCTTTTAAAGACAAGCAAGACCAAAAGCGGCTGAATGAAAAGAACAAGTTCTATCCTCGGGAGGGCCTAGAGCCCACTGAGGAACGTGTGAAGGAATTACAAGATAAAGGGTACATCGGTGACAAAGTTGTTGAAGAATCCGATGAAACCGATGTGGTTGAATACCCTGTCCATAAAGGCGGCGGCAACTACTTGCTCTCTAACGGTGAATCCGTGAAAGGGAAAGAAGATGCACAGAAAGCTGAAGACGCACTGAAAAGCGGTGAGTAATTATGGCCATTAAAGAGCGCGTCCAGGTACGCATTCCGGACATTTCAACCGATTTGCTGGAAGAGTACACGAAAACAGCGACTGATCGTATCAATTTACGGGTCGGTCTTACGATACTGCCTCCGGAACTGGAGTCGGTGGCCGTTGATGTCGTCTGCGCTCTCTATAACCGGAAATACCACGAGGGCATTAAAGACGAGACAGTCGATACGTTCCGCACAAGCTTCGTCGAGAATATCCTGAACGAATACGAGACGGACTTCGAGCTTTACCGGCAGATGAAGCAAACGCAGGACAATGATAAGCGCGGAAAGTTGCGATTCATATGAGACTGCTGCCAATGAAGCTATTCAAGCATCTGAAAACCGGCGAGGATGCTCTTGGCAATCCGATTCAATCACTTGAGTTGATAGGCACAGCCGAGGGGCGCTTCTCCAGCTGGTCTTCTGAAGAGATTGCTTTAGATACCAGGGAAATGACCGCGAACCATCGCAAGATTGTCACAGCTGCAGCGAAAACTGAATTGGAGGGCGTCGAATATGTCGAGCTTCAAGGCTCGCGCCATGAACTGACGGACATACGAGGCGACGATCTACAGCGATGGCGCTTGCTGGTTGTGAAACGGTACGGGAGTGCTGCAGATGCGAATACAGTTTGATGGAATCGAGCGACTTGAAAAGAAGTTGATGGCCAAAAGCCAAACAGACTTTCAAGCAGTCGGCCGGAAAAATGTCCGAGCTATATACACACGTTCACAGAAGCCGGGAGGCACGCCTGTTGATTCGAATGAGCTCCGGATGTCTGCACGATACGCTGGTGATGAAATGGGTTACGGCGCACAGCACGCGCCCCATGTCGAGTACGGGCACCGCACAGTAAGCGGCGGTTTCGTGCAAGGCCAGCACTTTCTGCAGGCGAACGTCGACACGCAGCGACCAATCTACAAGCAGGACTTAAAAACTAAAATAAGTGAGTGATGCCCCATGTATCAAAGACCGAACCCAACGATTGTGAGAGCCGCAATCATCGGACGGATTCAAAGCTATACCGGGAAGCGATGCTATGACAAGGTGCCAGCGAATACGCCGGTGCCTTTTTATGCGTTGCCTACGGTTCTGCAGAAGCCGGACGACAGCAAAACGATGGCCCGCGACACATTCGAGATTCTAATCTATGCCTTTGCTGAAGGCGATTCATCAATCGCTATTGATACGATGACCACAGGTCTGTATGAAGCGTTCTCCACAGAACTGGAGATTCCTGATTACGAGGTTACGCTGCAGCAGTTTGAAGGCGTCAATCAGATTATGGATCAAGAAGATGGCAGCACGATGGCCGTGGTCAGCTTACGCATCACCATATTTTACGGCTACAAAATGAAAATATAGGAGGAATTCACATGAGTGAAACATTGAAAACGGAACTATCAGGCAAGCTAAACAAGGCAATTGCCGGTAAAGATATCCTGCTTTCCATTTGGGATTCAACAGGCAGCGCACTGCTCGCTATCGCAGGTCAGCAAGGTCTAACGATCAACCGTGACAAAGATACGTTCGAAGTCACATCTAAGGACTCAGACGGCTGGAAAGAATTTCTCGGCGGTTTCAAGGAGTGGTCCATCGATAACGACGGCATTTATGTACGTGACAGCGATTCTCATAAAATGCTGAAAACGCTATTTGAAAGTGACGAGCCTTTCTTGATTAAAGTAACGAACCAAAAAACCGAAACGGATCTATTCGGCGGTATGGCCATCCTACAGTCTTATCCGGTCGAAGCTCCATACGATGATGCAGTAACGTACACGGCTAGCTTGCAAGGCACTGGCGCGCTGGTTGACTTGGAAGACGCACCATTTGCACCTGAAGTATAAAAAATAGAGAGACGGAGTGTGATTCACCATGTTCGAACAAAACGGCGTAACCTATACCCTGAAATTTACACAGCAGAAACTCAAGACCATCGAAACGATTACGAAAGTAAGTATCGTCGGCGAGATCACTCGTGCAAACGGCTTTATGCCATATAACATCTTAGAATCACTGTTTTCTTTTGCACTCATCGAGGAGCAAACAAAAGAAGTAGTGAAACAATCCAAAGCGACAGAAATGTTCGAGAAAGTCGTTGAAGAAAACGGACTGGCAACTACAAACATGGCGATTGTTGAGAAACTCCAAGAGGACCTGGGGTTTATGTTCCGTTAGAACTGATTGAAAGCTCGATTCCGAGCGAGCACACTCCGACACCTGAAGAAAAAAGACTGAACAAGCTGGCTGAACCTTTTCGTTATGAAAAGGAGCTGGCTTTTTTTGTTGTCCGTGTTGGGATGAGCCGTGCGGAGTTCGATGGTCTGACAGAGGTTGAAAAACTGTTCATCTCCAAAGAGTACGAAAACAAATTTATTCACGACACCACCTGGATGCGAAACGCCGTTCTGAATGCTGAAGCGAATGTCAATCGGGGCAAGAACAAACCGTTCAAGGAACTGTTTCCGAAGAAGCAGACAAAAGCCGATAAGGAATACAACCAAAATGCTGAGAAGACAATCGAACGCATCGAGAAGAAAAACGGCAAGGGCTGGGTCGCTCGAATACTTGAACGGAATGGAATCACCACACCTTCGAAGAAAGGAGGTAAAAAATAGTGGCAGATTATACGTTATCGGCACGCATTACAGGCGATGCCAAAGGCTTTACAGGCGCTATCGGAAAAGCTGTTTCGGGGCTAGACGATTTATCAGCTAAAACAAAAGGTATCGCAGATCGGCTGAATAATATGAGCAAATCCGTAATGGATGCAGGCGGTCGGATGTCTATTGGATTAACGGCACCGCTGCTTATAGCAGGAAAGAAAGCTATCGACTACGCCTCGGATCTGCAGGAAGTGCAAAACGTTGTAGACGTCACATTCGGCAATGCGGCGGGGGAGATTAACTCTTTCGCTCAGGATGCAGGCAAGAGCTTTGGATTGTCCGAACTTCAAGCCAAGCAGTTCACCGGTACTCTAGGGGCTATGCTCAAATCTAGTGGGATGACCGGCAAGGGTGTGTCCGACATGTCGACCGAACTCACAGGTTTATCTGCGGATATGGCGTCCTTCTACAACCTTGAACATGAAGAGGCTTTCGACAAGATCCGCGCCGGTATTTCCGGCGAGACAGAACCGCTTAAACAGCTCGGTATCAACATGTCAGTCGCCAACTTAGAGGCCTACGCGATGGCTCAAGGCATTAATACAGCTTACAACGAGATGTCACAGGCGGAACAAGTGCAGCTCCGTTACGGTTATCTGATGCAAGCGACGGCTGATGCGCAGGGCGACTTTGCCCGCACAAGCGAAAGCCACGCCAACGTTACCAAACGCCTGCAGCTTGCCATTGCGAATATGTCGAACACGGTCGGGACACTACTCCTGCCTTATGCAACAAAAGCCACGCTCTTCATTACAGAGTTGGTCGACAGCTTCCAAAACCTAAGCCCTGCCATGCAAAAAGGCGCCATTCTTGCGGCTATTATTGCAGCGGCTATCGGTCCTCTCCTGGTCGTCATCGGGATGCTCGGCATGGGACTAGCGACCTTGGTCACCGGGTTCGGATTCTTAATCAGCCCGGCAGGCTTAGTCATCGCGGCTGTCGTCGCTATGGTCGCCGCATTCGCAACCGCAATGCTCCGAAGTGAAGAGTTTAGGAACAAGGTGATGACGGCTTTCAATCAGGTCAAGGAAGTCGTTATGGGCGTCATAGAAACGCTCAAACCCATTCTGCAGAATATGTGGTCCGGTGCTTTAACAAGCGCGACTGCCTTTGCAGATGGGCTGGCAGGGAAGTTCATGACAGCTTTCACCTTAGCCGGAACAGCTTTCACCATTATTTCAAACGCCGTGAGTAGCTTTGTCGCTTTCGCTGGTCCTATCTTGTCCAGTCTTTGGACATCAGCTTCCGCGGCCATTTCACAATTCGTCAGCACCGTCGTTCCGATTCTGCAGCTTGTCTGGGATTCGATTTCAAGTGGTGCTGCCGCTGTCTCAGAGGGCTTTGGTGCGAAAGTGCTAACCGTCTTCGAGACTGTTAAGTCCGTCATCATGACGGTAGTTGGAGTTGTGGCGCAATTTGTCATGAGTATTGTCAGCGGCTTCACAAGCGCAGGCGGCTCGGTCACATCTCTTGCTACGCTGTTCTTAGGGTTCAATCCGATTCTGAAACTGGCAATGCTTGCATTGACGCAGTTCGGGCCGCAGTTAGCCGCAGGGTTCTCGCAAATCGCCTCACTGATTCTGCCTTTACTCACGACACTCGGCACGGCCCTCGGTCAACTAGCCGCAGCGGTGATTCCGCTTGTCATGAACGTGATTGCAAACTTAATACCGATTGTGATAATGCTCGCCAGCGCGATTATGGGTATCGTCTCGGCGGTCCTTCCGGTTCTGGTGAATCTGTTCATGCAGCTCGTGCCTGTGGTCATGTCGCTTGTTGCAACGGTAGCAAGTCTGATTGGACAGCTGCTGCCACTTGCAGCAACCATCATCGGCGCTGTAGTGCCTGTCATTATGATGCTAGTGGACGTCATCTTGAATATCGTTCAAGCTGTGGCGCCAGCACTCATTGCCATTATCGGGGCGATCATAGCGATACTTCAGGCCATCATACCTGTAGCGGTTGCTATCATTTCAGCTATCGTGAACATGGCAGCAAGTATCATAGCCGCTCTCATGCCGATTATCGCATTTGTGGCAGGGTTGATAACCACGATTATCGCGATTATTGCACCGATCGTAACCTTCATCGCGGGCATTATCGCCTCTATCTTCAATGTCATCACACCGATTCTCGCTTTCGTCTCCGGTGTCTTTACGACGGTATTCTCCATCATATCCGGTATCTTCCAGAACATCATGGCGTTCATCGGTGGGGCGATTCAAACCATCGCGAATACTATTTCGCAGTTGAGTGGGACTGTCTCTGGCGTATTCAACGGCATCTGGTCAGTCATCTCGACCATTATGACTCGGGTGTCAACGAAAATAACTGGCGTTTTCACTGCGATTCAGACAGCTTGGACCGGTCTTAAAGGTTTCGTTTCTACGGTTTTCAGTGGCATCGGCGACAACATGGAGGCGCTTGTCTCCCGAGTGAAAGGGTTTGTCAATAACGTGATTAGCGGCATCAACTCAGCCGTCAGCCTGATCAATAAGATTCCGGGCGTGAGTATCGGCAAGATTCCTATGCTTTATCGAGGAACGGATGACTGGCAAGGCGGCTTTGCTCGGATGAACGAAGGCGGACGCGGGGAGCTTGTGAATCTCCCTAACGGCGCGCAAGTCATCCCGCACGATGTGTCGATGAAGTATGCACGAGAAGCAGGCAAATCCTCTTCAGGAGATTCTGGACGCGGCGCACAAGTTATCAACGAAGGTGCTGTAAACGTGCATATTGGGAAGTTCGAAAACCATTCAGATCGTGACATTGAAACCTTGTCTCACGACTTGGCTTGGCTCACGAAAAGAGAAAGGGGGCGTCTAGCGTATGACTGAAGCATGGATGGATGACATCACAGTTCAATCTTACGAACGGGCCTATTTTGAATATAACGACCAGGCATCATCGGAGATGGGGCTAACTATCAGCGCAGACACGACGCAGCACAGCCCCGGCTATGATGTCGAGTTCGAAACCGTACAGGGCAGAGACGGTGACCTTGCGATGGACAATGATCGTTTCGAGTCGTTCATCTACCCGATACGTGTATATCTAAGAGCTGAAGGGGAGGACGCTCACGCAGCATCGAGCAGAATCTCCCGATGGCTAAAGAAGAACGTGCGGTACAAGCCGCTTTACTTATCATGGGATCCCGACTACATCTATTCAGCAATCTTTTACGAGCAATTCGATGTAGAGGATCTGCTGCCGAGATTCGGGAAGATCCCACTTAACTTTAAATGTCATCCGATTAAATTTGCACTGCTCGGACTGGAACCGCAGAACATGACAAATGGCGCCGCACTTTATAACTCGGAGGATCGTACGGCAAAACCGCTTATCGAAATCACAGGCAGCGGCAACATTCAGCTCAACCGGAACGGAGAACCCTGGGCCATCCTGACAAGCGTTGACGGAAGCATCACCATCGACTCCGCCAGCATGTCGGTTTACAAGGGAGAGGCGAACGCAGGAAATAAAATGAACGGCAACCTTCGTCCGATGTTTCCGCAGTTGCCTCCAGGCAATAACGTCATCACATGGACGGGCAGTGTAACGGCTCTCCAGATCACGCCGCGCTGGGAGGCGGTAGTTTGAGCAATCCGATTTTATATAAAGCGAATGAAACAGATTTTAACCACTTAGGGCTCGGCGTGTCGTTTTGAGTTAGAACTGAAATATCCGGTAGCCGGAAAGCATTTTCACGATTTGCAATACGACCGCTTGATAAAATGCGATGCCGGCCATCTATTGAAGGACCAGCGTTTTAAAATCATCCGGATCAGCAAGCCGATGAAAGGCTTGGTCACAATCGATGCAGAACATATCAGCTATTTGGCTCAGGACTTGTCATTGAAGCCGGACATTCCGTTCAGTGGCAATGCTAGTGTAGCGCTTGCAACTTGGGCGGCATCAATGGTCGATGAGCATCCGTTTACGACGTTCAGTGACATTCTGACAACAGGTCAGGGCAAATGGACCTTATCGGACACAGAGAACGCCAGAAAGGCGCTCGGCGGTATGTCCGGATCTATTCTCGATACGTATGGCGGCGAATACCGCTTTGATAACTACCATGTCGGACTCTATGCACAGCGAGGGAATGACAGCGGCGCTTTAATCGCTTACGGCCGGAACCTAACCGAGCTGACGCAAGAAGAGGCGATAGACAGCACGTATACATCCGTCTATCCGTATTCGATTTATACAGACGATGACGAGAACGAAATCACTGTGACGCTGCCGGAGTATTTTGTTGACAGCGAACACGTCGAGAACTTCGCTCGGCGCAAGATTTTAAAAGTAGACTTTTCCGAGGATGAAATCACAACTGTCTCCGCTTTGCGCAGCCGGGCTGAAAGCTACATCACTTCGAACAACATCGGCGTCCCGAAAGTGAATTTGAAACTGAAGTTCGTCGACTTGGCCAAAGCACTCAATTCAGAGAATCAGCAAGCAGTCGAAGCAATCGGACTGTGCGACTTGGTGACGGTGTATTTCGAGAAGTTCGACATCCAGACGAAAGCAAAAATCATCCGGGTTATCTGGAACGTGCTGCTTGATCAGTACGACGAGATCGAAGTTGGGGAAGCCCGGACCAGCTTGAGTAAAAGCATCGACTCTACAATCGATGACAAGGTTGAACGAGTCGATAAGCGCGTCACTCGTGTTCAAATCGCCGCAAACGGCAAAAACAAAGTGTATCGAAGCCTGGTTGAACCTACCGCCGGTACGAAAGGCGACTTATGGTACCGCCCTGTCGGTGACGGAGAAGTTGAGATGCATATCCACGACGGCAGCATGTTTGTCCTGGAGGCATTCTCGGCGGATGCTCTCGGTGGCACGGTCAACTTTGCGAACGTTAACGGAATCAACTTCAACGCAAATAACATCGTCACCGGATCGCTGGACACGCATTTTGTCCAGATTGTCGGAGAAGAGAACCTCTTCTTTTGGGATGGAGCAATGCTGAAGGCCATCAATCCAGCGGACGTAACGAAATTCGTCGAGCTGACATCGAATGGGCTTTATATTGCGCGCGGGGCGTTGACAATCGAGCGGCCCGATGGGGCCCTCTCTGTGAGCAATGGCTTGCTTCAGAATGATTTTTCCCTGCAGCCGACGAACCCGACATTTCGAAACAAGCCAACCGTTTCAGAAGTAGGCGTGTACTGGGCGACAACTGAAACAGATCCGCAGAACTGCGAAGCTTACTTCTTCGCCCATAAGAGCCGTTACCTGAAGATGATGGTCGTCGCGCACGACCTAGGCAGCGGCAAAGGGTCCCGGATTGGGATTTATGAAGTAGGTGGTGGCGGTGCAACCTTGGCTCAGACAGCCGTTTACGGAGAGACGGACGCGACATCAGCTTCAACGGTTTTGACAGTAGATTTAGGTGTTCCGACAGGCGATCAGCGCGGCGTATACGTTCGGCTGAATACCACGGTCGGCGGAGAAGCAAGAGGGCGTATCGTAAAAGCTTGGTTAGAACAGTAAGGAGGTTAACCCATGGGAGCCCCCATTCAATTATATGTAGACGTTAATGAGGCTGGAGAAGTCAAAAGCGTTTACGCAGGCAAGGACATTGTCGCTACTGAGCAATATGACTATTTCTTTATAGCCGACGAGGAGACTGCAAACAATGCAGGTCTTTACAAAGTAGTTATCGAGAAAATGAAACCAAAATTGGTTTTAAAGGAGGCGCCGAATGAATAACAAGGTTAATAACACATCGCTGAAACTGATCGAGGGTGGGTCTTCTTTTAAGCAAGGGGACCGTCCTACCCTCGCTTTTAAAGCGCTAAATTACCGAGGAGAAGTCGATGATCTAGCGGGAAAAAACATTAGTACAACAATCAGAGGTAGCGGTAATGGGGTCGTCTTTGAAGGTTCTGCAGGGTGGGATGCTTCTAAGCAAACCATCACGCAAAAGATGCCGAAAGAGTTAGACCACGGTACACTCCTAATCGAGTTTATCGTAACCGATCCTGCCGATCCTGAGTTCCAAGTGATCTACCCTTCCAATGAAAGCGACGGCCGCCTTCGAGTTGCCGCCTCTTCTGAGAGTATGGATGTAGTAGGAGTTAAATCAACAACGGTGACGCAGTTGCGCAACGAACAGACGCAGTTGCAGCAGGAGTTTGAGTCCACAATTGTTCCAAAGGTCGATGAGCTAAAACAGCGTGTAGATGATGGCGTGGGTGCGTTCACAGAGGACACGGAAGTATTGGATGCTCGAATGGGCGAGCCGAACTTACGTGCTTTTAATGAGAAGCTTACTACGCAGTTGGCAGATAAAGTCGGAGGGGGTAAGAAGGCGGCGCCAGAAGATATTAACGATGACTTGATGGCACTTGTTACAGGGAATGGAACGGTTAATGTTCTTTCGGAGCCACAAAATGATTCAGTAGGATATGAAAAACTTCAAAAAGCTTTCTTCGACTTATCTGTTGATTCGGTAACTCTTCAAAACCTTACACCTAATGGAAACTTTACCAACCCGTGGATTTACAACGCATCCAACGTAACCCATTCGGTTTTAGATAACATCGGTAAATTCCTTCCAATTGCAGCTGGTAGTCGTCTTTGGCAAAATTTCGCTACGGTATTAGGGAACAAATATTATGTAGGTATGGAAATCAAAGCAGATTCTTCATCAGTGGGCATCCGCATTCCTGGAAATGATTCCGTATTTCACAGCGGTTCAAATCAATATGAAGTCGTGAGCGCTATCAATACAGGAGCTGTCACAGGGACGGCATCGCTTAGGGTTGAGGATTTTCGAGCCAGTGGTTGGACAGAATCCCTTTTAAAGAATTCATTCGTTATCGACTTAACAGCATCATTCGGCGCAGGAAACGAACCTACAGCCGATGAAATGGATCAAATACTTTCGGCGATAGGGTGGTTTGGAGATACCTATAGCTACCGAAAGCCGAAGCAAGAAGAAATCATGGTTTTTGATGGGAATAAGGTGACCAGCAAAAGCGCTGAATCGTTTAGTGTTCAGTCGGCAACTCACTTGAAAGGTGAAGTAACGGTTTCTTTCGGCGATAGCATGGCAGACAGAGAACCCTCCTATTTAAATACATTGGCAGAGCGCACAGGAATGACAGTGCATAATGCAACGGTAGGTGGGACAAGAATGTCCTATCACACGATTGCGGATTATGAAGCTTTTAGCATGATGCGATTAGCGGACGCGATTGTTTCGGGGGATTTTACAGCGCAGGAAGCCGCGGCTGTTAATCTTGGGAAATCAGCTTTAGTAGAGTTTCTGAAAAACTTAGATTACAACACCGTGTTTGCCATTACAATTGCATTTTCGACAAACGATTTCAGGGGCGACAGACCGATTGGTGTTAATGCTGACACCAACGCCACTTTCAAGGGCGCTATTAATTACGTCATCCAGACCATTCAAACAGCATATCCGCATATTAAATTGTTCTTTATTGGACCAACGTTCCGGTCAAGACTGTCTAGTGGTGATGGGTTAAATTCAGACGAAAACGGAAACACCAACGGGGATTTTCTTATCGACTTTCAAGACGCAATTAATGAAGTATGCGCTTTGAATCACGTAACTGCATTTGACTTCTACCGAACGTCAAGTATCAATAAATATACAGCTGACTATTATTTAGCTGACGGTTTACACCCTAACGAAATCGGATCGGCGATGTTAGGGAATCAGTTGGCATCGAATATTCTTGCGTCTGTTTAAGTTAATGACTTTTTCAGTACACAAAATAAAGACCTGATAGGTCTATTTTTTATACCTAAAATTCGGTGTAGGAACAAACTGCGTAGTACGAAAACCAAAATAAATTAATATTCAGAGTGTCCTTTCCCAGAGGGCGCTCTTTTTGTTTTGATAAAAATAAAACCCCTGGCGCGCTGGTCTTGGGAGACACGCATCAGGGGAAGGATATAGAAAGATGAGAACATTATTAGAATACCCTATTCACAAATATTTGTGAATAAAAATTTTAGTTATTTGAAAAAATATAAATTACAAGAGTGTCCTAGAGGGCGCTCTTTTTATATACCCATAAAGAGAGCAAGGGGGATTGATATGCCAAATACGAAAGAAGGCGGATCAATGTATAAGATGGTGGAAGATCATGAAAATCGAATCGTCAATCTTGAGCAAGCCGATAAAGAAAAAGCAGAGTCCATCGAAATGCATGAAGAGTCCATTAGAACACTTAAGCATGAGTTTAAAACCATCAATATGAGTTTCTTGGATTTAAAGAACACCGTGCTCCAAGGGAATAGCGATACGCAATCAGTTATGCGCGAGCAGAGCTCTCAGCAGTGGAAGATGATTGAAGCCTTGATGGGTAATAGAGAAAAAGGCGAAGAGCGAAAACACGAACTAAAAAAAAGCCGTTCCGAAAAGTTCTGGGAGGTATCGGGTAAGGTCGCGGTCGCCTTGGTCGGGTCGGGGAGTATCTTAATCGGGATTTTGGAGCTTTTATCAAAATAGAAGGAGTGATTTTGTATGACAGCAGACAAGTTGAAACAGGTGATTGCGGCGGTGGGCGGAGTGCTCAGCGCTCTTTATTTATTCTTCAAAGCTATTGATGTAGAGCTCGCACATTTCAATGAGATGACGATTGAAGCGTTTATCGGATTTTTAACGGCTCTTATCCCGCTAATCCTTATCGGGTACGGCATCTGGAAGAATCAATACCTAGTTACTGAAAAAGCCAAGAAGCAAGAGGATGCGTTGAAGAGAGCGAGGTTGAAATAGAATGGCTTATGAAATACTGAATCGATTCATACCCGAATCAAAGTATAAAACAAAAGCACCCTATCACATGATTCCGCAATCGATTACGATCCACAACACCTGGAATGATGCAGCTGCACTCAGCGAGATTTCCTACATGACAAACAACGCGAACATGGTTTCCTACCATGCAGCTATTGACGACCGTTACGCTGTCCAGGCGATTCCGTTCAGCCGCAATGCGTTTCATGCGGGCGATGGTGGCAACGGCAAAGGTAACCGGACATCCATCGGTATTGAAATCTGTTACTCGAAGTCTGGCGGCCCGAAATACGCAGCAGCCGAAGAGAACGCCATCGAATACGTGGCGCACATCTTGAAAGATAAGGGGTGGGGCATGGACCGTGTGAAATGGCATCGGGATTGGTCAGGCAAGAACTGTCCGCATCGCATCCTGGATGAAGGCAGAGCGCAAAGCGTTCGCAATCGAATCGGGGCAAGGTTGGCGGAGTTGAAGGGTGAGAAAGTGCCCTCCAAGCCCTCTGCGGTTGTCAGGGACTATCTATTGAACGGCGACAGCAGCCCCGCCGTGAAGATCCTGCAGGAATCATTAAATAAGACTGGCGTCCGTCCACCACTTGATGCAGATGGCATCTTCGGAGATGCGACGGAGAAAGCGGTCAGAGCGTTCCAGAAGTCAAACAACCTATTAGTAGATGGTATTTGGGGGAAAGCCTCTCAATCTAAGCTAGATGCCATTCTTGCAAATCTGAACAAACCGAATCCGCCAGCCAAACCAGCAGAAAAACCGAAGGAGGACGAGGAAGTGAAAGAGGCAATCGTAATCGGTTCATCGGCAGACTATGGATCCGCTGAAATCTTATCCATCCGAACGAAGACAGGCATCTACCCTAAACGGGGGCTGCCAGATAACAGACTAGAACACGTGTACCTGGTAGGTGCAACGAAGGATGGAATTGATGCAGCGAAGTTTACCGTACTTTCAGGCGGAACCCGATTTAAGACAGCTCAAAAAGTGGAAGAATATCTGAAGAAGATGTAAAATAAGAAGTAAGTAACACTATAGTATTATTACACTAAAAGCCCCTCGCCTCGACTGCGGAAACAGTTGAAGCAGAGGGGCTTTTTTTATTACCCTGATACCGCTGGTGATACCAAAAATTAAAGAAGAGCGCGAAAATGGCGCAAAAGCCGACACCCGAAACGCTATTAAACTGCGTTTCCTTGTTTTAAATTCTTCATTTTCTCTTAAAGATAGTTGAGATGGAAGG